>NZ_BSOY01000019.1 GCF_030160755.1 Brevundimonas denitrificans | reverse complement strand
CGGCGGCGCGGACGGCGTCGGCGTCGGCGTCCCCGCCGAGGCGGGGGCGGACGTCCCGGCGGGGGAACAGGCCGCCGTGATCAGCACCGCGGCGCAGGCGCCTGCGACCCGTCGCCAGCCAGACCTGTGTTCGTGTTTCGGGGTCGTCATCTCAAACTTCCTGACTTGGGGATTACTGCGCGAAGGGCGTTCGGGTCCGACCCGACTCACTCCCCCTCCGCGGAAGGCTGACGGTCGGCCGGTTCGATGATGCGTTCGACCTTGCCGACGAGGAATGTGTAGGAAAGCGCGCCGATCAGGGCCATCACGCCGATGAAGGCCAGACCGCCCAGGAACGAGCCGGTCGCCGCGACGATGAAGCCGATCAGCATCGGCGTCACGATGCCGGCCAGGTTGGTGCAGAAGTTGAAGACCCCGGCGGTCAGCCCCACCAGCCGCTTCGGCGCGACATCCGAGATCAGGGTCCAGCCGAGGTTCGACATGCCCTGGCCGAAGAAGGCGATCGACATGACGGCGATCACCATGGCGTCGCTTTCGAGGAAGGCGGCGAGGACGATGGTGGAGGACAGCAACAGGCCGCCGACGATCGGCAGCTTGCGGCCGAAGGTGGCCGAGCCGCTGTGTTTGACCAGACGGTCGGACAGCTGCCCGCCGATCAGGACGCCGATGGAGGCGGCGATAAACGGCAGGACGGCGACCCAGCCGACCTTGAGCCAGGGCATGCCGCGCTCGGTGACCAGATAGGTCGGGAACCAGGTGAGGAAGAAGACAAGCGTGGCGTTGGTCGCGAACTGGCCGATCGAGGCGCCGAGAATCTGACGCTTGCTGAGGAGCCAGGCCACGTCCTTCCAGGCGAAGGGCGTGCGGCCTTGGGCGGCGATGCCGCCGCCGGCGGTGATGTAGTCGAGCTCGGCCTGGTTGGCCTTGGGGCTCTCCTGCGGCTCGCGATAGCGCAGATACCAGACCCCGGCGAAGACCAGCCCGACCACGCCGGCGATGATGAACAGCGCCCGCCAGCCCCAGGTCGCCGTGATCCAGAACAGCACGGGGCTCAGAAAGGCGATCCCCGAGTACATGCCGACGGTGTAGACGCTGTTGGCCCGGGCCCGCTCATGTTGCGGGAACCAGCTGACCAGCACCCGGCTGTTGGCCGGGAAGCACGGAGCCTCGGCCGCGCCGAGCGCGAACCGGAAACCCAGCAGGGCGCCCAGACTGGTCGCGAGACCCTGCAGCAGGGTGAAGATCGACCAGAGAGAGACCGACCAGAAGTAGGTCAGGCGAACGCCGAACCGGTCGAGCAGCACGCCGCCCGGGATCTGGGCCATCGCATAGCTCCAGGAGAAGACCGAGAACAGGATGCCCATGGTTGCGGCGCCGATGCCGAGCTCCGCCGTCATCGAGGGCGCCGCCACACTGAGCAGCGAACGATCCAGGTAGTTGATCATGGTGCCGATCGCGATCAGGGCGAGGACGCCATAGCGGGCGTTCGTCCTGCGGGGCGCGCCGGATGCGGCGGAGTCCATGGTCGAAATCCTTGTACAATGGCCCGGCGCGCGACAGGCGCGCCGGTGGGCGGCGGCGCCCCCTCAGGGACGCAGCCGCCCGGGCGTTCCTCAGGGCAGGACGAAGGCGTTCAACGTGTCGGACATGCGCCGCGAGCCGACGGCGGTGCCGCCCGCCCCGACCACGACCACGTACTGCTTTCCGTCCTTGCCCATGTAGGTGATGGGCGTGGCGTGGGCGCTGGCGTCCAGTTCGACGGACCAGAGCTGTTCCCCGGTCCGCGAGTCATAGGCGCGGAACTGACGGTCATTGGTCGCGCCTATGAAGACCAGGCCGCCCGCGGTCTGGATGTTTCCGCCCAGGTTGCGCGCGCCGAGATCGACGCCTTCGGCGCCGAGACCCGGGATGGAGCCCAACGGCGAGCGCCAGACGATCTCACCCTTGTTGATGTCGACGGCCACCAGTTCGCCCCAGGGCGTGGGCGTGCACGGCAGCACCGTGTTGGCGTCGACCCGGAAGTTGAAGCCCGACTGGACGATCGCCGGCGGAGCGCCGGGTTCGCCGGCGGGTCGGGCGGCCGGAGCCGGCGGACGCGGTCCACTGCCGACGCCGAAGCCGCGGCCGGCGGGACCCGCCGCGCGATACTGACCCATGTTCTGGACATTGACGATGAACAGGCCGGTCTGCGGGCTCCAGGACGGGCCGCCCCAGTTCGGACCGCCCAGGGTCGACGGGAAGCTGAGGGTGCCGCGGGTCAGCAGCGGACGGCCGTACAGGCCGGTGTCCAGAATGTTGTTCTGGTCCCAGAAATTGGTGCAGTAGGCGTGCTGCTCCGGCGTGATGTTGGGGATTTCATCGCGCGTCATGCTGGTCCGGGCGAGCGGCCCCGGCCGGACCGGGAAGGGCTGCGTGGCCCAGGCCAGATCCGCGGGATCATCGCTGCGCGGCGTCGGCCGCTCCTCCACCGCGTGCAAAGGCTCGCCGGTCAGCCGGTTGAACACGAACAACAGGCTCTGCTTGCCGGTCAGGGCGATGGCCGGGACGGTCTCTCCGTTGGCGGTGAAATCCACCAGCACGGGCGGCGTGGGCTGGTCCCAGTCCCACAGGTCCTTGTGGGTCATCTGGAAGAACCACTTCAGCTGCCCTGTGGCGGCGTCCAGCGCCAGCAGGCTCGCCGAATAGAGTTCGGGTCCAGCGGCGCGGCCGTTGAGATCTCCGACCGGCGCAAAGACGATTCCGTTCTCGGCGTCGACCGTCATGGTCGACCAGACATTGGCCCCGCTGCGATCCCGCCATTCGTCGTTGGAATAGGTGTCGTTGTTGGCTTCGCCTTCCTGCGGAACGGTGTGGAAGGTCCAGACCAGGGCGCCGGTGCGGGCGTCCCAGGCCCGAATGTCGCCGCGCGGTCCCGGAGGCCCCGCCTCGCCCGGCCGGGCGCCGGTGATGACGAGGTTCCGGTAGATCGACGCCGGATTGGGAATGCTCCAGGTGTCGCGCCGGGTCTCGCCCACCAGTTCGGAGGCGACGCCCACATAGGCGTCGATCTCGCCCTGCTCTCCAAAGCCTGCAGCGAGCTGACCGGTGCCCATGTCGAGCGCACGGAGGTATCCCTGCTCGGTCGCGAAGAAGAGCCGCGGGCCGACCTGGCCGTCGCCCGGCCAGTAGGCCAGGCCGCGGCCGTGGATGTTGCGGTCGGACTCGTATTTCCAGATCACCCGCCCGGTCTCGGGCTCGAGCGCCGTAATCGTCGATTTCAGGTCCGGAATGGCCGGATTGGACGGTGTCGAGACGTACATGACGCCGCCGATGATCAGCGGCGTGACCTCCCAGCGGAAATTCAGCCCGCGGTCGCCTTCGTTGTCGGTTCCGCCGCCGTAGTTGAAGGTCCAGGCCCGCCGGAGGGTCGACACGTTCGCGGCCGTGATCTGGTCCAGCGGCGAGAAATTGGTGCTCCCGGCGTTCTGGCCGTAGCTCGGCCACTGATCGGCCGGCAGCGTCTGGGCGAGGACGGGCGAACCGGCCAGCAGGGCCAGCGCCAGGCTCGCGCCCACACCCTTCATCATGGTCGTTTTCATCGCTTGCTCCGTCTCTCTACTGGGGCTGGGTGTCGGGTGTGACGTCGGCATCGGTCAGGCCCAGCGCCCATTTGATGCCTTCAAGGTAGAGTTCCCGGACCGCCGGCTGATCCCACGGATCGTCAAGGTGGCCGAAGGTGGAGATGTAGACCCTGCCCCGGCCGTAGTTGCGCGCCCAGACCACGGGGAAGTCGCCGTCCGGCCGCCGGGCCAGTTGCTCGGCCGTCAATTGGGCCGGGTCGAGACGCAGGATGGTGTGGACGTCTCCGGTGTCATAGGGCGCCTTCAGAAACTGGTACTGGTCCGTGAAGGTGGTGGGGAAATCGCGGGCGCCGGGGAAGTCGGGATCCTCGACGATCAGTCGCATGGGCTGGACCGGAAACTCGCCGTCCATGAAGCCGCCGATCATCTCGCCGTACTCCGGCCAGTTGTAGAAGGCGACGGTCGAGGCATGGCCGCCGATGAAGCCCTTGCCGTCATCGTGGACGAAGGCGAGCAGGTCGGCCTTCTGCTGGTCGGTCAGGGTCCCCTCCCCGCTGCCGAGGAAGAAGATGGCGTCGAAATAGTCCAGGTTGCGGGCGTTGATCTGGCGTCCGGCATATCGCGCGCCGCTGCCGACGATCGGCTCGGACGTGATGAGCTGGGAATCCGTACGCAGGAAGGCGACGTAGAAGCCGCTTTCGCGGCCCATCTGTTCGATCGTCGCCATCGCATGGCTGATCGAGTTGTGGTGGAAGCCGGTCTGGACGTCGGCGACGACCAGCAGCTTCTTGCGGCCCTCATAGGGGTCTGCGGGCCCCTGAGGCCGGGCCGCCGGAACGGCCGAAGCCGGGGCCGGGGCCGGCGCCTGCGCGTGCGCGCAGCCGGCGATGAGGACGGCCATCGCGGAAGCGAGGGCGAAGCGAACAAGGATTGACGTCTTCATCGGGTGGACCCTTCCTGGATCGGCCGGTCCCGCACTGGAACGCGCGGGACCGGTCTTAGGCCTAGAACCGCTTGCTGAGTTCGAACGAGAAGATCCGGCCGAACGGATTGTGGTTGCCCAGGTCAACCGCAGTGGTTCCGCTCAGAACGATCGGCGGCTCTTCATCGAAGACGTTCTGGATGCTCATCGACGCGCGTACTCCGTCCAGGGCGCCGGATTCGCCGCCTTCGAACTCATAGGCGATGCCGGCGTCGATCGTGGTCCAGGACGGCACTTCCGTATCCGGAAGCTTCGTCCCGGCGACGGTGATGGTCGCATTGTTGAGGTAGGAGCCGACAAAGTTGGCGGACATGTTGGCGTCGAAGCCGCCACGGTTGAAGTTCACGCCGAGCCGGCCGCGCTCGCTGACCTGGAAGCCGTAGGTATCCAGGGCATCGAACAGGGGGCCGCCCGCCACAACGCTCTTCTCCAGGTTCAGGATCTTGGAGAAGCTGCCGGAGAAGCGGAACTCGCCGAACTCGGTCTCGTGGCGGTAGTTGGCCGCGAAATCGAGACCGCTCTGCCGCACGTCGCCGAGGTTCAGGCGCCCGCCGGCGATAATGCCCACCAGCGAACAGTCGTTGATCGTCGAGGGTGAGAAGACGGCGTTCGGATCGGTCAGCCACGGCAGATAGGCGGGGTTGTAGGTCGCATAGTTGCCGTTGACGCAGGTGCCGGGCTGAGGCGCGGTGATGAAGAAGTCGCGGTAGAGGGCGAGATTGCCCGGGCTCGCCAGGATCAGGGTCTGGTTCGGCAGGTTCTCGATCCGGTCGACGTAGGCGACATTGTAGTAGGTCAGGCTCAGGCGCAGGTCGGGAATGAAGTTCGGGCTGTACTCCGCGCCCATCGACCAGATTTCCGCGGACTCAGGCTGCAGACCCGCCGTGTTGCCGGTCCGGGACAGAACCGCGCTCTGGCCGGTGCTGAGGTTGGTGATGGGAATGGCGGGATCGCCGGCGCCGTTGCTGACGAACACCCGGTTGGTCTGGCCCACGGTGGCCGGATTGGCCTCGATCAGGGTCGGGGCCCTGAAGGATGTGCCCCAGCTGCCCCGGAACAACAGTTCGTCATTCACGCGCCAGGTCAGACCGACCTTCGGGTTCGTCGTGGTTCCGGCGTCCGAATAGTCGTCGTAGCGAAGGGCCATGCTCAGATCGAGGGACTCGATGAAGGGCATGGCGTTGGCGCCGCCGACGATCGGGACGAAGATTTCACCGAAGCCCGACACGACGTCCCGGTCGCTCTTGGTGAAGCGCGACGTTTGATAGGTGTTTGTCAGGTTGAGGGTGTTCTGGGCCTTCAGATACAGCTTGTAGCGCGAGAACTCGGCGCCCACGGCGAACCGGACATCGCCCGCCGGGAGGCTGAACAGCGAACCGTCGATCTTGGCCACCGAGTCGAACAGCACCGTATCGTACTGCTGGATGAACCCGCCCACGAGCGCGTCCGCGGCGGCCTGGCGGCCCGTCAGATAGGGGTTGAAGCCATAGGACATGTCATTGGCGATGACCGTGGCCCGCGTCGTGTTCACCTGGGCCTGGCAGACGTTGCAGGAGTCTGTCTTCCCGTAGGTGATCAGGCCGGAGAAGCGATAGTCCCAGGGCAGTTGCGCCGTGAGGTCGATCGAGTGGTTGAAGGTCTCTTCAAGGTTGTCCTGCGAGCGAGATGTGTCCGGATTGTTGAGCGAATAGTTATAGACGACGGTCTGGTTCGCCGTCGGATTGGGCATGCCCGGAATGTAGTAGGGGCTGGTGGGCTGCACCCGGATCGCAATGCGTTCGAAACCGTCGCCGGCGCGGGATTCATTGGTCCGCCGGTTGTAGATTCCGGTGTAGCCGACGTCGATGCCGGGCGCGATCTCCTGGCGCGCCTTGATCAGGAAGGCATAGCGTTCGCGGCCGGTGTAGAAGTCATACAGGTGGGACGAGTCATACAGGGAGGGATTGCCGAGACGCGGAAGAACCTGCGCCGCCGTCGGTCTCACGCCATTGGTGTTCGGCAGACCGTAGACATTGTTGCCGATGATCAGCGCGCCCACCTCGTCCGGAAAAACCGTCGTCCCGATGAAGCGGTTGTCGTTGCCGCCGTACGGCCGCAGGTCCTGCAACATGTAGTCGCGGGCGTCACGACCCACGCTGTCATTGGTGTCATAGGCCCCCGCGACCAGCAGGCTGCCGCCGGACCAGGTGCGCCCGAACACGCCATCGATGGCGTATTGGTCATAGAGGGTGGTGGTGTAGCGGCTGCTGAGCTCCAGGCCGTCGAAATTGCGGCGCAGGATATAGTTGACGACGCCGGCGACCGCGTCCGAGCCGTAGATGGCCGAAGCGCCATCCGTCACCACTTCCACACGCTCAATGGCGGAGAACGGCACCAGGTTGGGGTCGGACACCTGGGCGTTGCCGCCCTGCGGCACCACACGGCGCCCGTCGAAGAGAACGAGCGTCGCATTGTTGCCCAGTCCGCGCAGGTTGACGCCGGCCGCGCGGCCGCCGCTCGACGTCAGCGTGGCGCCCTGACTTGAGGCCTGCGGCAACCGGGCGACCAGGGAACTGGCGTCCCGAACCGGCGCCTGGACGATGTCTTCCTGGGTGATCCCGACCGTCGCAGACCCGACGGGCGCGACGCCGCGAATGGCCGTGCCGGTGACGACGACATCGTCGAGTTCCGAGGCGTCCTCCTCGCCTTCGTCGGAGTCCTCATCCTGGGCGGCGGCGGTCGCCGCGGCGGTGGGACGGCCGGGGTCCTGGGCCCATGCAAGGGAGGGAACCGCGACCAGAGCCAGGGCGACCGAACTCATCAGTCCCGCTCGCCAGCCGAGTTGGCCGAAGCGGCGGAAATCAACACCTGCACTCTTTTCAATCACGTTCATTACTAATCCTCCCTCTATGTTGCTCTATCGGCTCCATTGATCTGGGCCGTACTTGTTTTTGTTGTTAGGTTATTGAGTTTATTGGACTGTTTTCAGCGCCGGCGCGCATCGTCTCTCGCGCCTCTATGGTCTGATGCCGGTCGATCAGGGCTTGGGCCCGGGCGACGATCGGCCCGTCGATCATCCGGCCGTCGATCGGGAAGGCGCCGCGCCCATCGGCTCCCGCCGCCTCCGCGGCCTGAACCAGACGGCGCGCCTCGACGATCTGCTCGGCCGTCGGCGAGAAGGCCTCGTTCAGGATCGCGATCTGCGACGGGTGAATGCAGCTGGACCCGACGTATCCGAACCGCCGCGACTTCAGCGCCAGCGCCCGATAGGCGTCGGAGTCGTCAAACCGGGTCGCGGAGCCCATCAGGCCCAGGGGCATGATCCCGGCCGCCGCCGCGACGATAACCAATTGCTGACGCGGCATCAGCAAGGTCTCATCGCTGGCCTCCATGCCCAGATCGAGGGCGAAGTCCTCATTGCCGAGATTGATCGCGACGGTTCGCCGGGTCGCCCTGGCGATGGCGAGCATGTCCAGGAAGCCGTCCGCCGTTTCGATCAGGACGACAAAGCGCACTGACCCGGCCGCCATTCCCGCTCCCGCCTCGGCGTCGGAGACCAGACGGTCCAGATCCTTGAGACGCGCCGCATCGCGTACCTTGGGTATGACGAGCGCCGCCACGCCGCGCTGCACCGCGGCGACGATATCGTCCGCCGCCATGTCGCCGTCGTTGATGCGGACGAGCACGTCGGCGCCGGCGCTGGCGACCGTCGGGATGGCGGTGGCGAGCCCCGCCCGGGCGAGCGTCTTCCTGTCGGCCGGAACACTGTCTTCCAGATCGAGAATGACGGCGTCCGCGGCTGCGATATGCGGGCTCGACACGTATTTCTCAACGTGAGCCGGCACATACTGGAGCGAGCGCCACACGGGGGTCACGATTCCGCTCCGGCGTCGGGGGCGCGATCCTCGATCGCCACCCGGGCGGCGACCAGGCCTTCGTAGTCAGCGTCGCCGATGCCGAGCTCGCCCAGAAGGGCTCGGTTGTGTTCGCCCAGTCGCGGCGCCGGATAGCGGATGGATCCGGGCGTTTCCGACATGCGCGGCACCACATGGTGCATCGGCAGGCTGCCGATGTCGGCATCGGGGTAGTCGGCGAGGATTTCGCGCTCCACCACATGCGGATCGACCATGATCTGGCCGATGTCGTAGATGGGCCCGACGGTCACCTCGGCCTTTTCCATCAGGGCGACCAGTTCGGTCTGGTCGAAGCCGGCGATGAAGCCGCCGATCACTTCGTCCAGCGCGGCGACGTTGTTCAGCCTGTCCGCATTGGTCCGGAACCGCGGGTCAAGGATCAGGTCCGGGCGGCCGATCGCGTTGAAAATCCGCTCGGCCATGGACTGGGTCGAACCCGACAGGCTGACGTATTTTCCGTCGCGGCACCGGTAGGCGTTTCGCGGGGCCGAGTTGCTGGACCGGCTGCCGGTGGCCTTGCGGGTCTCTCCGGTGAGCCTGAAATTGGCGGCTTGCGGGCCCAGCAGGGCGAACAGCGGGTCGTAGAGCGGCAAGTCTATGACCTGGCCCTTGCCCCCGGGCCGCTCGGCCTCCCGAAGCGCCAGCAGCGCGGCGGAGACGCCGTAGACCCCCGCGACGCCGTCGGCGAGATACATGGGCGGCAGGATCGGCTCGCGGTCCTCGAAACCGTTGATCGAGGCGAAGCCGGACATACCCTCGATCACCGTGCCGAAGCCCGGCCGCTGGTAGTAGGGACCGTCCTGGCCCCAGCCCGAGATGCGCACGATCACCAGTTTGGGATTGCGCTTCAGCAGGATCTTGGGGGCGAGCCCCATGGCCTCAAGGACGCCGGGTCGGAAGCTCTCGACGACGATCCCCGCCGATGGAACCAGGTCAAGCAGCAGTTCCCGCGCCCTGGTCGAGCGAAGGTCGAGGCACAGGCTCTTCTTGTTGCGGGCGTAGATTTTCCAGTGGGTGGAGACGCCGCGTGTCTTCCATCCGCGAAGGGTGTCGCCGTTCGGCGGCTCGACCTTGATCACCTCGGCGCCGAAATCCCCGAGCATCTGGGTCAGGACGTTGCCGGCGAACAGCCGGGACAGGTCCAGCACCCGCACGCCGTCCAGCGGGCCGCCGGCCGCGGGTTCATAGTCCCGCTGGCGCAGGGCGGGGGATGAGACGGGGCGCGCCTCAGTCATTGCCGTGCGCCAGGAAGTCGGCGATGTCCCAGTAGCCGGTGCGCGGCATGGGGACGTCGCCGCGGGTGCGGACTTCGAGCAGGAAGGGAACGTCCTTGGCCAGGGCGGCCTTGATCCCGGCCTCGAGGTCGTCGGGCTCCTCGATCAACGCCGACTCGATCCCGAAGGATTTGGCCAGCATCTGGAAATCGGGATTGTAGAGCTCGCCGTCCGGCGTCCGGAATTCGGTGCCGTAGCTGTTGTCGAAATAGGTCGTGCCGACGGTGCGGATGGTCGAATAGCAGAAGTTGTTGAACAGCACCCAGAGGACCGGGATGTCCAGTTCGACCGCCGTGGTCAGGGCGCCCAGAACCGACATCAGGCCGCCGTCGCCGACGAGGCCGAGCACCTTGCGCTCCGGCGCGCCCAGCTTGGCCCCGATCGCGGCGCCGGGCGAATAGCCCATCGTCGCCATGCCGCCGCTGGTGATGAATCCGGCCGGGCTGGCGATCTCAAGCTGCTGGCCCGCGCCGTTCTTGTTCCAGCCCACATCCGTGACGAACACCGCATCGGCGGGGGCCGCCTTCGACAGCTCCATGAGCAGGCGGGCCGGGTGGATCGGCTTGGTGTCGACCAGCTGGGTGTTTTTCAGCTCCTCACGCCAGGCCGCCTTGCGCGACGCCGTGACCGCAGCCTGGGCCTGGGCCGCGGCAGTCGGTCGGGGCGTATCCGCGAGCGCAGCGGCAAGCTGGGCCAGCGTCGCCCTGGCGTCGCCGAGAATGCCGATGTCGACAGGATAGCTCTTGCCGATCTCCTGGGGATCGATGTCGATCTGGATCAGCTTCGTGCCGGGGATGTTGAAGGTGTGCTCGGGCCGCCAGGAGCTGCAGTCCGCCTCCCCGAAGGCCGTGCCGACGGCCAGGATGACGTCGGCGTTGCGGGCGCTTTCGTTGGCGACCCGCGAGCCCCAGATGCCGGTGGTGCCCAGCGACAAGGGATGGGTTTCGGGGAAGACGCCCTTGCCGACCAGGGTGGTGGCCACCGGCGCGCCCAGCCGTTCGGCCAGAGCCTGGAGTTCTGCGAAGGCGCCCGACAGCGCCACGCCGTTGCCGGCGAAGATGACCGGATTGGCGGCGGAGGACAAAAGACGGGCCGCCTCGGCCACACCCTGGGCGTCGCCCATCGAGCGGGGGAAGTTGGGACGACGCGAACGCGTCACCGGGGCGGCCGAAATCTTCTGCGAGAAGACGTCCATCGGGATGTCGAGCAGCACGGCGCCGGGCCGCCCGGTCTGGGCGATGTTCAGGGCGCGATGCATGATCTCGGGCAGGAATTTGGCGTCGTCGACGCGCCAGACCCGCTTGCAGATCGGCCGGAAGATGTCGCCCTGGGAGGCGTCGGCATGCAGCCGCATGCTCTGATGGGCCTCGCGGGGGTGATGGTAGGACGGCGTGTTGCCGGTGATCACCACCATCGGCGTGCCGTCCATGGCGGCGGAGGCGACGCCGGTGACCGTATTGGTCAGGCCGGGCGACAGGTGCACGTTGATGACCGCCAGCTTCTTCGACACCCGATAGTAGGCGTCGGCCGCGTGGACCGCCTGCTGCTCGTGACGGAAGGAGATGTATTCGATGCCCAGCCGCTGGCAGGCGTCGATGAGGGCGTAGTTGGTGTGGCCGCACTGGCCGAAGACCTTCTCGACGCCCTCCTCCTTCAGGCACTGGGCCATGAAGATCGCGCCGGTCACGCCTTGCTCGTTCATTGTTCCGTCCATCACAGGGTCACCGTCACGAGGCGCTCTTCAGTCATCTCGCGGATCGCGTATTTCGGGCCTTCGACGCCGACACCGCTTTCCTTCACCCCGGCGAACGGGATGAGGTCGACGCGGCTGCTCGAGGCGTCGTTGAGGTGGACCACGCCGACATGCAGGCGCGCCGCGCCCTCGAGGGCCCGCTGGATGTCGCGGGTGAACAGGCCTGCGGCGAGCCCGAACTCGGTCGCATTGACCCGGTCGATGGCCTCATCGAGCGTATCGAACGGAATGATCGACAAGACGGGAGCGAAGATCTCCTCACACAGGACCCGCATGCCCGGCGTGACGTCCGTCAGCACGGTCGGCGGCAGCACGGAGCCGGTCCGGACGCCGCCGGCCAGCAGGGTCGCGCCCTGGGCGACGGCCTCCTGGACCCAGGCCTCGGCACGGGCCGCATCCTTCTCGCTGATCATCGGCCCGACATCGGTGTGGTGATCGCGCGGATCCCCGACCACCAGCGACGCGACCTCCGACATCAGTTTCGCGGTGAAGGTCTCGAGGATCTCCCGCTGGACGAACAGGCGTTGGGTCGAGGTGCAGGCCTGTCCCTGACGGCGGAAGCCCGACTGGGCGCACCGCAGGGCCGCCCGATCAAGATCGGCGTCGGCGCAGACGATGGTGGCGGCGATGCTGCCCAACTCCAGGGCGACCGGGCGCAGCCCACGGCTCTGGCGGATGAGTTTGCCGACCGGCGTGCTGCCGGTGAAGGTGAAGAAGTCGATGCCTTCATGATCGACCAGCTGCTGGCCGACGCCGCGGCCTTCACCATGCACGAGATTGATATGGGTGGGCGGCACGCCGGCCTCGAGCATCAGCTCGAACAGCCGCGTCGCGGACAGGGGCGTCGCCGCCGGCGGCTTGAAGACCACGCTGTTGCCGGCCGCCAGCGCAGGCGCGACCTTGTGGGCGACCATGTTGAGCGGCGAGTTGAACGAGCTGATGCCGCCGACGACACCGCGCGGGACGCGGATCGTGAACGCCATCCGGTGTGACTGCCCCGCGGCGCCCTGGATGGGCACCATCTCGCCGACCAGACGTCTGGCCTCCTCGGCCGACAGGCGGAAGGTCTCGGCGGCGCGGCCGACCTCATTGTTCGAATCCTTCCATGGCACGCCGGATTCGCTGATGATCAGCTCGGCGAGCGCATCGCGGTTGGCCTCGATCAGGTCCGCGACCCGCATCAGAAGCCGGTAGCGTTCATGGGGCTCAAGCTTGATGGACTCGAACGAGCGGCGCGCCGCGGAGACCGCGGCGTCGACCTGGGCGGTCGAGGCGCTCTGGATGAGACCGATCGGCTGGCCCGAGTATTTGTCGACAACGGAGATGGAGTCTCCGTCGCCCTCAACCCAGACGCCGTCGATGAGCAGTTTGATCGCGTGTTCGCGTGGCACTGTATTTCCTTCCCTAACCGCAAGCGCCTCTTCGGGCGTGTCGGTCGGGGTGCAGGCCGGGACGTATCCCTGGACCTGAACCCGTACGAAGAGACGTAGACCCGGCTGAACTAAAGCAATAGTGATGTTTCGTTCAGCGAAAGATGAGGTAATCTCATCTATCATCATCATACGCGCATACCGGGTCCGGCGCGCGGAGAGCGCTGGTCAGGCCGGGAGGTCCCACGTGAAGTTCGAGTTCTTCATCACCCTGGATTCCATCCTGCGGAACGGCAGTTTCGCCGGCGCGGCAGAGGACATGGGCCTGAGCGCCAGCGCCGTGAGCCTTCAGGTCAAGCGCCTTGAGGAGTATCTGGGGCAACCCCTTTTCGACCGGTCCGGACGGACCTCGAAACCGACTCCGCTCGCCCGGGAGCTGACCGAGAACGTGCGCGCCGCGCTGGATGCCGTCGAGGCCGCGCGCACGCGTCAGACCATCGCCCTGACAGGCCGGGTGGTTCTCGGCACGATCCGGTCGTTGCAGCCGACGATGATTCCGCACGTCCTGCGAGAGATCAATCGCCGGCATCCGGAGTTGAGCGTCCGGGTGATACAGGGTGATTCGGTTGAACTTCTCGACCAGCTCAAGGCGGGCCGCCTGGACGGAGCCGCCCTCATCCGTCCGACGTCCGGCGGGTCAAGCCGGCTGTACTGGGAGGACCTGACCGAGCAGCCGTTCGTGTTCGTCGCCCCGCCTGACAGCGAGGGTGAGTCCATCGCGGGCCTGGTCCGGCGCTACAACTGGCTGCAGTTCGACACCTCGCTCACAAGCGGTCGCGTCGCCGCGACCTATATGCGCCGGGTCGCGCCTTCGATGACGCCCAAATTCGAGCTGGAGTCTATCGAGGCGGTCCTGGCCATGGTCTCGTCCGGGCTCGGCGTTTCGATCATCCCGCAGGCGCGGGGCGCCATGGTCGACGCCTATCCCGTTCGCCAGATATCGCTCGGGAAGAACGCGCCGACACGTCAGATCGCCTTCGCCTGCCGCGGCGCGGACTTCGACAACCGTCGCGTCTCGGCGCTCCGTGACGCGTTCAAGCTCAGCTATGAGGCTATCGCGGACTGAACCGATCCGGTCGCGAAACCCGGAGGTCCGCCTCGGCCCTCACTCCCACTCGATCGTGCCCGGCGGCTTGGACGTGACGTCATAGACCACCCGGTTCACACCCCGGACCTCATTGACGATGCGCGTCGCGCAGCGGCCCAGAACGTCCCACGGGAACTCGAAGAAGTCCGCGGTCATGCCGTCGGTCGAGGTGACCGCGCGCAGGGCCAGCACCTTCTCATAGGTGCGGGCGTCGCCCATAACGCCGACGGTCCTGACCGGCAGCAGGACGGCGAAGGCCTGCCAGATGCTGTCGTAGAGGCCGGCCTTGCGGATTTCCTCGAGGTAGATGGCGTCGGCCTGTTGCAGGGTCTCGACCGCCTCGGGGGTGATCTCGCCGGGGATGCGGATGGCCAGGCCCGGCCCCGGGAAGGGGTGGCGTCCGACGAAGGCGTCGGACAGGCCCAGCTCGCGGCCCAGGGCGCGGACCTCGTCCTTGAACAGTTCCCGCAACGGCTCGACCAGTTTCAGCTTCATGAAGTCCGGCAGGCCGCCGACATTGTGGTGGCTCTTGATCACGGCGGACGGTCCGCCCGAGGCCGAGACGCTTTCGATCACATCGGGATAGAGGGTGCCCTGGGCGAGGAATTCCGCGCCCTCGACCTTGTGGGCCTCGCGGTCGAAGATCTCGATGAACACCCGGCCGATGATCTTGCGCTTGGTCTCGGGGTCCGAGACGCCGGCCAGTTCGCCGAGGAATTCCTTCGATGCGTCAACGTGCACCAGCGGGATGTTGTAGTGCTCACGGAACAGGGTCGTGACCTGTTCGGCCTCGTCCTTGCGCAGCAGGCCGGTGTCGACGAAGACGCAGGTCAGCTGGTCGCCGATGGCCTCGTGGATCAGCACGGCGGCGACCGAGGAGTCGACGCCGCCCGACAGGCCGCAGATGACTTTCGCGTCGCCGACCTGTTCCCGGATCTGGGCGATCTTCTCGTCGCGATAGGCGGCCATGGTCCAGTCGCCCTTCAGCCCGGCGATGCCGAACAGGAAGTTGCGATAGATTTCGGTCCCGCGCGGCGTGTGGTGGACCTCGGGGTGAAACTGGACGGCGTAGATTTTCCGCGCCTCGTCGGCGATGGCCGCGAACGGCGCGCCGGCCGAGGTGGCGACGACCCTGAACCCTTCGGGAATGGCGGCGACGCGGTCGCCGTGGCTCATCCACACCGGCTCGCGATGGTCGACCGCGCCGATGCCGGCGAACAGCGGCGTCTCGTCGGCGATGACGATCTCGGCCCGTCCGAACTCGCGGTGATGGCCGCCCTCGACCTTGCCGCCCAGCACGTCGCACAGCAGCTGCTGGCCGTAGCAGATGGCCAGCATCGGCAGGCCGAGGTCGAATAGCTTGCGGCCGATGCGGGGGCTGTCGGGCTCCAGCACGCTGGCCGGGCCGCCGGACAGGATGATGGCCTTCGGCTTCATCTCATCGACCACCGCCTCGGCCTTGTTGAACGGATGGATCTCGCAATAGACGTTGGCCTCGCGCAGGCGTCGGGCGATCAACTGGGTGACCTGGCTGCCGAAGTCGACGATCAGGACCTTCTGGTGATCAGCGGGGGCGGTCATGCGGGCTCCGTGAGAACAGGCGTGAAATGGTCATGCAACAGGTCGAGGGCCTCGGCCAGCCGCAGGTCGATCTCGGCCAGGGCGTCGGTCCAGTGCTCAAGGCGGGAGAGGTCGGCGCGGCCGTCCGAGACGCCGCGCAGCCCGATCACCGGCAGGCCGAAACGGGCGGCGGCGCGGACCACGGCGAAGGTCTCCATGTCGACCATGTCGGCGTCGACGGCGTCATAGCCGGCTCCGGAGACGACGCTTCCGCCCGTGGCCAGTCGGGCCGCAGGCAGGGCCGCGGGGCCATCAGCCAGCGGCAGGACGGCGGCGATCCGCGGATACGGCGTCTCCCCCTTCGGAAAGCCGAGGACGCTCGCGTCCATGTCGCGATAGCTGACCTCGCTCACCCGGTAGACGCGGGCATGCTCAAGCGTGCGCGAACCCGCCGAGCCGAGAGAGACGACGAGCTCAGGCAGGACGTCCCCGGCCTGCAACACAGCCAGCGCGTGGCTGACCGCCGCGGCGGATTCGACGGGGCCGACGCCGGTGATCAGCGGGCGGATGCGGCTGCGCAGGGCCGGGCCGTATTCGGGTTCGGCGGCCATGACGCAGAGGGCGGTCTTCGGACCGAAGCTGGAAAGGGTCCAGTCCCGGCTCACGCCCGCCGCTCGTAGAGGGCGATGAAGAAGCCGTCCGTCCCGGTCGAGGCCGGCGACAGGCGCAGGCGGCCGCCCGTCGCCGCCCCGGCCAGACGCGTGCGGGCGGCGTCGGTGATGGTGTCGGCGGCCAGCGCATCGGCGACCGGTAACGGGCGGAAGCCGGCGTGGGCGGCTTCGAAGGCGTCGGCGACGGCCTCGTTCTCGCGGCTCAGGATCGAACAGGTGACATAGACCAGCCGTCCGCCCGGCTTCACCAGCGCCGCGGCCTGGCCGAGGATGCGCAGTTGCAGGGCGTGCAGCCGCTCGATCTCGTCGGCCTTGAGCCGCCACGCGTCCTCGGGACGCCGACGCCAGGCGCCGGAGCCGCTGCAGGGGGCGTCGACGAAGACCAGATCGGCCTTGCCGTTGAATTCCTCCACCCCGCCGCCGTTCTGGCCGATCAGCCGCAGGTCGGCGGCGACGCCGGCGCGGGACAGACGCGGACGGATGTTGTCGAGCCGCTTCTGCACCACGTCGCAGGCGATCAGCCGCATCGGCGCGGCCGCCGGCTCGCTCTTCGCCGCCGCAAGCTCATCGGCGCCGGTCGGCGACCAGCCGGCCGGGCTGGGCGCGGCGACCCGGGCCGGATCGGCGGCGGGCAGACCCTGCACCGCCAGCGCCAGCGTCTTGCCGCCGCCGCCGGCGCAATAGTCGACCACGATGCTGTCCGGCGTGAACGACAGGCCGGCGCCGGCCACCCAGGCGGTCAGTTGGCTGCCTTCGTCCTGGATCTCGATACGGCCGGCGTTGAAGGCGTCCAGCGCCTGGACGTTCGGCGCCGGCTCCGACGGCAGGCGCAGCCCGACGGCGGACCAGGGCGTGCGCTCCGGCGTCAGGCCGGTCGCCTTCAGTTCCGCGCGCGCGGCCTCGACCGTGGTCTTTGCGGTGTTGACGCGCAGATCGACCGGCGCGCGGGCCATCAGGCCCGCGGCCTCCTCGCTCCAGCGATCGCCGAAGGTCGCCTTCAGGTCCTCGACCACGAAGGCCGGCAGGTCGGTCGCGGTCTGGGGCAGGTCGCCCTCCCCCGCCGCGATCCGGGCCCGCTCCTGTTTCGACAGCGGCCGCGGGCCGTAGCCCTCGCCGGAATGCAGGGCCTCGATCTCTTCCAGCGACAGATTGTCGAGGAAGGCCAGGGCCCCGACGACCAGCGCCCGACCGTCCTCACGCCCGCCCATGGCCGCGACCAGACGGCCGCGGGCGCGCAGCACCTGATAGACGCGCTCGGCCACGGCGCGGCGGTCGCCGGACCCGGCATAGCGGTTGGCGGCGCCCCAGGCCTTGATCACCACCTCGGCGGGGGCGCGGCCCTGGGCGATGCTGTCCAGAACGGAGGCGGCGGCGGCGAGACGGGCGGCTGGGGTCAAGGCGGGCTTTCAGACGAAAAGGGCGGCGATGATCATGAGCAGCCCCACGAACGACGCCGCCCAGACCAGTGACCGGACATAGGCGACGCCGAAGGCGTAGAGCGGCAGGTAGATCACGCGGCCGAAAAGATAGAGGTGCGTCCCCCACAGGGTCAGGGGGCCGCCGTCCTTGCCAGCCACATGCGCCATAATCACGGCGGCGGCGAAGATCGGCAGGGTTTCGAACAGATTGGCCTGGGCGCGGGTCAGACGTCCGGCCAGCTTTCCGGGCGGGGGCGCCTCGCCGTCCCGGGCGCCGGCGTTCCATTTCAGACCCAGGTCCGCCGTCCGCGCGCTGGCGGCCCAGCCGATCTGCACGATGGCGAGAATCAGCACGAAGGCCAGCGCGATGAATTCAGGCGTCATATCCATGGCTTCAGTCCCCTCTCCGATCAGCCCTGCCGGTAGTTCGGCGCTTCGCGGGTGATCATCACGTCGTGGACGTGGCTCTCACGCAGCCCGGCGCCGGTGATGCGCACGAAGCGCGCGCGTTCCTGCAGGTCGGCGATGGTGGCGGCGCCGACATAGCCCATGGCGGCCCGCAGGCCGCCGACCATTTGGTGCAGCACCGGGGCGATCGGCCCCTTGTACGGCGTCTGGCCCTCGATGCCCTCGGGCACCAGCTTCTGGGTGTCCTCGACTTCCTTCTGGAAATAGCGGTCGGCCGAGCCGGCCCCCATGGCCCCGACCGAGCCCATGCCGCGGTACGACTTGTAGGACCGGCCCTGGTACAGGAAGACCTCGCCGGGGCTTTCGTCGGTGCCGGCGAACATCGAGCCCATCATGGCGCATGAGGCGCCGGCCGCAATGGCCTTGGCCAGGTCGCCCGAATATTTGATGCCCCCGTCGGCGATGACCGGCGCGCCCGACTCCTTCGCGGCGCGCACCGCCTCCATGATGGCCGTCAGCTGGGGCACGCCGACGCCGGCGACGATGCGGGTGGTGCAGATGCTGCCGGGACCGATGCCGACCTTCACGGCGTCGGCGCCCGCGTCGATCAGGGCGCGGGCGGCGTCATGGGTGGCGACGTTGCCGGCGATGATCTGGATGCGGTTGGATTCGCGCTTGATACGCTCGACCACGCGGCTGACCTGGATCGAGTGGCCGTGGGCGGTGTCGATGACGACCACGTCCACTCCCGCTTCCGCCAGCGCCATGGCCCGCTCAAAGCCCGCGTCGCCGACGGTCGAGGCGGCTCCGACCAGCAGCCGGCCCTGATCGTCCTTGGCCGCGTGCGGATGGGCCTGGGCCTTCTCGATATCCTTCATCGTGATCAGGCCGGTGGCGCGATAGTCCTCGTCGACGACGATGACGCGCTCGATCTTGCGGTCGCGCAGCAGCGCCCGCGCCTCGTCGCGTCCGGCGCCTTCGCGCACCGTGACCAGATCGCCCGTGGTCATCAGTTCGACGGCCTTGCGATTCGGATCGGTGTCGAAGCGCATGTCACGGTTGGTCAGGATGCCGACCAGTTTCCCGGTCTTCGGATCGACGACGGGAAAGCCCGAGATCTTCCTCTTGGCCACGATGGCGCGGATTTCGCCGAGCGTGGTCTGGGGCGTGATGGTCACCGGATTGATGACCATGCCGCTTTCGTAGCGCTTCACTTCGCGCACCATGTCGGCCTGTTCCTCGACCGTCATATTGCGGTGGAGGATGCCCAGACCGCCGGCCTGGGCCATGGCGATGGCCAGCCGGCTTTCCGTGACCGTGTCCATGGCGGACGAGGTCAGCGGGATGTTCAGCCTGATGTCGCGGGTGAGCTTCGTCGAGACATCCGCGTCGGCGGGCATGATCTCTGACGGGCCGGGTTCCAGCAAAACATCGTCGAAGGTGAGCCCTTCGCGTATCTCCATGAGGAGTCTCCGTTTTGCGGGCCGCGTATAACGTGTTGCAGCGCGGAACGGCAAGGCCCGCCCCGGCCTTATCGTCACGATAAGAACAATTGGCTTGCCGGATGCGGCGCCCGCCCCACATCTGGGAGACCCATGGTCCGTATGCTCATCAGCACCGCCCGCCGGCTCGCGCTCAAGATCGCGAGCTATGGCGTGATGCACCTGGTGGTCGCCATCCTGGTGGCTTTCGCCATCACGCGCGACTGGCGGCTGGCGCTGGCGGTCGGGGTGGTCGAGCCCTTCTTCCAGACCATCGCCTATTCGATCCACGACCGCGTATGGCACCGGATCGAGCGGCGGCGGATGCTGTCAGGGCTGGAAGAGGCGTCCGAGGCCTTCACCGCCCGCCTGCAGATCATGGCGCCCGAGGAACAGACCCGCGCCCATGGCCACCACGGCCACAGCCACGCCCTGCCCCGCTCCCTGAGCCAGATCGCGCTCAAGTCCGTTACCTACGGCGTCATGCATTTCGTTGTCGCCGTGACCGTCGCCTTCGCCCTGACCCGGGACTGGCGGGTGTCGCTGGCCATCGGCATCATCGAGCCGCTGGTGCAGACGGTCTTCTTCACCCTGCACGACCGCATCTGGTCCCGCATCGAGGCCCGCAAGGCCGCGCGGGCGGCGGAGATGGCCTCGGCCTAGGGGCGGTAGCCGTAGGCTGAGCATCCGGGTCGCCCGTCGTCCAGCAGACCCTCGTCATTCAGGCACAGGGCGTCGGACAGAGCCAGTCGACCCGTCGCGGCGGGCCCTGCGGTCCAGACCACGCGCCGGTCCCGAACGCCGGCCAGCGCCAGGCCCGCCGAGCTCCCTCTGACGCCCGTCTTGACGGCGACCACCGCAAAGGCCGGATCGGCCCGGTCGCGGAACACCCGCACGCCGCGGCGTCCGTGGACCATCTCCTCCGGGGACTGCGTCAGCTCCGCGCCCAGGGCGAGTTGCGCCGCAAGCGCCCCGCCCTCGCGCTCGGCCCGCCGGTTCTCGGCGGCGGTAAACGGCTGGGTCGCCGCATACACGGGCAACAGAACCATCGCCCCCGCCAGGGCCAGAGGCCAGTCGTCGCCGACGGACGAACCCTCAGCAGCGTCCGGCGTCGGCCGGCAGACGCTCGTCATGACCGCATCCGGGCCGGCCGCGGGCTCGAGTCGCATGATCGCAGCGCCGCCGTCGCCGAGCGGAAGGCGGCCCGGCGCCGCCGCCCACGGCAAGTTCAGCGCCCGCCGGCGGCTGTGCTCCCTCGCCGCCCTCAAATCGCGCGGGGACGGCCCGCCCTCAGGGCGCCGCGCCGTGACATGGACGGACCGGAGCACGCCGTCCACAAAGACGAACTGACCCCGGCTTCCCGCGGCCAGTCGACTGAAGGTCGGCGCTCCGTCGGCCTCGCCAGGCGCCGGGGGAAGGACGCCGGACAGACAGATCGTCTCTCCGGGGCGGACGCCCAGATCACCGTGCATGGCGGGCTCGCGCCAGAATCGCTGGATCGGGTGGATTTCGACGAGATGACCGCCGTCCATGATCCGGAGGGCCTCATCCGCGGTCGGATCGGGCGCCGCGCCGAGCCGGGCGGCGACCTCGGGCGGCGTCAGGCCGAGAAGCTCGACCACCGGCGTGGATGTCACGACGCCGGGCGTCTGCAGGGCGACAGCCGCGAGCAGCGCCGCCAGACTCATCGCTTGTTCATCGCCACGAGGAACACCTCGGCGCTGTCCTTCCGGCTCGACTCCGGCTTGACGTATTTGACCGTCTCGAACTCGGCGCGCAAGCGCGCCAGCACCCCGCCGGCGTCGCCGCCCTGGAAATTCTTCGACACGAAATGGCCGCCAGGCTTGAGGGTCCGGATGGCGAAGTCGGCGGCGATCTCGATCAGGGCGATGATCTTCAGGTGGTCGGTCTGGCGGTGGCCGACGGTGTTGTGGGCCATGTCGGACAGGACCAGGTCGGGCGCGCCGCCCAGCAGGTCGATCATCTGCTGGTCCACGCCCGGATGGGTGAAGTCCGCCTGGATCATGATGGCGCCGGGCACCGGCTCCACGGGCAGGAGGTCGACCCCGACCACCGCGATCGCGCCGCGCTTGACCGCCACCTGGGCCCAGCCGCCGGGCGCCGCGCCCAGATCGATGACCCGGCTGCCCTGCCGGATCAGGTGGAAGCGGTCGTCGATCTCCAGCAGTTTGAAGGCCGCCCGGCTGCGCCAGCCCTCGGCGCGGGCGCGCTCGGACCATTTGTCCGACAGCTGGCGCTTGATCCACTGCTGGCTGGACATCGACTTGGTGTCCGCCGTCTTCATCTTCGTGCCCATGCCGCGCCCGGCGGCGGTTCCGCCCGAGGGCGGCCGCACCATTCGTCTGCGCTCGGCGGGCTTTTCTTCGTCAGTCATCGCATCCACATAGCCGCCAGCGGGTTTGCGGGCTATGGACCCGCGACAATTCACAAGGAGCGCGCCGATGGCCGACCAGACCCTGACCTTTTCTCTCGACACCGGCGACGGCGCCGACCGCGACGTGGTCATCAAGCTGCGTCCCGACCTGGCCCCCGGCCACGTCGCCCGCATCACCGAGCTGGCGAAGGAAGGCTTTTACGACGGCGTCGTCTTCCACCGCGTCATCCCGGGCTTCATGGCCCAGGGCGGCGATCCGACCGGCACCGGCACCTCGGGCTCGAAGAAGCCCAATCTGAAGGCCGAGTTCTCGAAGGAGCGCCACGCCCGCGGGGTCTGCTCCATGGCCCGCACCTCGGACCCCAACAGCGCCAACAGCCAGTTCTTCATCTGCCTCGACGACGCCTCCTTCCTCGACGGCCAGTACACCGTCTGGGGCGAGGTCATCGAAGGCATGGAACACGTCGACGCCCTGCCCAAGGGCGAGCCGCCCCGGAACCCGGGCAAGATCGTCAAGGCGACGGTGGCCTGACGACATGATCTCCGGTGCGGTTCGCGATGAACTGATCGCGCGCTACGGCGAGCCGCACCGGCGCTATCACACCATGACGCATATCCAGGACTGCTTGGCCCAGGTCGCCGCCTCGACAGACATGACGGACGACCAGCGTGCGCTGATGGACGCCGCGATCTGGTTTCACGACGCGATCTACGACCCGACCCGAAACGACAACGAAGCCGAAAGCGCCAAGATGGCCGCGGACCGGCTTGCCGCCGAGGGTGCGCCGCAGACCTTCATCGACGAGGTCGCCCGGCTGATTCTGCTGACCGCCGGCCATTCGGTGCAGGCTGACGACGTGCTCGGCGCGCGGCTGGTGTCAATCGACCTGTCGATCCTGGGCGCTGCTCCGGACCGGTACGACGCCTACGCCGCCGCCATACGCGATGAATACGCCCATGTGCCGGACCCCCTCTACAGGGCTGGAAGAGCGTTGATCATGGGACGCTTTCTCGAAAGCCCCCATCTGTTCGCCGACCCCGTCTGGGCGAACCGGTTCGAGGCGCAGGCCCGAAACAATCTCAGCCGGGAAATCGCCGCCCTCACCGCCTGAGCGGCTACTCGATCTCCACCACCTCGACCCGCGCGCCGTTCAGCACCAGGGCGATCTCGCCGCGTTTCAGCTTCAGCGCGTCCTCGCCGAACAGCTGACGGCGCCAGCCCTTCAGGGCGTCGACGTCGGCCTCGTCGTCGAGCGCGATCTTCTCGAGGTCGGCGACATTGGCCAGCAGCTTGGTCGCCACCCCGGCGTTGTCGCTCTTCGCCTTGAGCAGCACCTTCAGCAGTTCGACCACCGACGGCGGAGCCGGCTGGTTATGGGCGGGGCGGTCCAGCTTGGGCGCGTGAGCCTCGGGATCGGCCAGCACCCGCTTCAACTCAGCCGAAAGCTCCAGCCCGAGCCGGGATGCGCCGAAGCCCTTCGGCACGGACCGCAGGCGATTGAAGGCGTCGGGATCGGTCGGCGCCTGGGCGGCGATCTCGTCGATCGCTTCGTCCTTCAGGATGCGGCCGCGCGGCTGGTCGCGCTCCTGCGCCGTGCGCTCGCGCCAGACCGCCGTGGCGACGAAGGCGGCCAGATATTTGGCCGACCACTTCTTGGGCTTCAGCCGCTTCCAGGCCTTTTCCGGGTCGGTGTCATAGAGGGCCGGATCGGTCAGATCCTCCATCTCGGCCATGACCCAGTCCAGACGGCCCTCCTTCTGCAGCCGGTCGCGCAGCTTGGGATAGAGGGCGGCCAGATGGGTCACGTCGCCCAGGGCGTAGACCAACTGGGCCTCCGACAGCGGGCGGCGGGCCCAGTCGGTGAACCGGCTGCCCTTGTCGACTTCCTGACGCAGCATCTGGCGCACCAGCGCCTCATAGGAGACCTGGTCGCCGAAGCCGGCGGCCATGGCGGCCACCTGGGTGTCGAACATCGGCTTCGGCATGGCGCCGAGCTTGACGAAGATCTCGGTGTCCTGACGCGCGGCATGGAAGACCTTCAGGATCTGCGGATCGCGCAGCAGGTCCAGGAAGGGCTCGAGGTCCAGCCCCTCGGCCATCGGGTCGATGATGGCGGCGTCCGTGGCCGACGCCGCCTGTATCAGGCAGAGGCGCGGCCAGTAGGTCGTCTCCCGCATGAATTCGGTATCGACGGTGATGAACGGCTGGTTGGCGAGGCGGGCGCAGAATTCGCGCAGGACCTCGGTGGTGGTGATCGGCGTCATTCGGATGCTATAGCCCCGCGCGATACGGTTGTGGCAAGACCCGCCGCAGAAATCCGCCCACTGATTCAGGCCCGTGACCGATGAGCGACACCCCCGACCCGCTGCGCAATGGCCTGACCTACGCCGATGCGGGGGTGGATATCGACGCCGGCGAGATGCTGGTGGACGCCATCAAGCCGCTGGCGAAGTCCACGCGCCGCCCCGGCGCGGAAGCCTCTCTGGGCGGATTCGGCGCCCTGTTCGACCTCAAGGCGGCGGGGTTCGAGGATCCGCTGATCGTCGCCACCACCGACGGCGTCGGCACTAAGCTGAAGATCGCCATCGAGACTGGACGCCATGACGGGGTCGGGATCGATCTGGTCGCCATGTGCGTCAATGACCTGCTGGCCCAGGGCGCCGAGCCGCTGCTGTTCCTCGACTACTACGCCACCGGCAAGCTCGAGATCGACGCCGCCAAACGCGTCGTGGCCGGAATCGCCGAAGGCTGTCGTCAGGCCGGCTGCGCCCTTGTCGGCGGCGAGACGGCCGAAATGCCCGGCATGTACCAGGGCGGCGACTACGACCTCGCCGGCTTCTCGCTGGGCGCCGTCGAGCGCGGCCACGCCCTGCCTTATCTGGATCGGCAGGCGGCGGGCGACATCATCATCGGCCTGGCCTCCTCGGGTCCGCACTCGAACGGCTATTCCCTGATCCGCAAGGTGGTCGAGAAGTCCGGTCTGGCCTGGGGCGACGACGCCCCCTTCGCCCGCGACCGGACCCTGGCCCAGGCGCTGATGGAGCCGACCCGCATCTATGTGAAGCCGGTTCTGCCCCTGATGAAGGCTGGCCTCATCAAGGGCGCGGCCCACATCACCGGCGGCGGCCTGATCGAAAACCCGCCGCGCTGCATCGCCGAGGGCCTGCAGGCCAGCTTCGACTGGGACGCATGGCCGATGCCGCACGTCTTCCAGTGGCTGGGCGAGACCGGCGGGATTTCGGATCACGAACTGCGCCGCACCTTCAACTGCGGCATGGGCTTCATCCTCATCGTGTCGCCCGAGAACGCCGAGCCGGTGCTGGCCGGCCTGCTGACCGCCGGCGAGGTCGCCTTCGTCTGCGGCCAGTTGGAAGCCGCCTAGTAGCCTTCGGCGTCGAGACTGCTGAAGGTCACCCGCACCAGCGCGGCGGCGCCGGGGTTCTGCCGAAGCGAGACCGTGACCCCGTCCTTCGTCCAGATGGGACGGTTGGCCGGCAGGCCCGGTTCAGGCGTGAAGCCCCGGTCCCGCATGACCGGCAGCACCGACGCCTTCGCCGCGTCGAAGCCTCCGCGACGCGCCTGGATGACACAGACCCGGTTGAGATTGCCGTCGGCGACGCTGCCCTCAGTCGTCAGACGCAGCAGATGGGCCTGGTCCTCGCTCTGGAAGGTGCGGGTGTCGGCCTCCGGCGCCGGAGTCTCGACGAAGCCCAGGAATTCCAGCGCAGCCGTGTCGCTGGTCTCGCCCGTCACATAGGGCAGGCAGACGTCGGTCAGGATGCTGCGCGTCATGTCGGTGGGCGGCGCTGAGGCCGTGAACAGGGTGGCGGCGAGGACGAGGGCAAGCATGGACGAAACTCCGGAGCGCGTCGGCCGCACTGTTTCCGAGGCGCTCGCCAAGCGCAAGCGCCACACCTGCGCGCGAGCCGTTGACCGGGCGCGACCCGCCCGGCATGGTCCGCGCCTTCCACAATTCGTGAGGTCGCCGATGCGCGCGCTGTCTATCGCCCTGACCGGAGCGCTTCTGGCGTCGGCCCCCGCCGCGGCCCAGACCGTCCAGGAACAGGCCCTGCTGCACCAGCTGGCGACCGAGATCCGCCCCGAGCGGATGCGCGCCGACATCGAGGCGCTCGTCGGGTTCGGAACCCGCCATACGATGTCTGAGACGGCTTCGAACACGCGCGGCATCGGCGCCGCTCGGCGCTGGGCCCAGGGCCAGTTCGAGATGATCAGCCGCGACTGCGACGGCTGCCTGACCGTCGTGACCCCGTCCGACACCGTCACCGCCGCCCGGGTGCCCACTCCGACCGAAGTGGTGAACATCGTCGCCATCCAGCGCGGCACAGGCGACCCCAACCGGGTCATCATCATCTCGGGCCACATCGACTCGCGCGTCACCGACGTGATGAATTTCACCGACGACGCCCCCGGCGCGAACGACGACGCCTCGGGCGTGGCCGCGGTGCTGGAGGCGGCGCGGGTGCTGTCGAAACACCGCTTCGAGGCCACCCTGGTGTTCGCCGCCCTGTCCGGCGAGGAACAGGGGCTGCTGGGCGGCAAGATTCTGGCCGACTACGCCCAGGCCCAGGGCTGGCGCGTCGAGGCCAATCTCAACAACGACATTGTCGGCAATTCCGAAGGCCAGTCCGGGGTGCGCGACACCACCCGCGTCCGCGTCTTTTCCGAAGGCACCAAGACCGTTGAAACCGAGGCCCAGGAGGAGCGGCGGCGCTACAACGGCGGCGAGGTCGATTCCTCGTCGCGCAATCTGGCCCGCTTCGTCGACGGACTGGCCGACCGCTACCTGGCCAATTTCGATGTCGAGATGATCTATCGCACCGACCGCTACGGCCGCGGCGGCGATCAGGTGGAGATGCTGCGCCACGGCTTTCCCGCTGTCCGGATCTCGGAAGGCGCCGAGAACTACGACCGCCAGCATCAGGACCTGCGCATCGAGGACGGCGTCCACTACGGCGACACCATCGAGGGCGTGGACTTCGACTATCTGGGTCAGGTGGCGCGGCTGAACATCGTCGCCATGGCGGCGCTGGCCAACGCCCCCGCCAGCCCGCTGGGCGTGACCATCGAGGGCGCGGTCAAGCCGGACACCACGGTGAAATGGCAGGCCGTGCCCGGCGCTGCCGGCTATCGCGTCTGGTGGCGCTCCACCACAGCCCCGCAATGGACCCACAGCCGCTGGGCCGGGTCCGCGACCGAGCTGACCCTGCCGGGCATCGTCATCGACGACTACTTCTTCGGCGTCTCGGCCGTGTCGGACGACGGCTATGAGAGCCCGGTGGTCTTCCCCGGTCCGGCCGGCTCCTTCGTTTCGGTCGGCGACCCGGCCCCCCGCCCGGCCAGCTGATGCCGACAGCGCGCACCGGCCGCGTCCGCGTCGCCGTCCTCATCTCCGGCGCCGGGTCGAACATGGCCGCGCTGGTCGACGCCGCCGGTGAGTCCGACGCGCCCTACGAGGTGGTCCTGGTCCTCTCGAACAAGGCGGAGGCCGGCGGTCTGACCGTGGCCGAGGCCAAGGGCGTCCCGACGGCGATTGTCGACCACGCCGCCTTCGGCAAGGACCGGGCGGCGCACGAACAGGCGATCCAGACCGTGCTGGAGGCCCACCACGTCGAGGTCGTGGCCCTGG
Source organism: Brevundimonas denitrificans (assembly GCF_030160755.1). Classification (GTDB taxonomy): domain Bacteria; phylum Pseudomonadota; class Alphaproteobacteria; order Caulobacterales; family Caulobacteraceae; genus Brevundimonas; species Brevundimonas denitrificans. Next base: position 11,623 of record NZ_BSOY01000019.1, on the reverse strand, counting down.
CCGGCTATATGCGGCTGCTGACTCCCTTCCTCGTCGGCCGATGGGCCGGGCGGATGCTGAACATCCACCCGAGTCTGCTGCCGAAATATCCGGGGCTGGACACCCACGCGCGGGCCATCGCGGCGGGCGACGCCGAGGCGGGCTGCACCGTGCATCTGGTCACCGAAGGCGTCGACGACGGCCCGGTGCTGGGTCAGGCCGTCGTGCCGGTCCAGCCTGACGACACCCCGGCCGCCCTCGCTCAACGGGTGCTGGCCGCCGAGCACCAACTCTACCCGCAAGCCCTCGCCCGTTTCTGCCGGACGCCAGATTAGAAGTTCGTAATCTCCCGCCTTTTCCGGCGACAGGCGCGCAGGGGTGAGGCAGCGTGCCGCCGAAATTCAACGGGGGCCCTCATGCTCAGACTCAAACTCATGGCCTGCGCCGCCGGCGCGGCCCTTCTGTTCGCCGCCGGCGCGGTCCAGGCCCAGACGGCCCCGCCGATCGTGGAGATCCCGGCGACGGATCAGGCCGAGATCGGCGCCTTCGGCTTCGACACCGCGGGCATGGATACGTCGGTCCGTCCCGGCGACGACTTCAATCGCTTCGCCAGCGGCGTCTATCTGGCCAACACCCCGATCCCGGCCGACAAGACCTCGTTCGGCGTGTTCGACATGCTGTACGATCGCTCGCAGGACAATCTGAAGACCCTGATCGAGGAGAGCGCCGCCAATCCGTCCTCCAGTCCCGAGGCCGCCCGCATCGGCGCCTTCTACGGCAGCTTCATGGACGAGGCGACGGTCGAGCGTCTGGGCGCCAGCCCGCTGCAGGCTGATCTGGCCGAGGTCCGCGCCGCCGACACTCGCGAGGAAATCGCCGCCCTGATGGGCCGCACCCAGGGCGGCTTCGGCTCCAGCCTGTTCGGCATCGGCACGTTCGAGGATCTCAAGGCGCCGGACCGGACCGCCGCCTATGTCGGCCAGGGCGGCCTCGGCCTGCCTGACCGCGACTACTATCTCGAGGACAGTTTCGCGACCCAGAAGGCCGCCTACCGGACCTATGTCGCCACCGCCCTGACCCTCGCGGGCTGGCCCGAGCCGGAAGCCGCCGCCGACGCCATCCTCGCGTTCGAGACCCGCATCGCCGAACAGCACTGGACCCAGGTCCAGAACCGCCAGATCGACAAGATCTACAACCCCATGACCGTGGCCGAGCTGGCCGCCGCCGCGCCGGGCTTCGACTGGGCCGCCTGGGCCGAGGGCGCCGGCGTGGCCCATGTGCCCACCCTGATCGCCACCAACAACACCGCCTTCCCCGGCATGGCCCGCGTCTTCGCCGAGACCCCGATCGAAACCCTGCAGTCGTGGCAGGCCTTCCACGTCATCGACCAGGCGGCGCCCTATCTGTCGAGCGCCTTCGTGGAGGCCAATTTCAACTTCTACGGCCGGGTGCTCAACGGACAGCCCGACAACCGGCCCCGCTGGAAACGCGGCGTGCAGCTGGTCGACAATTCGCTCGGCGAGTCGCTGGGCCAGGAATATGTCGCCCGCCACTTCCCCGCCGAGTCCAAGGCCCAGATGGAGGCACTGGTCGCCAACCTCCGTCGCGCGATGACCGCCCGCATCGAGGGGCTGGAATGGATGAGCCCCGAAACCCGCCAGCAGGCGCTCTACAAGATGAGCCGCTTCGGGGTGAAAATCGGCTATCCCGAACAGTGGCGCAGCTATGACGGCCTGAGGCTGGAGCCCGGCGACCTGTACGGCAATGTCGAGCGGTCGGCGGCCTTCGAATGGGCGTGGAACGTCGGCAAGCTGACCCGCCCGGTCGATCCGCTGGAGTGGGGCATGACCCCCCAGACGGTGAACGCCTACTACAACCCGCCGCGCAACGAGATCGTCTTCCCGGCCGCCATCCTGCAGGCCCCCTTCTTCGATCCGAACGCCGATCCGGCCATCAACTACGGCGGCATCGGCGCGGTCATCGGCCACGAGATCACCCACGGCTTCGACGACCAGGGCCGCAAGGTCGACGGCGACGGCGTGCTGCGCGACTGGTGGACGGCCGAGGACGCGGCCAAGTTCGAGGAACGCGCGCGGGTTCTGGGCGCCCAGTATTCGGCCCTGAGCCCGTTCGAGGGCACGAACGTCAACGGCGAACTGACCATGGGCGAGAACATCGCCGACCTCGGCGGCCTGCTGCTGGCGCTGGACGCCTACCATCTGTCGCTGAACGGAGCCGAGGCGCCGGTGATCAACGGCCTGACCGGCGATCAGCGGGTCTTCCTCGGCTGGGCCCAGGTCTGGCGTGAAAACTCGCGCGACGAGGCCCTGCGCCAGCAGGTCACCGTCGACCCGCATTCGCCGGCCCAGTACCGGGCCGCGGTGCCGCCGCGGAATATCGACGCCTGGTACGCCGCTTTCGGCGTCCAGCCGGGCGACGAACAATATCTCGCGCCGGAGGCCCGCGCCCGTATCTGGTAGGTCCTGAACCCGACACGACGACGGCCCCGGCGAGCGATCGCCGGGGCCGTTTTCGTTCAAGCCTCTCCCGACGCCGGCCGGCCGCGGCGCGCCGCCTGTCGTCCATCCTCGACAGTGACTTCATGTCCCCGTTCTGATATATGAAACTTCACAGGTGAGGTTTCATATGATTACCGGACCACAGATTCGCGCCGCCAGGGCGCTGCTCGGGATCGACCAGCGCGAACTGGCGCGACTGTCCGGCCTGTCGACCCCGACAATCCAGCGCATGGAGGCCTGCCAGGGCTCGGTGCGCGTCGTGGTCGACAGTCTGGAGAAGGTGATGACGGCGATCGCGCACGCCGGTGTCGAACTGATTGTCGAGGGCGCGCCCAGCACCGGCGTCGGTCGCGGCGTGCGACTGATCGACAGAAAGGCGGCGGACAGCGATGGGCGCTGACTGGAAGCTGTTTCTGCCCAAGTCTGTCACCGTCCTTCGCCAAGGGTACGGCCTGCCGGACTTCCGCGCGGACGCCATCGCCGGGCTGACCGTGGCGGTGGTCGCCCTGCCCCTGGCCATGGCGCTCGCCATCGCCTCGGGCGCGACGCCCGAGGTCGGGCTGATCACGGCCGTCGTCGCCGGCTTCCTGATTTCAGCCCTCGGCGGCAGCCGGTTCCAGATCGGCGGCCCGACCGGGGCCTTCGTGGTCATCGTCTACGGGGTGATCTCGAAATACGGCTACGACGGCCTGCTGATGGCCACGCTGATGGCCGGGGGCATCCTGATGGTCGCGGGACTGGCCCGGGTCGGAACCCTGATCAAATACATTCCGGATCCCGTAACCACCGGCTTCACCAGCGGCATCGCCGTCATCATCATGGCGAGCCAGATCAAGGACATCCTCGGTCTTGAAGCCGCCGGCGTTCCCGCCGAACTGATCCCGAAACTGCAGGCTTTGTGGGCCGTCCGCGACACCCTGAGCCTCCCGGCCTTCGGACTGTCCGCCGCCTGCGTCGCCGGCATCCTGCTGCTGCGCCGCTACGTCCCGCGCGCGCCCGGCTTCCTGATTGTGACCATCCTGGCGGCCGGCGTCGTCGCCCTGACCCAGTGGCCGGTCGAGACCATCGGCTCGCGTTTCGGCGAGATGAACGCCCGCCTGCCGATCCCAAGCCTCGCCTTCTGGCGCTGGGACAACGCCATGGAGCTGCTGCCCAGCGCCATGACCATCGCCCTGCTGGCCGGGGTGGAATCCCTGCTCTCGGCCGTCGTCGGCGACCAGATGACCGGCCGCCGCCATCGCTCCAACGTCGAACTGGTCGCCCAGGGCGTGGCCAACGTCGCCTCGGCCGCGGTCGGCGGCCTGCCGGCCACGGGAGCCATCGCCCGCACCGCGACCAACATCCGCTCCGGCGCGCGCTCGCCGGTGGCCGGCATGCTGCACGCGCTCTTCCTGCTGCTCTTCATGCTGCTGCTGTCGCCGGTGATGAAGCTGGTGCCCATGGCGGCGCTGGCGGCCATCCTCGTCGTGGTGGCGCTGAACATGGCCGAGGCGCACCGCTTCCGCCTGATCCTGCGCACCTCGCACGGCGACCGCGCCGTGCTGCTGGCCACCTTCGGCCTGACCGTGCTGGTCGATCTGACCGTCGCCATCGAGGTCGGCATGGTGCTGGCCGCCTTCGTCTTCATGCACCGGATGGCGGGACTGGCCTCGATCGAGGGCGGCGCGCCGATCATCGAGGGCGACGAGGACGACCTCCAGCCCGGCCGGGACAGGCGTTACCTGCCGAACCACGGCCTGCCCGCCGACATCGGCGTCCTGACCTTCCGGGGTCCGCTGTTCTTCGGCAGCGCGGCCGTGGTCAAGGACGCGCTGGACCGGATCGGCGCGCGCAAGCGGGTCTATATCCTGCGCCTCGAAGACGTGCCGCTGCTCGACCCCACCGGGGCCTTCGCGCTCGGCGATCTGCTCAGGAGACTGCTGGACGAAGGCGACGAGGTGGTGATCGTCGGGGCCGGACACAGCGTCCTGCGAGCGCTGCTGCAGACCGTTCCAAAGCCGGTATTGAAGCGCGTCCGCTTCGTGCGGACCTTCGAGGCGGCGCGCAAACGGGTTCTCGGCGCCGCAGGCCGGGACAACGAAACGGCCGGTCCCCCGTCAGGAGAACCGGCCGCCGGTCAGGCTATAAAGGGTTGACCCGGTTCAGCCGACGATCTGGTCGTCGGTGAAGAACTGGGCGATCTCGATGCCGGCGTTCTCCAGCGAGTCCGAGCCGTGGACCGAATTCTCGCCGATCGACAGGGCGAACAGCTTGCGGATCGTGCCGTCGGCCGCGTCCTTGGGGTTCGTTGCGCCCATGACTTCGCGGTATTTGGCGACGGCGTTGTCGCCTTCCAGCACCTGGACGACGACCGGCTCGGCCGTCATCTGGCCGACCAGCTCGCCGTAGAAGGGGCGTTCGGCGTGGACTTCGTAGAATTTCTTCGCCTGGGCCTCGGTCAGCTTGACGCGGCGTTGCGCGACGATGCGCAGGCCGGCGCCCTCGATCACGGCGTTGATGGCGCCCGTCAGGTTGCGACGCGTGGCGTCGGGCTTGATGATCGAGAAGGTGCGTTCGGTCATGGGAGTGACTTCTTGTTGGGAGATTGAAGGTCGCGGGCTTATAGCGGCGCCCTCCCCGGTTTCCAACCGCCACACAATTTTGCCTCTTTCGCGCGCCGCAAGGCGGTTCGCTGCGTCAGGGCCGCCCGAGATCACGACCGACCATGCTCCAGATCACCGACCTGACCTTCAACGCCTGGGGGCGCAAATTCCTCGAGGACGCCTCCGTCTCCCTGCCGCCTGGCTCCAAGGTCGGGCTGGTCGGCCGCAACGGCATCGGCAAATCGACCCTGTTCAAGCTGATCCTCGGCGAACTGGCCGCCGGCGGCGACGAGATCAGCCTGCCGAAAACCGCCCGTATCGGCTCGGTCGACCAGGAACACCCGGCCACCCCCGTCAGCGTGATCGAGACCATCCTCGAGGCCGACGAGGAGCGCCACACCCTGCTGGGCCGGCTTGAAACCGCCGAGCCCGAGGAGATGGGCGAGATCTGGACCCGGCTGATCGAGATCGACGCCGACGCCGCCCCCGCCCGCGCCGCCGAAATCCTCGTCGGACTCGGCTTCGACCATGAGAACCAGCAACGGCCGATGTCGGAATTCTCCGGCGGCTGGCGCATGCGCGTGGCCCTGGCCGCCGCCCTGTTCGCCGAGCCGGACATGCTGCTGCTCGACGAACCGACCAACTACCTCGACCTCGAAGGCGCCCTGTGGCTCGAGGCGCGGCTGAAGAAATATCCGCACACGGCCCTGATCATCTCCCACGACCGCGAGATGCTGAACGAGGTCTGCACCCACATCCTGCACCTCGCGAACCGCAATTTGACCCTCTACACGGGCAACTACGACCAGTTCGAAAAGGCCCGCGCCGAGAAGGCCCGGCTGCAGCTGTCGGCCAAGGCCAAGCAGGACGCCGAGCGCGCCCACCTGCAGGCCTTCGTCGATCGCTTCAAGGCCAAGGCCTCCAAGGCCGCCCAGGCCCAGTCGCGCATGAAGCGCCTGGCCAAGATGCAGCCGGTCGCGACCACCATCGAGGAGCGCGTCGCCCCCTTCATCCTGCCCTCCCCGCCGCGCCCGCTGGCCCCGCCGCTGATCCGGCTGGAGCGCGCCAATGTCGGCTATGAGCCGGGCAAGCCGATCCTGCGCAATCTCAACCTGCGCATGGACCTCGACGACCGCATCGGCCTGCTGGGCGTCAACGGCGCGGGCAAGTCGACCTTCGCCAAGATGATCGCCGGGGCCCTCAACGTCTCCGAGGGCGAACTGCACCGCGACCGCAAGATGCGCGTGGGCTGGTTCCACCAGCACCAGATCGAGGCCATGGACCCGACGGACACGCCGCTGGAGATCATCCGCCGCGCCATGCCCGACGCCCCGGAAAGCGCCCGCCGCTCGAAACTGGCCCAATGGGGCCTCGGCTATGAGAAGCAGGAGACCACCGTCGCCAGCCTGTCCGGTGGCGAGCGCGCCCGCCTGCTGCTCAATCAGGTGGCGATGGATGCGCCGCACATCCTGATCCTCGACGAACCGACCAACCACCTCGACATCGACAGCCGCCGGGCCCTGCTCGACGCCCTGAACGACTATTCCGGCGCCGTCATCCTGATCACCCACGACCGCTCGCTGATGGAGATGGTCGCCGACCGCCTGTGGCTGGCCGCCGATGGCACGGTCAAGCCGTGGGACGGCGACATGGACGACTACGCCCGCTTCGTGCTGGACCGCGCCAAACAGGCGGCGGTGCGGCCGAGCCAGATCAAGGATGAGGCGATCGCCGCCGCGCCTGCTTCGAACAACAAGAACAAGAAGAACGACAAGAAATCCGGCCCTTCTCCTTCCACGCTGCGTCATGCGGTGAAGAAGGCCGAGGAGCGGATGTCACAATTGACCGCCGAGATCGCCCGCATCGACGACGACATGGCCAATGCTTCGGTCAGCAATCCCAAGGCCCTGGAAGGCCTAACCCGCGCGCGGGCGAAGACGCAGTCCGACCTCGACGCGGCGGAAGCGGCGTGGGTGGCGGCGGAAGAGGCCCTGGCGGAGATGAGCTGACCCTTCCGCCTCGCCCTTCTTGCGGGCCCCGGAAAGCGCCATACTCGCGAATCCCATGCTCATCCGCCGCCTCCCCCCCGAGACCGTCAACCGCATCGCCGCTGGCGAGGTGGTCGAACGTCCGGCGAGCGCCATCAAGGAGCTGGTCGAGAATGCGCTCGACGCGGGGGCGACGCGGATCGAGGTCCAGGCGGACGGCGGCGGCCTGACCCGCATCCTGATCGCCGACGACGGTTGCGGCATGGCGGCGGACCAGCTGGCCCTCGCGGTCGAACGGCACGCCACCTCCAAGCTCGAAGCCGACGATGCGGGCGACGTCGACCTGTTGCGCATCTCGACCCTCGGCTTCCGCGGCGAGGCCCTGCCCTCGATCGGCTCCGTCGCCCGCCTGACCATCACCAGCCGCCCCCGCGAAGGCGGCGACGCCCATCAGATCACCGTCGAGGGCGGCGACCAGCGCCCGGTCGCCCCCGCCGGCTTCCCCGGCCCCCACGGCGCCCGTGTCGAGGTCCGCGACCTGTTCTACGCCACCCCCGCGCGGCTCAAATTCATGAAGTCCGAGCGGTCCGAGGCCATGGCCATCTCGGAAGAGATCAAGCGTCAGGCCATGGCCCATGAGGGCGTGGCCTTCACCCTCGACCTCGACGGCAAGACCACCCTGCGCCTGCCCGCCGAACACCCCGGCGACGCCGGCCGGCTGAAGCGGCTCGCCGCCCTGCTGGGCCGCGATTTCGAGGCCAACGCCCTGCTGATCGATCAGGCCCGGGACAACGTCCGCCTCACCGGCTACGCGGGCCTGCCGACCTACAGCCGGGGCAACGCCGGCCACCAGTATCTGTTCGTCAACGGCCGTCCGGTGAAGGATCGCCTGCTGCAGGGCGCCCTGCGCGGCGCCTATGCCGACTTCCTCGCCCGCGACCGGCATCCGGCGGCGGTGCTGTTCCTTGAGATCGATCCCCTCTACGTCGACGTCAACGTCCATCCGGCCAAGGCCGAGGTGCGGTTCCGTGATCCGGCGCTGGTGCGCGGCCTGATCGTCGGCGCCCTGCGTCACGCCCTCGCCGCCGCCGGTCACCGGGCCTCGACCACGGTGGCGGCGGATGCGCTGGCCGGCTTCCGGCCGCATGCGGGCGTCGCTTCCGGACCCGCCTTCAGCCCCTCTTCGCCCTCCGCCCAGGGCTGGAGCGGCTGGCAGGGCTGGGCCGCCCCGGCCAGCGCCAACGCCCAGATCATTCCCGGTCTCCACGAACGCTCGGCCCGGGTCGAGGGCCATGAGCCCGCCTCGAACGACGGCTGGCCCGCCGACGCCGCCCCGGCTGCGGCCGATCTGATCGACTACCCCCTCGGCGCCGCCCGGGCCCAGTTGCACGGCACCTATATCGTCGCCCAGACCCGCGACGGCCTCGTCGTCGTAGACCAGCACGCCGCCCACGAACGCCTCGTCTACGAACGAATGAAGGTACAGATGGCGCGCGGTTCGGTGACGCGTCAGGCCCTGCTGACCCCCGAGGTGGTCGAGCTGGACCCCGCCGAAGCCGAACGCGTCTCGGCCCGCGCCGACGAACTGGCCGAACTGGGACTGATCGTCGAACCGTTCGGCGCCGGCGCCGTGCTGGTCCGCGAGACCCCGGCCCTTCTCGGCGACACCGACGTCCAGGGCCTGATCCGCGACATCGCCGACGACCTGGCCGAACACGGCGCGGCCCTGGCCCTGTCCGAGCGGCTGGGCGAGGTCTGCGGCACCATGGCCTGCCACGGCAGCGTCCGCGCCGGCCGCGTCCTCTCGGCCCCCGAGATGAACGCCCTGCTGCGCGAGATGGAGGCCACGCCCCACTCCGGCCAGTGCAACCACGGCCGCCCGACCTATGTCGAACTCAAGCTGGCCGACCTCGAAAAGCTGTTCGGGCGGCGATGATCCGCTCCATCCTCTTCGTCTGCCTCGGCAACATCTGTCGCTCGCCGCTGGCGGAAGGCGCCCTGCGAACCGAGGCCGCGCGGCTCGGCCTCGACCTGATCATCGATTCCGCCGGCACCGGCGACTGGCACGCGGGCGAGCCGCCGGATGAACGAGCCATCGAGGTCGCCCGGCGCAACGGCGTCGACATCTCCGGGCTGCGCGCCCGTCAGGTCCGGCCTGCCGACTTCCGGCGCTTCACCCATGTCGTCGCCCTCGATCACGACAACCTCTCGAACCTGCGCAAACTGGCGCCGGCCGACGCGACGGCCGAACTCAGCCTGCTGCTGGACCATGTCGAGGGCCGCGAGGGTCAGGCCGTGGCCGATCCCTGGTTCGGCGACGCAGCCGGTTTCGAAATCACCTGGGCCGAAGTCACCTCGGCCGCCCGGGGGCTGGCTCGCCGACTTCAGTAGAACGGATCGAGCTCAAAGGCTTCGACCACGCCGCCGGCCCGCCCGCCGGAGACCACCTCGCCGCCCGCGATGGCGTAGATGGTCTGGTCGATCGCCGCCGCCGCCAGCCCGTGACGCGGTGTCCGCATCGGCGGTCCGGCCGCCCAGCGGTCGGCCGTGGGGTCATAGATCCACGTCTCGGCGAACACCCCGCCGCCGCCCGCTGCGAACCACTCCCCGCCGAGGGCGATCAACCTCCCGCCGGCCGCCGCCATGGCCAGTCCGCCGCCGACCTGCTGGCCCGTCGCGGGAGAGGCCGGGATCGGGGCCAGCGTGTCCCAGCGGTCCCCGACCGAATCGTAGCGGTCGAGCCGCCCCGTACCCCCGCCTGTCACCGTCCTCCCTCCGGCCACCCACAGCACCCCGTCGAGCACAGCGCCGGCCGCGCTGTTCCGGGCCATCGGCGCCGGTCGCAGGGCCTCCCAGCGATCCGCGCCCCGGTCATAGGCCCAGTGATCGGCGACGTCGGACTGGTCGTTCCATTGGCCATTCGCGGCTCCGAGCGGCCGTCGGCCGGTCACGAGGTGGGCCCGCCCGGCCAGATCAACGCCCACGCTCTCGCTCAGGGGCGTCGGCAGCCGCGCCACGGCGCTCAATCCCTCGCCGTCGGCCATCCAGACATCCGTCATCGCCGTCCAGTCCCCGGCGTCGGAGCGGCCGTAACCGCCCACGATCATCAGGGCCCCGCCGCAGGTCACGACCATCGGATGATGCCGGGGCGACGGCAACCGCGGCCCCTGGGTCCAGACGTCGGTCGTCGGGTCATAGATGGCGATCCGGTCCTCGATCTCCGTCACCCTCGCGGGTCGGCGCAGCCCCCCGGCGACGACGATCCGCCCACCCGAGACCGCGCAATAGATCTCCTGCACCGCCCACGGGAGCGGCGCCTTCGGCGCCCAGCCTGTCGTCAAGGCCTGTGCGCGGCCAGCGAGCGGAACAGCCGCCGCGGCTCCGGCGGCGGCGATGAAGGCGCGGCGGTCGATCTGGGTCATGCATCGCAATCTGGCCCGGAAACCCGACCTGCGCTATACGGCGCACGTCCAACCCTCGGGATGATCCCGACAGAAAGCCTATGTCCGAGATTGCGCGAAAGGCCTGAGGCCTCCACGGCGCTGACTGTGAAGAGCCTCTGAACCGCACGCCGGCGTGATCACGCCGGCGCGACCTTTCACGCCTTTCCGGACATACCCCGATGAACATCTCCCGAGCGGAGCAGCGCACGCTGCACGCCCTGGCCCAGGGCGGCGCGATCGTCCTCGAACGCGACGCCGACGGCCGCATCCTGCGCGCTGACTGTTTCACCCGCGACGGCTTCCTGCTGATCGACTGCACCCTGTCGGTCTGGAAGAAGCTGAAGACCAAGGGGCTGATCGCCTCGATCGGCGGCGGGCCCTACCGGGTCAACCGCGACGGCCTGGCACGCATGCGCAGCCAGCTCGACAACCGGGTCTCAGCCCGCCGCTGGTAGAGCCCTGAGAAAAAGGACGCGCGCGGCGCCATAGTCGCGCGCGTCCAGCCGCTCATAGCCGGGCGTGTCGATCTCGGGCTCGTCCGAACCGCGCTCGAACACCACGATAGCGCCGGGCTTTAGCCAGTTGCCCTCCAGAAGCCGCTGCAGCGTCTGTTCGCCCAGCCCCTTGCGATACGGAGGATCGAGGAAGGCCAGGTCGAACGCCTCGCCGTCGGAGCCCGGCCGCCCGCCGAGATCGACGGCGCTGCGCCGGTGAACGCGCGTGCGGCCCATGACGTGACAGGCGTCGGCGTTCTCACGAATGGCCCCGCGCGCCTCCTCATCCGTCTCCACGAACAGGGCGAAGGCCGCGCCGCGGCTGATCGCCTCGAACCCCAGGGCGCCGGAGCCCGCGTACAGGTCAATGACGCGCATGCCCTCGAGTGGCTCGGCCCATGCGGCATGCTCCAGCACATTGAACACGGCCTGCCGCGCGCGGTCGGAGGTCGGGCGCGTGCCCTGCCCCTCCGGCGCGACGATGGACCGGCCCTTCAGACTGCCTGCGACGATCCGCACGGATCAGCCCTTGGAGCGGGGACCGCGCGGAGAACCGCGCCCGCCGGCCGGACCGGCGCCGGGACGGGGGCTGCCGCGTCCACCGGCCGGACCGGCGCC
>NZ_BSOY01000018.1 GCF_030160755.1 Brevundimonas denitrificans | reverse complement strand
GCCCAAGGGCACCGAGCGGCTGCGCTTCACCCCGTCGCCCAACCACACCGACGCCATGATGGACGACCTCGTCAAGGCGATGGATCGGCTGTGGACCCACTGCAACGTGGCGCGGATGCCCATAGCGGCGTGATCGACGCTCGTCCGCTGCATCGGCAAAATCGACTTCGGGATACTGTGCGCCCTGTCCGGCGTTTCCGGTTGCAGATCTGACGAAGCGGAAACCTCGCATTGTCGCGGCGTTCAAGGTTCTGCAAGTTCGCTTCGGAACCCCCATGCCCCTGCCCGCAGACCCTCGCCCTTCGCGCCGTTTCGACTCGATCCTGCGCCCCACACCCGACGGACTCTGGTGTCCGGGCGGCGCATTCTTCATCGATCCGCCGCGACCCGTCGATCGGGCGGTCATCACCCACGGCCACGCGGACCATGCGCGCGCGGGGCACGGCGCGGTGCTCGCGACGCCTGAAACGCTCGCCATCATGGGCGAACGCTACGGTCATGACTTCGCCGGACACGCCCAGCCGCTGGCCTATGGCGAGCGGGTCATGGTCGGGGACGTCGAGCTGTCGCTCGCCCCGGCGGGCCATGTTCTGGGGTCGGCACAGGCGACTGTTCGCCAGAACGGGCTGTCGATTACGGCCTCCGGCGACTACAAGCGCCGGCGCGACCCGACCTGTGCGCCGTTCGAGCCGGTGCCCAGCGATGTCTTCATCACCGAGGCGACCTTCGGCCTGCCCGTCTTCCGCCACCCGCCGGATTCCCATGAGATCGCACGGCTGCTGCGCTCGGTTCAGCAGTTTCCCGAGCGCGCCCATCTGGTCGGGGCCTACGCCCTGGGCAAGGCGCAGCGGGTGATCCGGCTGCTCCGCGAAGCCGGATATGATGAAACGATCTATGTGCATGGGGCCCTGGAGCGGCTGAACCGGCTGTACGAGCATTTTGGCGTGATGCTGGGGCCGCTGGCGCCGGCGACGGGGTCGAAAGCGGATTTCGCCGGGCGGATCATCATCGCCCCGCCCTCGGCCCTGGCGGATCGCTGGAGCCGGCGCTTCCCGGATCCGGTCACGGCCTTCGCCTCGGGCTGGATGAGCGTGCGGGCCCGGGCCCGGCAGCGCGGCGTCGAACTGCCCCTGGTGCTGTCGGACCACGCCGACTGGGATGAGCTGACCGAGACCCTGACCCAACTGTCGCCGCAGGAGGTCTGGATCACCCATGGACGCGACGACGCCCTGCGCCGCTGGGCCGAGTTGAACGGGCTCAAGGCGCGGGCGCTGCATCTGGTGGGCTATGAGGACGAGGACGACGACTGATGCGCGCCTTCGCCGCCCTGCTGGATCGCCTGTCGCTGACGGCTTCGCGCAACGCCAAGCTCAGGCTGATCCGTGACCATCTGGCTGACACGCCCGATCCCGACCGGGGCTGGGCCCTCGCCGCCCTGACCGGCGCCCTGACCTTCACCGCGGCCAAGCCCGCCATGATCCGCCGGGCCGTCGAGGCGCGGGTCGATCCGGAACTGTTCCGGCTGTCCTACGACTATGTCGGCGATCTGGCGGAGACCGTGGCCCTGATCTGGCCGGCCCGCCACGGGGCCAATCGCGAGCCGGACCTGTCGGAGGTGATCGACGCCCTGACGCAGGCGAAGCGCGGCGAGGTCCAGGGGCTGCTGGAAGGCTGGCTGGATGCGCTGGACGCCGACGGCCGCTGGGCCCTGCTGAAGCTGGTGACGGGCGGCCTGCGCGTCGGCGTCTCGGCGCGGCTGGCGTGGCAGGCGGCGGCGGATTTCGGCGGCGTCGAGGTCCCGGACATCCAGGAGGTCTGGCACGCCCAGTCGCCGCCGTACGCCGATCTTCTGGCCTGGCTGGACGGCCGGGCCGAGCGGCCTTCGGCGGATGCGCACGGCCGTTTCCGGCCGGTCATGCTCGCCCAGCCCATTGATGAAGCGGAGATGGAGAGACTCGATCCCGCCGCCTACGCCGCAGAATGGAAATGGGACGGCATCCGGGTGCAGGCCGTCAGCGAGGGCGGGGTGAAGCGGCTGTACAGCCGCACGGGCGAGGACATCTCGCCCACCTTCCCGGACGTGCTCGCGGCCCTGATCCACGAGGGTGTGATCGACGGTGAGCTTCTGGTGCTCCGCGAGGGACAGGTCGGGTCATTCGGCGATCTGCAGCAGCGTCTGAACCGCAAGACCGCGGACGCCAGGGTCATGGCGGCCCATCCCGCGGGCATTCGAGCCTATGATCTGCTGGCCTCGGACGGAGTCGATTTGCGAAAGCTGACGTTTGCGGAGCGACGGGCCCGGCTGGAAGTCCTGATCGTCTCGCTGGCGTCCGACCGGATCGACCTGTCCCCTATCCAGCCTTTCGACACGTGGGACGCGCTCGCCGCCCTGCGCGCCGCGCCGCCCGAGGGTGACCCGCAGGCGGCGGAAGGCCTGATGCTGAAACGGCTCGACAGCGTCTATGAGGCCGGTCGGCCCAAGGGCCCCTGGTTCAAGTGGAAGAAGGATCCGCATCTGGTCGACGCCGTGCTGATGTACGCCCAGCGAGGACACGGCAAGCGGTCCAGTTTCTACTCCGACTTCACCTTCGGGGTCTGGACCGGGGACGTCGATGGCAGCCACGCCCTGACGCCGGTGGGCAAGGCCTATTTCGGCTTCACCGACGAGGAGCTCAAACAGCTCGACAAGTTCGTGCGCGACAACACGGTCGAACGCTTCGGCCCGGTGAGGTCGGTGAAGGCCAGCCGCGAGTTCGGCCTGGTGCTGGAGGTGGCGTTCGAAGGCCTGCAACGGTCGAAGCGCCACAAGTCCGGCGTCGCCATGCGCTTCCCCCGGATCAGCCGCATCCGCTGGGACAAGCCGGCGAAGGAAGCGGACGAGCTGGCAACGCTGGAGGGGATGCTGGATCGCGCCGAGCGGGGATCGTGAAGAACCCGCAAACGCCCCTCGCCCTCAGCCCCGGCTGAACCGTTCGATCCGGAACGGATTGAGATCGATCGCGGGCTCCACCCCCTGCGCCAATGACGCGGTCAGCTCGGCCGTGATCGCCGACAGGGTCAGGCCGAGATGCTGGTGGCCGAAGGCATAGAGAATGCGCGGATCCCGCTCCAGCCGGCCGATGGCGGGCAGGTAGTCGGGCAGGGTCGGTCGGGGTCCGACCCACCGGTCCGGCTCACTTGAGAAGCCGATGCCAAGGTCGGACAGCCGCCGCTCCAGCGCCCGCCATTTGCGCGGATCGCCGGGCGCGTCGGGCGAGCCGAACTCGACGAAGCTGGAGGCGCGCAGGCCGCTGGTGAAGCGGGACACCACCATCGACTGCTCTTCGAAGACCGTGGGCGGAAGCGCCTCGTCCCAGCCGTGTTCGGCGCTCTGCACCGAATAGCCGCGCTCGCCGATCACCGGAGCCTCGACCCCGAGGCCGCGCATCAGCCGCCCCGCCCAGGCCCCCGCCGCGACCAGGGCCCCCTCGGCCTCGCGCGTCCCGCCGCCGCCGCCGCCGAGATGGGCGATCACACGATCGCCGCTGGACAGACGGGCAACATGGGCGTGGACCACCTCGCCGCCCTGCGCCCTGAAAGCGGCCATCAGGGCGTCGCGGGCGGCCTGCGGTTCGCTGACCTGGGCGGTGCCGGAAAAGCGGATGCCGGCGACCGGCGCCCGGGTCATCACCGATGCATATCTGTTGAGATCGTCGGCGCCCATCGGCCGGAAGGCGGCGCTGCCCGTCGGAGACCGCTCCCAGCTGCGAAGGCCCTTCTCAGCCGCGATCTGCGACATCCAGACCACCGCATGGCCGTCGCGGCCGACGACGCCCGGCGCGCCGGAGAAGTCCGCCAACCGGCGCCAGGCCGGAAGGGCGTGGGCGAGGATGGCGGTCAGGGCTGCCTGCCCGCGGGCATGTCGGGCGGGGTCGGAGGCCGCGATGAACCTCAACGCCCAGGGCCCCCACAGGCCGGCATCCCGCCAGCGGAAGTCCAGCGGGCCGCCCAGACCAAACAGCCGACCGGGAAATGTCCGAAGACTCTCGCGCGACGCCAGGGGGGAAACCTGCTCGGCAGCGATATGACCGATATTGCCGAAGGACGCGGCGCGGCGCGGATCGCCCGGGTCGATCAGGGTCACGGCGAAGCCCGCCGCCTGCAGCCGCAGCGCTGACGCGGCCCCGACCAGACCGCCGCCGATGACGAGATAGGACTTCGGTTGCATCGGACTGCCGTTGCCTAGACCTCAGGATCGTATACGATAATGACTTAAGCTGATGGAAGCGAGGACCCGATGTCGATTTCCTGGGAGGGCGTGATCCCCGCCGCCACAACGCAGTTCGCGGCGGATTTCTCGATCGATTTCGACTCCACCGCCACGGTGCAGGATGGGCTGATCCGGGACGGGGTGCACGGCCTGATCGTCATGGGCACGGTCGGCGAGAACAACTCGCTCGACGCAGACGAGAAACGCGCCATGCTGGCCGCCACCGTCAGGACCGTGGCCGGGCGCGTGCCCGTGATCGCCGGGGTGGCCGAGCTGGACACCCGCCGCGCCGCCGCCTTCGCGCGCGACGCCGAGGCCATCGGGGCCGACGGTCTCATGGTCTTGCCCGCCATGGTCTATGTGCCGACCCAGGCCGAGCTGGCGGCCCATTTCCGGACCGTGGCCGAGGCCACCGGCCTGCCGATCATGCTGTACAACAACCCCCCGGCCTATCGGGTCAGCATCGGCTTCGAGGCCCTGCACGCCCTGTCGGACCTTCCCAATGTCGTCGCCCTCAAGGAGAGCGCGCCGGACACGCGCCGCTTCACCGACCTGCTCAACGAATTCGGCGATCGCTACGTCCTCTTCGCCGGGCTGGACGATGTGGCGCTGGAAGGCCTGATGCTGGGGGCGCAGGGCTGGGTCTCGGGTCTGACCAACGCCTTCCCCAAGGAGTCGCTCGCCCTCTGGGACGCCTACAAACGCGGCGACATGGAGGCCGCCCTCGCCATCTACCGCTGGTTCATGCCCTTGCTGCACCTCGACGCCGACCATGACCTCGTCCAGTCGATCAAGCTGGCGGAACAGATCATGGGCCGGGGCCACGAACGCGTCCGCCCGCCCCGCCACCCGCTGGTCGGCGCCCGCCGGGCCGAGGTGATCGCCATGGTCGAGAAGGCCGCCGCCACCCGCCCGGTCCTCTAGCCATGGCGCGGCACGTCTTCCGCTGCGTCGACGGGCACACCGCCGGCAACCCCGTGCGGCTGGTGATCGAGGGCGGGCCGGAACTCGAGGGCGACAGCATGAGCGCCCGGCGGCAGGACTTCATGGCGCGCTACGACTGGATTCGCACCGGCCTGTGTTTCGAGCCGCGCGGCCACGACATGATGAGCGGCGGCTTCCTCTATCCGCCGACCACGCCGGAGGCCGATGTCGGCATCCTGTTCATCGAGACCAGCGGCTGCCTGCCGATGTGCGGCCACGGAACCATCGGCATCGTCACCTTTGCGCTGGAGCATGGCCTGATCAAACCCCGCACGCCGGGCAAGGTCATCGCCGAGGTCCCCGCGGGCGTGATCGAACTGGATTATGTACAGGACGGCGCGCGGGTCCGTTCGGTCCGCATCCGCAATGTGCCGTCTTATCTGGCGCAGCAGGGCATCCGGATCGACGTCCCCGACTTCGGACCGCTGACGGTCGACGTCGCCTACGGCGGAAACTTCTACGCCATCATCGAACCCCAGGGGGCCTACACGAGCCTGGACGATCTCGGCGCCGCCCGCATCCTGCAGCTGTCCCCCGTCATCCGGACGCTGGTGCGTGAGGCGTTCACGCCGATCCATCCGCTGGACCCCACCATTCGAGGCGTCTCCCACCTGCTCTGGGCCGACCGGCCCAAGGGCGAGGGCGCGGACGGGCGCAACGCCGTCTTCTATGGCGACAAGGCCATCGACCGCAGTCCCTGCGGCACCGGCACCTCGGCGCGGCTGGCCCATCTGCACGCCACGGGGCGGCTGGCGGTCGGCCAGACCTTCGTCCACGAAAGCTATATCGGCAGCCGCTTCATCGGCCGCGTCGAGGCCGAGACGGAGGTCGGCGGTCGGCCCGCGATCATTCCTTCCGTCGAAGGCTCGGCCATCGCCACCGGCCTGAATGAGATATGGATCGACGACGAGGACGTCTTCGCCCACGGCTTCCAGGTGGTCTGAGCATGAGGAGCCGCGCGCCCCGCCCGCTGCCTGATCAGGTCTTCGCCGAGGCGCGGGAGCGCATCCTCTCCGGCCGCCTGCCCGCCGACGCGCCGATCCGTCAGGACGCCCTGGCGCTGGAGCTGGGCGTCAGCAAGATTCCGCTGCGGGAAGCCCTGGCCCGGCTGGAGAGCGAGGGGCTGGTCGTCTCCCACCCCAACCGCGGCTTCATCGTCCGACCGCTGTCACGCGCCGACGCGGAGGATGTGTTCGACCTGCGCCTGCGCATCGAGCCGAACGCCTGCGTGCTCGGCGCCCTTGAGGCGGATAAGGCCGCGCATGACGCCGCCCGGGCCGCCTTCGCCGCCCTCGACGCTGCGCTGGAGAACGGCCTCGCCGACGTCGGTCGGCGCAACCGGGAATTCCATCTGGCGCTGGTGCGACCTTCCGGCCGCGGCGTCACCGTCGAGACCGTCGACCGCCTGCTGGCCCTGTCGGAACGCTATGTCCGGGTCCATCTCGGCGAGCATCGCCGGCTGGACCGCGCCAGCCATGAGCATGGAACCTTGCTGCAGGCCTGGCTGGGCCGCAGGACGGAGGCGGTGCGTCGGGAAGCCCGGGCGCATATCCGGGCGACCCTCATCGACCTGCGGGCCCAGCTGCCGGACGCCTAGCCTGCGGGCCAGATCGGGACGTCGGCGAAGGGTTCATCGAGGCTGTGCTGGGGCCGGGTGAACCACTCCGGCCCGGCGTCCGTCATGTGGAAATGATCCTCCAGCCGCACGCCGAACCGGCCCGGCACAACGATCATCGGCTCGTTGGAGAAACACATCCCGGTCGCCAGCGGCGTCGCATCGCCTTTCACAAGGTACGGCCCCTCGTGGATGTCGAGGCCGATGCCGTGCCCGGTGCGATGCGGCAGGCCCGGCAGGCTGTAGCCGGGCCCGAACCCGTCGGCCTCCAGGGACCTGCGGGCCGCCGCATCGACCGCCTCGCAGGGAACGCCAGGCCGGGCGGCGTCGAAGGCCGCGGCCTGGGCCCGCTTCTCGGCCTCCCACACGCGCCGCACATCCGGACTCGCCGCTCCGAACACATAGGTGCGGGTGATGTCGGAGCTGTAGCCGTCGATCCGCGTGCCGGTGTCGATCAGCACCACATCGCCGGCGGCCAGGGCCCGGTCGCCCTCCCCGCCGTGTGGCAGCGACGTATCCTCGCCGAAGGAGACGATGCAGAAGGAATTGCCCGACCCGCCCAGCGCCCGATGCTGGTCATCGATGAAGCGGACGACCTCCGAGGCGCGCTGGCCGGCGTGAAGCTGTTCATAGGCGCGGCGATGAACCTCGATCGTGATCGCCTTGGCGTGAGACATCAGCGCGATCTCCGCGGGGGATTTGCGGCTGCGCAGCGGATGGATCAGCGGGGCGGCGTCGGCCAGACGCGCGTCGTCGATCTCGGCCCTCAGGCTGCGGTACATGGCCAGCGCCATCCGTTCGTCGACCGCCATCCGTCCGGCGGGGCCGATCCGGTCGGCGACCAGCCGCCAGGGACTCTCGTCCTCCTCCCAGGTCAGGATGTCGCCCGGCAGGCTGATCAACCCCTCGACCTTCTCCAGTTCAAACTGAGGCGTGATGTAGTCCAGCCCGCCCGAGGCGTGGACGAGAGCGCCCACCAGCCGTTCGGAGGCGTACCAGTCCAGCCCGGTGAAATAGCGCAGGCTGGAGGTCGAACCGAGCAGCACGGTCTCGACCCCTGCCGCGTCCATGCCCCGCCGCAGGCCGGTCACACGCGCCTGCCGCTCGACCGCGCCGATCGGGGCCGGAACCGATGTTGAACTGTTCGTCATGGTCTGCTCCGCGCGTCGCCGGATTGAGTATCGTATACGATCGTGCTCAGTTGGCGATCGAACGACAAGGGGGGAAGACCTTGGTCCTTACAATTCTGCTGACGGCCTTGGCCTTGCTGGCGACGGCCTTCATCGTTGTGCTGGGACGGGCGGCGCTGAAGCGCGGGACCGGCGCGCCCGGCCCCGAGGCCGTCGTCCTAGGCGCGGTCGCCAATTTCTTCGACACCCTGGGCATCGGCTCCTTCGCCCCGACGACAGCCTGGCTGCGGTTCCGCAAGATGACGCCCGACAGCTTCATCCCCGCGACCCTGAACGTGGGCCACGCCCTGCCCACCATGGTGCAGTCGGCGGTCTTCCTTGTGCTGCTGGGCGTGCACGTCGACCCCATGCTGCTGGTGTCCTGCATCGTCGCGGCGGTGGCCGGCGCTGTGGTCGGGGCGCCGCTGATGGTCCGGGCGCCGGTGCGTGTGGTGCAGGGGATTGTCGGCGTCGCCCTGCTGATCGCAGCGGCCCTCTACGCCATGAGCAATCTGGACCTGATGCCGATCGGCGGAACCGCTGCGGCGCTGGAGTCACGCCTGCTCTGGATCGCCGTCGCCGCCCACTTTGTCATGGGCATGCTCATGGCCTTCGGGATCGGCCTCTACGCTCCGTCCCTGATCCTGCTCAGCCTGCTCGGGCTCGACCCGCGCCTCGCCTTCCCGGTCATGGCCAGCGCCTGCGCCTTCCTGATGCCGACCACCGGTTTCCGCTACATCAACGCCGAGCGGATCGACCTGCGGATCGTCATCGGCATCGCCCTGGGCGGGATACCGGCCGTTCTGGTCGCCGCCTTCGTGGTCAAGGAAATGCCGATCGAGCCGCTGCGCTGGGCCGTCGTGGTCGTGGTCCTCTACGCCGCCGCCCTGTTGCTGCGGGCGGCGGCCAAAGGAGATGTTCCGAAGGCCTAGTGGCGAACCCGGACGTAGTCGCCCGGAGCGGCGGCCCCGGCCTTGAGCTTGCCTGAACCGACCTTGCGCGCCTTGACCTTGTCGTCGGCCGCGGCGGCGTCGAGCCAGCCCTGCCACTCGGGCCACCACGAACCGGGCTTCTGCTCGGCGCCGGCCAGCCAGGCCTCGGCGTCAGCCGGTGCGTCGTCATTGGTCCAGTAGCCGTGCTTGTTCGCCGCCGGCGGATTGATCATCCCGGCGTTGTGGCCCGATCCACCCAGCAGGAAGCGCGTCGGCCCGCCGAAGAAGGCGCGCCCGGCGTAGGTGTTCTTCCAGGCCGAGACGTGATCGTCCTTGAGCGCCACGATCATCACCGGAGTCTCGATGGCCTTGAGGTCCAGGGTGACGCCGTCGATCGCGACGCCGCCGTCCTTGAGCTGATTGCCGCGGAGGATCTGGCGTCCGTATTCCTTGAGCATCCGCGCCGGGATGCGCGAGCCGTCGTCGAACCACCACAGCAGGTCCGAGGCGCGTGCCTCGTCGCCGAGCAGATAGTGGTTCACCACCGACGACCAGATCAGGTCGTTGGCGCGCACCGCCGAGAACAGCTTCGTCAGGTCGTGCGCCTCGACATAGCCCTTCTCATCCAGATAGCGGTCGAAGGCCTTGAGGTCGTCCTCGCTTGTGAACACCGACCATTCGCCCATGTCGCCGAAGTCGACCAGGGTCGCGATCAGGGTCGCCGACGCCACGCGATCAGCGCGGTCCGTTGCGGCCAGATAGGCCAGGGTCATCGCGGAGAGCGTGCCGCCCAGGCAGTAGGAGACCAGGTCGACGTCCGCCTCGCCCGTGGCCAGTTCGACCGCGTCGAGCGCGGCGACGACGCCGTCCTTCACATAGGCGTCCATGCCGGTGTCGGCGTGGCTCTCGTCCGGATTGGCCCAGGAGATGACGAAGACCGTATGGCCCTGATCCACCAGCCATTTCAGATAGCTGGCCTTGGGCGTGAGATCGAAGAGGTAGTATTTGTTGACCAGCGGCGGCACGAACAGCAGCGGGCGGCGGTAGACCTTGTCGGTCGTCGGCGCGTACTGGATCAGCTCCATCAGGTCGTTTTTGAACACCACCGCGCCCGGGGTGGCGGCGACGTTGACGCCCAGTTCGAAATCGTTCGGCGCGCGACGGCTGACCAGTCCCTGGCCCTTGCCGACGTCCTCCAGCAGGTTCGACAGCCCCGTCATCAGGTTCAGGCCGCCGCTCTCGATAGTGCGACGCGCGACCTGCGGATTGGTGTGGGGGAAGTTGGTCGGCGCCAGGGCGTTCATCATCTGCCGGCTGGCGAAATCGACCTGGGCGCGGGTGGCGTCGTCGACCGGCGCGGCGGCGACGAAATCCTGCAGCTGGCGGGCGGCCAGCAGATAGGCCTGTTTCAGATAGTCATAGACCGGCTCGTCGCTCCAGGCCGGGTCGGAGAAACGGCGGTCGCCCTTGACCGGGGCCGCGACGGGGGCGGCTTCCTGGCCCATGGCCCGCTCGCCCATGGTGCGCCACAGGGCGGTCCAGTCGTTCCAGTTCTTGGCCTGGGCTTCGAACAGAGCCGCCGGCCGGGTCATCACGGCCGTGTTGAAGTCGATCATCGCCCGCGTCAGCGTCGTCGGATCATAGGGCAGCGCCTGGGGCGTGGCGGCCTGGACCATGGTCGTGCGCACCGCCGCGGCGGCGTTCTGCATGAGGGTGGTCAGGGCTTCGGCCACGACGGTCGGGTCGGGCAGCTGGGGAACCGGCGGCTGGGAAACGGTCATGGGCAGGCTTTCCGCTTACAGCGAGACGAGGACATCCACGGCCGCGCAATCGCGCGGGGCCACGAACAGCAACGCCAAGGCGCGGTCCGGGTTCTCGGCCGCCCACACCGGGCAGGGAGCGTCGAACGCGTCGATCAGCGCGGCTGTCGGCGTCGGAATAGCGGTCCGGATGGCGGGCGTATAGGCGGCGGAGTCGAAGGCCATGACGGTGTCCTCGGAACGGAGACGTTCGGATGGCGGCGATATCTCATGGCTTTTCTGTTCTGACGATGCCAAGGTTTGAGCAATCGTTGTGCATTTTTGCACAGGAGCGGATCGTTGGCCGATTTCAACTGGAACGACCTGCGCGCCTTTCTGGCCGTGGCCCGAACCGGGCGGCTGACCACGGCGGCGGCGCGGGTCGGCATGGATCATACGACCGTGGCCCGGCGCATCGCGGCGCTGGAGGGCGGACTGGGCGCCCGGCTGTTCGACCGCAGCCCCCAGGGCTACGCCCTGACCCCGCACGGCGAGCGGCTGATGCCGACGGCGGAGAAGATCGAGAGCCTGACCCTGCTTGCGGCCAATGAGCTCGGGGAGTCCGATCAGGCCCTGTCCGGCACGGTCCGGATCGGCGCGCCCGAGGGGTTCGGCAGCTATGTTCTGGCGCCCCTGATGGCGAAGCTGGCCGACCGGCATCCGGGGCTGGATATCCAGCTGGTGGCCATCTCCGGCGTGCTCAGCCTGTCCAAGCGCGAGGCCGACATCGCCGTGACCCTCAGCGCGCCTCGGGAGGGCCGGTTGATCTCGCGGAAACTGACCGACTACGGCCTCAGCCTCTACGCCGCCCCCGCCTATCTCGACGCCCGCCCGCCGATCCGCACCCGCGCCGACATGGCCGGGCAACGCTTCATCGGCTACATCGGCGACCTGCTCTATGCGCCCGAGCTCGACTATATGCAGGCGCCGGATGTCGACATCCACGTCGCCCTGCAGAGTTCCAACCTGATCGCCCAGTTGCAGGCGGCGCTCGCCGGCGCTGGGCTGTGCGTCCTGCCCGATTTCATCGCCGCGCGTGAGGCCGGCTTGCGGCGCGTTCTGCCCGACGCCGTGCATCTGGATCGCAGCCTGTGGCTGGTGACCCATGCCGACCTCAAGCCCCTGGCCCGCATCCGGGCCGTGACGGCGATGATCGTCGAGGCGGTCAAGGCCGACCGGGCCATGTTCACCGGGGGCTGACGCTGGACATCCCGCTCAAACTGTTTCAAGCTTAAAATATGTTGTCGGATCGGGCTGTCAGAAGCATCGCCGTCGTGGGCGCCGGGCCGGGCGGCCTGTACCTCGCGATTTCCCTGAAGCTGCGGGACCCATCGCTGGACGTCGTCGTCCATGAGCGCAACCGGCCGGACGACACCTTTGGCTGGGGCGTGGTCTTTTCCGACCAGACCCTCGCCAATCTCAAGGCCAACGACCCGGAGACCGCGGCCGTCATCGAGGCGGCCTTTGTCCATTGGGACGACATCGACGTCCATATCCACGGCCAGACCATTCGCTCGGGCGGGCATGGGTTCGCGGGCATTGGTCGGCAGCGGCTGCTGACCATCCTGCAGGAACGCGCCCGCTCGCTCGGCGTCGATCTGCGGTTCCAGAGCGAGGTCGCCGACATTCGCGCCCTGCCCGCCGATGTCATCGTCGCCGCCGACGGACTGAACAGCCGCATTCGCAACGACCACCCCGAGGTCTTCGGCGTCGACATCGACGTGCGGACCAACAAATATATCTGGCTGGGCACGAAACAGTCGTTCGACGCCTTCACCTTCGCCTTCGTCGAGACCCCGCACGGCTGGATCTGGGCCCACGCCTACCAGTTCGAGCCCGGGGCCTCGACCTTCATCGTCGAGTGCTCCGAGGCGACCTGGCGCGGCCTTGGCTTCGACGCCATGGACCAGGACCAGACCTGCCGCGCAGCTGAGAGTCTGTTCGCCGACTGGCTGGGCGGCCACGCCCTGATGAGCAACGCCAGACACCTGCGGGGCTCGGCCTGGCTCAACTTCCCGCGCGTGGCCTGTTCCAACTGGCGCGACGGCAAGGTCGTCCTGCTCGGCGACGCCGCCCACACGGCGCATTTCTCCATAGGATCTGGAACGAAGCTGGCTTTCGAGGACGCCATCCGCCTGGCCGAAGCCCTGACCGAGGCCAAGGATCTGGACGCGGGTCTCGCCGCCTATGAGGCCGAACGCCGCGTCGAAGTGCTCAAGCTGCAGAGTGCCGCCCGCAACTCCACCGAATGGTTCGAGACGGTCGACCGCTACGTCGGCCTTGATCCGCTGCAATTCACCTACAGTCTCCTGACGCGCAGCCAGCGCGTCAGCCATGAAAACCTGCGCCTGCGCGACCGCACCTTCCTGACCGGGGTCGAGCGCTGGTTCGCCGACAACGCCGGCGCTCCGTCCACGGACAATCCTCCGCCGCCGATGTTTGCGCCTCTCAAACTGCGCGGCCTGTCCCTGCCCAATCGCGTGGTGGTCTCGCCCATGTGCATGTACTCCGCCGAAGACGGCCTGGTCAGCGACTTCCACCTGGTCCACCTCGGCGGCCGCGCTCTGGGCGGCGCCGGTCTGGTCTTCACCGAGATGACCGACGTCTCGGCCGACGCCCGTATCACGCCCGGCTGCGCGGGCATGTACCGCCCCGAACACCGCGACGCCTGGAAGCGGATCGTCGACTTCGTCCAAGGCCAGGGCTCGCGCATCGCCATCCAGCTGGCCCACGCCGGTCGCAAGGGGTCGGTCGAACGGCCCTGGGGTCCGCGCGCCGACGAACCCCTGCTGGAAGGCGGCTGGGCGTTGATCGCCCCCTCCCCCATCCCGTGGTCGCAGGAAGACCAGACCCCGCGAGAGATGACCCGCGCCGACATGGACCGGGTCCGCAACGATTTCGTCCAGGCCACCCGCTGGGCCGACGAGGCCGGCTTCGACATGGTCGAGCTGCACTGCGCCCACGGATACCTGCTGTCGTCCTTCCTGACGCCCGTCTCGAACCACCGCACCGACGAGTACGGCGGCTCCGTCGAGAACCGGCTGCGCTTCCCGCTGGAAGTGTTCGCCGCCATGCGCGCCGTCTGGCCGGACGAAAAGCCGATGTCCGTCCGCCTCTCGGCCACCGATTGGATGGACGAAGGTCTGACGCCCGAGGACTCCGTCGCCATCGCCCGCGCCTTCGCCGAGACCGGCTGCGACCTGATCGACGTCTCCGCCGGCCAGACCTCGCCGGACTCACGACCCGTCTACGGGCGCATGTTCCAGACGCCTTTCAGCGACCGCATCCGCAACGAGGCGGGCGTGGCCACCATGGCGGTCGGCAACATCTATGAGACCGACCACGTGAACAGCATCCTCGCCGCCGGCCGCGCCGACCTGTGCGCCCTGGCCCGGCCGCACCTGGCCGACCCGAACTGGAGCCTGCGCGCCGCCGCCGAACTGGGCTGGCGCGGCATCCAGCCGCCGGTCCAGTATCGCGCGGGCTTCGCCCAGCTGGCCCGCAATCTCGAGAAACAGGCGCAGGCGGGACCCGTATGAGCCTGACCGGACATCACGCCGTGGTCACCGGCGCCGGCTCGGGCATCGGCCGCGCGACCGCCGAACGGCTGGCGGAGGCCGGCTGTCAGATCACCCTGATCGGCCGCCATGTCGCCCGTCTGACCGAGACCGCCGACCGCATCGGCGACCTCGCCTTCGCCGCTCCCGCCGACGTCACCGACGCGGACGCCCTCGCCGCTGCGATCGAAGCGGGCCGCGACCGGTTCGGGCCGATCGACATCCTGATCAACAACGCCGGCGCCGCGTCCTCGGCGCCCTTCCTCAAGACCGACGCTGACGCCTTCCGCGCCATGCTGGCGCTCAACCTCGAGGCGCCCGCCGAGGCCGCCCGCCTCGTTCTTCCCGGCATGCTGACCCGTCGTTGGGGTCGGATCGTCAACGTCGCCTCGACCGCGGCGCTCAAGGGCTATGCCTATGTCTCGGCCTATGTCGCGGCCAAGCACGGGCTGGTCGGCCTGACCCGGGCTCTGGCGCTCGAGGTGGCCTCGAAGGGCGTCACCGTCAACGCCGTCTGCCCCGGCTTCACCGACACCGACCTCGTGGCCCGGTCGGTCGAATCCATCACGGCCAAGACCGGCCGCAGCGAAGAGGAGGCGCGCGCCGCCCTCGCCGCCTCCAACCCGCAGGGCCGGCTGATCACGCCGGACGAGGTGGCCCGGACCATCGTCTGGCTGTGCGGCGACGGCGCCTCGGGGATCAACGGCGCCGCCGTTCCCGTGGCCGGGGGCGAGCTGTGAGCGTCGCCGCCCTGCCGGATCACCCGCTCCCGGACAGGCTGGGCGGCGCCCCCGACGGCAAGCGGTCGCTCCGACTGTGGCTGCGGATGCTGACCTGCGCCACCACCATCGAACAGACCATTTCCCAGCGACTGCGCGACGAGTTCGGCTCGACCCTGCCCCGGTTCGACATGCTCTCCGCGCTCGACCGCGCGGGCGAGTCGGGGCTGACCATGGGCGAGGCCGCCGGCATGCTGATGGTGTCCAACGGCAACGTCACCGGTCTGGCCGCGCGGCTCAAGGCCGACGGCCTGATCGAGGCCATGGCCGGCGCGGACCGGCGGGTGCAGCGCGTCCGTTTGACGCCGTTGGGCCGGATGCGCTTCGCCGCCATGGCCGGCGCCCACGAACGCTGGATCGAAGCCCTGTTCGCCGACCTGACCGCGGCCGAGGCCGACGACCTGACCCGCCTGCTGGAGCGCGCCAAGCGGTCGCTCCACGCCACCACGCATGAGGAGCTGAACGGATGAAGGCGCGCGACTACAAGGCGGCCCATTTCCTCTGGTCGGTCGACGACGACGGCGTCGCGACCCTGACCCTGAACCGGCCCGAGCGGAAGAATCCGCTGACGTTCGACTCCTACGCCGAGATGCGCGACCTGTTCCGCGCCCTCGTCCACGCCGACGACTGCAAGGTCGTCATCGTCACCGGCGCCGGCGGCAACTTCTCCTCGGGCGGCGATGTGCACGAGATCATCGGCCCGCTGACCGAAATGGCCATGCCGGAACTGCTGAAGTTCACCCGGATGACCGGCGATCTGGTCAAGGCCATGCGCGGCTGCCCCCAGCCGGTGATCGCGGCGCTGGACGGGGTTTGCGTCGGGGCCGGCGCGATCATGGCCATGGCCTCGGATCTTCGCCTCGCCACGCCGCGCACGAAGACCGCCTTCCTCTTCACCCGTGTCGGCCTCGCCGGCTGCGACATGGGCGCCTGCGCCATCCTGCCCCGCCAGATCGGTCAGGGCCGCGCGTCGGAGCTGCTCTTCACAGGCCGGGTCATGACCGCCGACGAGGGAGAACGCTGGGGCTTCCACAACCGGGTGGTCGATGGCGAGGTCCTGATGGAGACGGCGCTGGAGCTGGCGCGCTCCCTGGCGAAAGGGCCGACCTTCGCCCACGGCATCACCAAGAACCAGCTCAACGTCGAATGGGACATGAGCCTGGACGCCGCCATCGAGTCCGAGGCCCAGGCCCAGGCCATCTGCATGCAGACCAAGGATTTCCGCCGCGCCTACGAGGCCTTCGCGGCCAAGCGCGAGCCGGTGTTCGAGGGGAATTGAGCATGGCCGACCGCACCTTCCTCGACTGGCCCTTCTTCGACGACCGCCACCGCGCCTTCGTCGCCGACCTGGACGCATGGGCCGACAGGACGTCCGCGGTGAACCTGCACGGCGATCACGACCTCGACGGCGATTGCCGCACCATCCTCAAGGTCCTGGCCGACGGCGGCTGGCTTGGAAACGCCATTCCTGATGCGAACGGCAAGCTCGATGTCCGCACCCTGTGCCTGACGCGCGAGACCCTCGCCCGCCGCTCCGGCCTCGCCGACTTCGTCTTCGCCATGCAGGGCCTCGGGTCCGGCCCGATCAGCCTGTTCGGCACGGACGAACAGAAGGCCCGCTGGCTGCCCGGCGTCGCCGCGGGCCAGACCATCGCCGCCTTCGCCCTGTCCGAGCCCGACGCCGGCTCGGACGTGGCGGCCCTGTCGACCACGGCGCGGCGCGATGGGGATGGCTGGGTTCTCGACGGTGTGAAGACCTTCATCTCCAACGGCGGCCTTGCTGACCGTTACACCGTCTTCGCCCGCACCGGCGAGGCGCCCGGCGCCAAGGGTCTCAGCGCTTTTGTGGTGGATGCAGACACGCCGGGCTTCGAGGTGGTCGAGCGTATCCCCCTGATGGCGCCCCACCCGCTGGCGACCATCCGCTTCAACGCCTGCCGCATCGAGGGCGACAGGCTCCTCGGCGCGCCCGGAGAAGGCTTCCGCATCGCCATGGGCACGCTCGATGTGTTCCGCTCCACCGTCGCCGCCGCCGCTCTCGGCTTCTCGCGCCGCGCGTTCGACGAGGCCGCGACGCGCGCCACGTCCCGCAACCTGTTCGGCGCCCCGATGAGCGACCTGCAGCTGGTGCAGGCCTCACTGGCCGACATGGCCCTGAAGATCGACGCCTCGGCCCTGCTGATCTACCGCGCCGCCTGGCTGAAGGATCAGGGCGCCCCGCGCGTCACCCGCGAGGCCGCCATGGCCAAGCTCTACGCCACCGATGAAGCCCAGGCCGTGATCGACGCCGCCGTGCAGATCTTCGGCGGCCTCGGCGTCGTTTCCGGCAACCCGGTCGAGCGACTGTACCGCGAGATCCGCGCCCTGCGCATCTATGAGGGCGCGTCGGAGGTGCAGAAGATCGTCATCGCCCGGCAAGCGCTGGCGGGTATGGGAGGCGCCTGATGGGGGACAGCGCGCACATCGACCGGTTCGTACTCGACCATCTGCCTTCGGCGGATCAACAGCCCGAACTGGTCTTCGACCTGCCGGAACTCAACTATCCTGAACGCGTGAACGCCGGCGTCGAACTGCTGCGCCGGGCCGTTGAGGCGGCCGGCCCGAACGCCCGCGCCCTGATCGATTTCGACCACGAGTTTTCGTGGGGCCGCGTCGACGCGATCTCGGGCCGGATGGCGCGGGTGCTGGTCGATGACCTGGGCGTGGTTCCCGGCAATCGCGTCCTGCTGCACGGCCCGAATTCGTCCTGGACCGTCATGGCATGGTTCGCGATCCTGAAGGCCGGCGGCGTGGTCGTGGCCACCATGCCCATGCTGCGGCCCGCCGAACTGGCGACCGTGATCGACAAGGCGCGGATCAGCCATGCGTTGGTCTATGAAATGTTCGCGGATGTGGTGGCCGAGGCGGGCGAAGCGTCGCCGTTCCTGAAGCAGGTCATGAGCTCCGCCGCCCTGCAGAAGGCCGCCCAGGCCCTGCCGCCCGGGACCGTCTTCGACCCCGTCGACACGGCCGCCGACGACCCCGCCCTGATCGCCTTCACCTCCGGCACCACCGGCAAGCCCAAGGGCTGCGTCCATTTCCATCGCGACATCCTCGCCATGGCCGACACCTTCGCGCGGCATACCCTCGACCTGACGCGGCAGGACGTCGTCGTCGGCACCCCGCCCATCGCCTTCACCTTCGGCCTCGGCGGACTGGTGGTCTTCCCGGCCAGCGTCGGCGCCGCGACCGCCTTCGCCCCCCGACCGGGCTTCGACGCCCTCGCCGAGACCATCGAGCGTCACCGCGCCACCGCCCTTTTCACCGCCCCGACCGGCTACCGCGCGCTGCTCAAGCTGGCTGGCGAGCACGACCTGTCGTCCCTGCGCACCTGCGTCTCGGCCGGCGAAACCCTTCCCGCCGCCACTTCGGACGCCTGGCACGAGGCCACCGGCGTCCGAATCATCGACGGCATCGGCTCGACCGAGATGATCCACATCTTCATCTCCGCTTCCGGCGAGGCCATCCGCCCCGGCGCCACCGGCAAGGCCGTGCCCGGCTATGAGGCCCGCATCATCGACGCGGACGGCCGGCCCCTCCCGCCCGGCGAGACCGGCCGCCTCGCCGTCCGCGGCCCGACCGGCTGCCGCTATCTCGCTGACGACCGGCAGGCTGCCTATGTGCAGGATGGCTGGAACCTGACCGGCGACGTCTACCGGCTGGATGAGGACGGCTATTTCTGGTTCGTGGCCCGTTCGGACGACATGATCGTCTCGTCCGGCTACAATATCGGCGCGCCCGAGGTGGAGAACGCCCTGCTGCGTCATGCAGCCGTCGCCGAGGCGGCCGTCATCGGCGTCCCCGATTCCGAGCGCGGCCAGATCGTGAAGGCCTTCGTGGTCCTGAACCCCGACCATCCGCCCTCAGACGAACTGAGAGCCACGCTTCAGGACCATGTGAAGCGCGTCATAGCCCCCTACAAATATCCCCGCGCCCTCGACTTCGTCGACGCCCTTCCCAAGACCCAGACCGGCAAGCTGCAACGCTTCCGGCTGAAGGCCGAGGCCAAATGACCGGCCAGGTCTTCACCACCGATCGGCGCGTCCGCTTCGCCGACTGCGACGCGGCGGGCATCGTCTTCTTCCCCCGCTATTTCGAGATGCTGAACGGCGTGGTCGAGGACTGGTTCGCCGGGCCGCTTGAGGCCTCGTTCCGCGAACTGCACGTCGAGCGGCACGTCAGCGTCCCCACCGCCGCCGTCGAGGCCCGCTTCATCGCCCCGTCGCGGCTGGAGGACGAACTGACCTTCGCCCTGACCGTCTCCAGGCTGGGCGGCGCCTCCTGTGGCCTGCGCCACCGCATCAGCGCCGGCGGCGAGCTGCGCTTCGAGGCGACGCAGACCATCGTCCATGTCGGCGCGTCGCTGAAGCCCGAGCCCTGGCCTGAAGCCCTGCGCGCCCGCATCGCCCCCTTCCTGGAGACGCCCGCATGAACCGTGTCCTGCTGCCCGAAGGCTGGCCCCGGCCCAGGGGCTATTCCAACGGCGTCGAGGCGACCGGCCGCTCGGTCTTCGTCGCCGGCCAGATCGGCTGGACCCCGGAGGGGGTGTTCGTCGAGGCGGAGTTCGCCGGCCAATTCCGTCAGACGCTGGAGAACACGCTCGCCGTTCTTGCGGAAGCGGGGGCCGGCCCGGAACATGTGGTTCGCATGACCTGGTATGTCGTCGACAAGAGAGAATACCTCGCCAGCCTGCGCGAGATCGGGGCCGCATGGCGGGAGCTGATGGGCGCCAGCTACCCCGCCATGGCCGTCGTCGAGGTCAAGGGACTGATCGAGGACGCAGCGCGGATCGAGATCGAGACGACCGCCGTGGTCCCTTGACCTGACGCTGACGAGTCTCAGTCGCTTTCGCTGTCGTCGTCAGCGGCCGCGATGAAGATCGCGAACGAGGCGACGGTGATCGCTGCAAAGATGAGCCCGGGCGCGACGCCGCCGGCGAGTTCGCTCGAGGCCCCCGATTGCGGGCCGACACGATCCCCCCCTTTCGCGGAGGCCTGGGTTGTCGCCATGGCTTGGGTGGCGACCAGCAAGGCGCCGGCTGCGACGGCCGCAATAGTCTTCTTCATCATGCTACTCCTTTGAACCCGCCCGTCGTCAGAACCGCCTGTCCGCGACCCTGTTCCCGACCTTTGGTTGAAAAATTCTCGGACCCGGCCGAAGGCGCGTGCGTAAAACTGCGCCGCTGCTCTTCCCCGGCGGCTTGGCGCCAGCCGATTCCGACGTCACAGCTACGGCGGTGTGACGGGACCCACCATGCGGCTGCACGACGACGTCCTCGGCTCTCTCGAAGCCGAGGCCATTCACATCTTCCGGGAGGTCGTCGCGGAGTGCGAGCGGCCGGTGCTGCTGTTCTCCGGCGGCAAGGACTCCGCTGTCCTGCTGCATCTCGCGCGCAAGGCCTTCTTCCCGGCCCCGCCGCCCTTCCCCCTGCTGCATGTCGATACGATGTGGAAATTCCGCGAGATGTACGCCTTCCGGGATCAGGCGGCGGCCGCGGCGGGGATGCCCTTGCTCGTCCATCGCAATCCGGACGCCGAAGCCGAAGGCGTCAATCCGTTCGACCACGGCGCCAGCGTTCATACCGACCTCTGGAAGACGCAGGGCCTGAAACAGGCGCTGGACCTCCACCGCTTCGACGCGGCCTTCGGCGGCGCGCGCCGCGACGAGGAGAAGAGCCGGGCCAAGGAACGGATCGTGTCGGTTCGCACGGCGACACACGGCTGGGACCCCAAACGCCAGCGGCCGGAGCTCTGGCGCCTCTACAACACCCGACTGAACGACGGAGAGTCGGTGCGGGTCTTCCCCCTGTCGAACTGGATCGAGCTGGACGTCTGGCGTTACCTCCAGCGCGAAAACATCGCCCTGCCCTCTCTCTATTTCGCCGCGGAGCGACCGGTCATCGAGCGCGACGGGGCCCTGCTGATGCTCGATGACGACCGTATGCCGCTGCGGCCCGGCGAGACCGCCCGGATGCGCAGGGTCCGCTTCCGCACCCTGGGCTGCTGGCCCCTGACCGCCGCCGTCGACAGTGACGCCGACACCCTCGACGCCGTGGTGCGGGAAGTGCGGGAGGCCCTGGTGTCCGAACGGCAAGGCCGGGCCATCGACCACGATCCGTCGGCTTCGATGGAGCGCAAGAAGCGCGAGGGCTATTTCTGATGGCGGTCCTGCATGACCCCGCCCCGAAGGAAATCGTCCGCCTGATCACCTGCGGCTCGGTCGACGACGGCAAGTCGACGCTGATCGGCCGGTTGCTATACGACGCCGGGGCCATCCCGTCCGATCAGATCGCGGCCCTGCCCGACCTCGAGGGCGCCCCGGACCTGTCCTTCCTCGTCGACGGTCTGGCGGCGGAGCGCGAGCAGGGCATCACCATCGACGTGGCCTACCGCTTCTTCGACATCGGCGAGCGCCGCTTCGTCCTGGCCGACACCCCGGGCCATGAGCAGTACACGCGCAACATGGTCACCGCCGCCTCGACCGCGGACCTGGCCATCGTCCTGGTTGACGCCCGCAAGGGGGTGCTGACCCAGACGCGTCGGCACAGTCGGCTTCTGGCCCTGCTCGGGGTCCGCCGCATCGTGCTGGCGGTCAACAAGATGGATCTGGTCGAGGGCTCGAAGGACCGCTTCGACGCCATCGTCGACGTCTACCGCGCCTTCGCCGACCAGATCGGCCTGACCGATGTGACGGCCATTCCGACCAGCGCCCGAACGGGAGGGAATGTTTCGACCACTGACGGCCTGACGCCCTGGTATGCCGGTCCCGCACTTATGGCCCATCTGCGGACGGTCAGCCTGGCCGAGGCGGCGCCGGGACCGCTGCGCATGACGGTGCAGGGGGTCAGCCGGCCGAACGCGGATTTCCGCGGCTTCGCGGGCCGGATCGTCGCGGGCGCGGCCCTTCCGGGCGCCGCCGTCCGTGTCCTGCCGTCGGGCGTCAGCGCCACCATCGACCGCATCGTCACCATGGACGGTGATCTTGAAGAGGCCGCCACCGGCCAGTCCGTGACTCTGACCCTGACACCGGAGGTGGACGTCTCACGGGGGAACCTGATCGCCGCCGCCGCGGCTCCGCCCGAGGTCGCCGACCAGTTCGAGGCCCATCTGGTCTGGATGTCCGACCGCCCGCTGCTGCCCGGCCGCTCCTACTGGCTCAAACTGGGCGCGGAAACGGTTGCGGCGCGGGTCAGCGACCTGAAGCACAAGGTCAATGTCGATACCGGAGAGCGGCTGGCCGCGCCGACCCTGGTCCTGAACGACATCGGCCTGTGCACGCTCGCGCTCGCCGCCCCCGTCGCCTTCGAGCCCTATGCCGTGAACCGCGACCTTGGCGGCTTCATCCTGATCGACCGGATGACCAATGAGACCGCCGGCGCCGGCATGATCCGCTTCGCCCTGCGCCGCGCGGCGAACATCCATCCGCAGGCCCTGGCCGTCAGCCGGGCCGACCGCGCCGCTCTCAAGCGCCAGTCGCCGCTGGTGCTGTGGTTCACCGGCCTGTCCGGCGCCGGCAAGTCCACCATCGCCAACCGGGTCGAACAGCGACTGCTCGCCGAAGGCCTGCATTCGGTGCTGCTGGACGG
This sequence comes from Brevundimonas denitrificans, assembly GCF_030160755.1. Taxonomy (GTDB): domain Bacteria; phylum Pseudomonadota; class Alphaproteobacteria; order Caulobacterales; family Caulobacteraceae; genus Brevundimonas; species Brevundimonas denitrificans. Next base: position 17,638 of record NZ_BSOY01000018.1, on the reverse strand, counting down.
CGACAACGTGCGTCACGGCCTGAACCGCGACCTCGGCTTCACCGACGCCGACCGGGTCGAGAACATCCGCCGCGTGACCGAGGTGGCGCGGTTGATGACCGACGCGGGCCTGATCGTCCTTGTGTCCTTCATCTCGCCCTTCCGCGAGGAACGGCGGATGGCGCGTGAACGAATGGAGCCGGGCGAGTTCATCGAGATCTTCATCGACGTCCCGCTGGAGGTCGCGGAGGCGCGCGACGTGAAGGGTCTCTACGCCAAGGCGCGGGCGGGTCAGTTGAGCCATTTCACCGGTATCGACAGCCCCTATGAGCCGCCGCAGACGCCCGAACTGCGGATCGACGCGGCCGCCTGTTCAGTCGATGAGGCGGCGGACCGGATCGTCGCTCTCGTCCATGCGGCCCAGGCCGCGGGACGGTCGGCCTGAGGCCTCAGGCGGCGTATTCCGTCACCGTCAACGTCGCCTCCAGCGATACAGCGCGCACCGGCGGGCGTTGCTCTTCCGGTCGCAGGTCCTGGGCCGTGGACACGATCGCAAGCGGCCCAGTGGTCAGCTTCGCCAATTGGGCGACCGCGCTGTCGAAGGTGAAGACATGGGCGTAGTCGGCGTGCCCGGCATGTTCGTCGCCTTCGCCCCCGCCGAAATGCACGAAGGTCGGGGATACGCCCAGATCGACGCGACCCTTTTCGGCGAACACGCTGGTGGCGATGGCGCGGCCGGTCAGGTTTTCCGACCGTTCATAGGCGACGACCCCTGTCCCCTCGACCGTCACCCGGCCCGGCGCCTCGCGGAGCAGACGCACGACCTCGGCGGGCAGATCCAGCCTGACGGAGCCGTCGGTCGCGTCAGCATCGACCCGCACCGAGACTTCCCTGGCCGACACCGGCGGGCCGCCCAGGGCTCCGGGCGGCAGGGCGAAGACCAGCGGCGCATAGAGGGCGTCGTAACGGTAGCCCAGACCGCGCGTGGAGGTGATGCGCGAGGCGACCCAGCGGCCCGTCTGCCGGCCGTCGGGTCCGGTGAACCCCGACATCGACACATCCTTCCAGGGCCGCGGATAGGCGCGGTCGCCGTTCTTCTGGTGCCAGGTGGCCCAGACCCGGTCGACGTTGCAGTGGTGCAGCCAGAACACCGGGTCCAGCGCCGCCGTCCGGGTGCTGCCCATCAGGCCGCCGACCAGCATGTGGATGATGTTGTGGCCATAGGCCTCGACCCGGCCCGCGGCCCGTTCGCGGCCGCAGAAGGCGTCGAAATTGTCGTCCGAAACGCGCGCCACGTCGCGGCTCTGGGCGAAGCGGGCCTTCTGGAAATCGAGCGTCTCGGTCGCCGGATCGCGCTGGCGCTCATAGAGGGGCGAGGTCGGATCCAGCACCCACGGCGGCAGGAAGCGGTCCACCTGCCAGTCCCAGTAGGGCATGGCGAAATTCGCATGGCCGGTCAGCTGGGCGATGATCCGCTCCATATGGGCGACCTGCAGCCGGTGCCAGGGCAGGAAGCGCCAGTTGCCGTGCTCGGCCCGTTGGGCGTGGAGCCGGTTCTGGGCCTCCCACGAGAGGGCGTCAGAGCGGCGCTTCATCAGCTTGACGCCCTCGGCGAAGGCCAGGATGTCGTCGTCCGCGGAGCTCAGGGAGGAGGCCGCCTTGCGGACGCGCCGGGCGTCCTGCGCCCAGGCCTCGCCGGTCGCCAGCGCCGTCATCAGACCGCCCGCGCCCGCCAGCGCGCCTCGTCGGTTGAGCAACATCGGTCCGGCCCCCGCCTTCAGAACGGCGTTACGGTTTCAGAACCACGCCGCCCTGTCCATCGGCATCGCCCGCAGGTTGTCGGCCGTTCGCGGGCTCAGGCCGACCGTGGGCCGTCGAACCGCCACTTCATCGCCAGCACCCCGGCGGCCATGACCAGGGCGCAGGCATTGGCGATGACGATGGGCCAGGCGCCCGTCAGCACGCCGTAGGTCGTCCAAAGGACAAAGCAGATCACCGTCAGCGAATAGGTCTTCAACGACACCGAGGAGGCGTCGCGCTCCTTCCAGATCTTGATCATCTGCGGGGCGAAGCTGGTGATGGAACAGAGGGCGGCGGCGGTGCCGACGACGTTGGCGGCGAGGTCGCTCATGCGGTCTTCTTCCGGGCCCGGGGCGCGGGCGCGGCCTTCGGTTGCGGAGCGTCGGCCGTGTGTCTCCGGAGGGGGCGGGCCGGTTGACCGGATTGAACCTCCAGGGCGCGCGTCTCGACCTCGCGCAGGATCAGGTCCAGCTCCCGCTCGGTCAGGTGCTCGATGCCGATGAAGCGGTTCTCCGCCGCCTTCACAGCGAACAGCAGCTCATCCAGCTTGGCCTGCATGGCCGCCCCGTCCCGGTTCTGGGTGTTCTGGATCAGGAACACCATCAGGAATGTGATGACCGTGGTGCCGGTATTGATCACCAGCTGCCACGTCTCGCTGAAGCGGAACACCGGGCCGGACAGGGCCCAGACCAGGACGATGCCGACGCAGGCGAGAAAGGTCCACGGCTTGCCCGCAAGCTTGGCCGCCGCGCTCGCGAGCTTGATGAATTGTTTCTCCATGACGGCTCAACCAACCCTCATGACGATGGTTGCAGACCGGCGAGCACGGGCGGCCGCCGCTCCCGGGTGCGCTGCTCATAGGCGTGACCCAGCGACAGGATGCGGGCGTCGTCCCATTTGCCGCCGATGAAGCTGATCCCGACCGGCATGCCGCGATCGAAGCCCATCGGCACGGTCAGGTGCGGATAACCCGCCACCGCCGCCAGCCGGCTGGCCGAGCCCTGGGCGTTGTCGTCGTCCTCGCGGTCGTTGGTCCAGGCGCGCGAGGTGGTGGGGGCGATCAGGGCGATGACGCGGTTGTCGGCCATCATCCGGTCGATGCCCTCCGGCCCCGAGGCGCGGAACGAGCGCTCGCGCGCCTCGACATAGGCCGGATCGTCCAGTCCGCCGGTCGCCTCGGCCCGCTCGAACAGCTCCTGGCCGAACAGGACGGTCTCGCGCGGCTCGGCGGCGTTGAAGGCGATGACCTCGGCCAGGGTCCGGGTCCGCACCTGCGTCGGATCGGTCGAGGCCAGGTAGAGGTTCAGGTCGTGCTTCAGCTCGGTCAGCAGCACGGTCAGCTCCCAGCCGCCGATCTGGCGGAAGTCGGCGGGCGGTTCGGTGATCTCGACGATCTCGGCCCCCGCCGCGCGCAGATTGCCCAGCGCCCGCTCGAACTCGGCCTGGGCCTCGGCGGAATAGTTGGAGACGAGGAAGCGCATCACGCCGAGACGCGCGCCCTGCAGCGAGTTCGCATCCAGCGCCGCGCGATAGTCGACCTTGCGCGCATCGGCCTCGGCCGTGGCCGGGTCCAGCGGGTCCGAGCCGGCGATGGCCGTCAGGACGATGGCCGCGTCCTCGACCGTGGTGGTGATCGGCCCGGCGGTGTCCTGCGAATGGGCGATCGGCACGATGTGGGTGCGGCTGACCAGTCCCACCGTCGGCTTGAACCCGACCACGCCGTTGACCGAGGCCGGGCAGGTGATCGAGCCGTCAGTCTCCGTCCCGATCGCCGCCGGGGCCAGGCCGATGGCCACCGCCACGGCGCTGCCCGAGGACGAGCCGCAGGGAGTGCGCGCCGGATCATAGGGATTGCGGGTCTGGTCGCCGACGGCGCTCCAGCCGCTGATCGAGTTGTTGGACCGGATGTTGGCCCATTCGGACAGGTTGGCCTTGCCGAGGATGACGGCGCCGGCGTCCCGCAAACGGGTGACGAGGGGCGCGTCGCGCCCGGGAGCATTGTCGACCAGCGCCAGGGAGCCGGCCGTGGTCGGCATGTCGGCGGTTTCGATGTTGTCCTTGAGCAGGACGGGGAGGCCACGAAGTCCCCGCGTGGCGATGGGCGGTCCCCGGTCTTCCAGCAGGGCGGGGTTCACCGCGATCACGGCGTTGAAGGGCTGGGGCGCGACATTGTCCGCGCTGAGCATCAGCGTCACGGAGCCGCTCACGGCGGCGGCTCCGGGGAAATGCCCGTCCACGACCGCGGCGGCGCTCGGCGGCTGGAAGATCCGGCCTCCGTCGTCGCCGGGCAATGTCCAGCTTCCGTCCTCGTTGGGCGTGGCGCAGGCGCCGAGCGACAGCGCGACCAGCGCCGCCGCGATCAATCCCGCGCGGCGGGCGCCCGTGAGCCGATCGTGCGATCGAGGAAGTCCAGATACGTCCGCCATTGCTGCAGCTGCCTTTCATTGCCCCGGACGCCGTGGCGCTGGCCGGGGTAGAGCATCAGTTCGAAGGGAATGGACGAGGCCTGCAGCGCGTCGATGACCCGCGTGGAGTTCTCGAGGATGACGTTGTCGTCGGCCATGCCGTGCATCAGCAAGAGCCGTCCGGTCAGGTTCGGCAGGCGCGGAATGGCGTCCGAAGCGGCATAGCCCGCCGCGTTCGCTTCCGGCGTCGACATGAACCGCTCGGTATAGTGGGTGTCGTACAGGCTCCACTCGGTCGGCGGGGCGCCGGCGATGGCGGAAGCCAGTCCCATGTCCGGCTCGGTCAGGGCCATCAGGCTCATGAATCCGCCATAGGACCAGCCCATCATTGCGATGCGATCGTCGGCCACATAGGGAAGCGATCTCAGATAGTTGGCCGCCAACACCTGATCTTCGATCTCAGGCTGACCCATGCGCAGATACAGGGCCTGTTTGAAGGCCGCGGACCGGTCTCCCTCGCCGCGGTTGTCGAGGCGGAAAACGATATAGCCGGCCTCAGTCAACAGTTGACTGGTGGCGCCCTGCCAGCTCTGCCGGACGCCTCCGCCCGACGGCCCGCCATAGACCTGCATCACCACCGGGTACTGTTTCGACGGATCGAATCCCGGAGGCGTGGTCATCTGCCAGACCAGCATCTCGCCATGACTGTCGAGCGTGCCGAAGGTCGGCGTCTGTCGCCGCGCGGCATAGGGCCAGAAGGGGTGATCCTCATCCAGCCGGTTCTCCTCGATCCAGCGCACGAAGGTCCCGTCCGCACGGTACAGACCGGATTGCGGCGGGGTGTCGAGGTCGGAATAGTTGCCGACGAAAGCGGTGCCGGTCTTGTTCATCGAGGCCGACCACCAGCCGCCGTCGCTCGTAACCGGCGTCGCCTGGCGCAGCTCGTTGAGCGAGGCGCGCCACAGCCGCTGGATCGTCGGCCGCTCGCCCTGGACGTCGCACATCACCACCTGGCCGCCGGGAAGCGGGCAGGCGCTGTGGCCGCCGGTGACCCCCTCGGGCCTTTCGGCATAGCCGAAGGAGGCGGTGAAGAAGACCTCGCCGGTCTGCTGATTGACGCCGTTCAGGCTCTTCACCGGCCACGGACCGTGGGTGATCGGCCGGATCAGGGTCCCGTCGCGCTCATAGAGGTACAGGTGTCTCCAGCCGGTCTCTTCGGACGACCAGATGAAGCGGCCGTCGTCCAGCGGCTTGAAGTCGTCGGTCAACGGGACCCAGGCGTCCGAGGTCCGCGTCAGGATCACGCGGGAAGCGCCCGTGGCGGGATCGACGCTCAGCAGATCCAGCGTCTTCTGATCGCGCGACTGGCGCTGGACATAGAGGGTGCGCCCGTCGGCGGACCAGTCCACGCGGGCCAGATAGATGTCGCGGTTCTCGCCCAGATCGACCTGGGCCCGGCGTCCGCTCTCGCGGTCATGGACGAACAGTTCGAGCACCGCATTGGGCCGTCCGGCGCGCGGATAGCGCTGCTCGATCACGCGGGCGCCGCCGCCGGTGATGTCCAGCCGCGGGATGACGTCGACCGTCGATTCATCGGTGCGCTGCAGGGCGATGTAGCGTTCGTCGGGACTCCACCAGTAGCCGGTGTCGCGGTTCATCTCCTCCTGGGCGATGAATTCGGCCGTGGCCCAGGTGATCAGCCCCTCGCCGTCGGTGGTCACCGCCGTTTCGCGGTTGCCGTTCAGATCCAGAACGACCAGGTCCTGGTCGCGCACGAAGGAGACGAAATTGCCCCTGGGCGAGACCTTGGCGTCGATCTCGTCGGCCTCCGTCTCGGTCAGGCGGCGCACCGCCCCGCCTTCGCGCTCGGCCAGGAAGATGTCGCCCTCCAGCGGGGCCAGGATGTAGCGTCCCTGCTGGTCCCACGAATATTCGACCACGCCGCGCTGGCTGATCCTCATCCGCTCGCGCCGCGCCTTCTCGGCCTCGGACAGCTCGCCGGCGTCGGGGACCAGGGCCTGGGCGTCGATCAGCTTGAACGGCTCGCCCTCGCCCGTCGGCGCCGCCCACAGGTCCAGCACATCGACGTCGTCCTCGCGCGAGCGCAGGAAGGCGACCAGTTCCCCGTCGGGCGACAGGCTGACGCCGCGCGCCACCGGTCCGGCCAGCGAGGGGTTGGCGAACACCCGTTCGGGCGTCAGGACCGCCGGGTCCGCGGTTTGCGCCATCACGGCGGTGAACGGCGAAAGGGCCGCGAGAAACAGGGTGGAGGCGAGGAGTCTGTTGCGCATGGCGCGGACGCTAGCGGTCGTTTCGGCCGGCGTCATCCCCGATTCCGCACCCGCGCCAATCGGGTCGAGAGTACACTGTGAGGCCCGGAAATTATCGGCCCGTCGAGCCCCCTGGCGGCGGGGCGGCGTCAGACAGGTCCGGCGTTCCGGATACCGATGCCCTGCTGCGTGTCGAACCGTCAAAATCCTCCGCCCCCGTGGCCGTTTCACATGGAGGCACATGGGTGCGTCAGCTTTGGTCGCAGGCGGGCGAGCGGGGGTGGAAAGGGGGCGGACGGAGGGGCGGGAAGGCGCCGTCGGGGGCGAAAAGGGACGCGATGATCAGGGGCGAGAAGACAGCATCGCGACGGACGCCGGCGGAACATCTCCGGCGCGACATCCGCATGGCTTCCCCCCTCGCCCCTCACCCCCTAATAAGCCCGCAATGACCGACGTCGCCGCCGCCTCCCCGCCCGCGAAAGCCTCCGCCTTCCATGAACTGGAAGTGCTGTGGGTGCGCCACTGGACCGACCAGCTGTTCAGCTTCGCCATCGCCCGTCCCGACGACTTCCGCTTCCGCTCGGGCGAGTTCGTGATGATCGGCCTGCCCGGCCAAGACGGCGGAAAGCCCATCCTGCGCGCCTATTCCATCGCCAGCCCCGGCTGGGCCGAGGAACTGGAGTTCCTGTCGATCAAGGTCCCGGACGGGCCCCTGACCTCGCGCCTGCAGAAGATCCAGCCCGGCGACACGGTGCTGATGGGCAAGAAGCCGACCGGCACCCTGGTGCTGGACGCCCTGACCGGCGGCGAGCGTCTGTGGCTGATCGGAACGGGGACCGGCCTGGCGCCCTGGCTCAGCGTGGTCCGGGACCCGGACACCTACAGCCGCTTCCGCCACGTCGTCGTCTGTCACACGGTCCGCCACGTCGCCGACCTGACCTATCGCGACTTCCTGACCGCGGGCATCCACGACGACCCGCTGATCGGCGAGGAGGCGAAGGCCCAGCTGACCTACTATCCCACCGTGACCCGCGAGCCGTTCGAACATCCCGGCCGGATCACCGACCGGATCAGGTCCGGCGCCCTGTTCGACGATCTCGGCCTGCCGCACGGCTTCTCGCCGGAGCGGGACCGGGTCATGCTGTGCGGCTCCATGGCCATGATCAAGGAAACCGCGGAACTGCTCGAGGCCTTCGGCATGAAGGAGGGCTCGAACGCCGAGCCGGGCGACTATGTGCTGGAGCGCGCCTTTGTCGGATAGCGTCACGATCGATCCGCGCACCGCGCCGGAAGCCTGCGCCTCGATGGCGGAGGTGCGTCAGGGCGTCGACGCTCTCGACCGCGCCCTCGTCCGGCTGCTGGCCGAGCGCCAGCGCTATATGGACGCCGCCGCGCGCATCAAACCGGACCGCTCCGTCGTCCATGACGACGCCCGCATCGAGGACGTCGTCGCCAAGGTGCTGGCCGCCGCCGGTCCCGCCGGTCTTTCGCCGGCCATCGCCGAGCCGGTGTGGCGCACCCTGATCGACCGCTGTATTGCGCATGAGTTCGAGGCATTCGACCGCACACGGGGCTGAAAGATGATCCACGGTTCGATCGCGCCGCTCGCGGTGCTCGCGCTCCTGACATTCAGCGTGCCTGCGGGAGCGCAGACCGCCCCGACTGCGGTGGCCAGGGCCTATATCATCAATGAGATCACCGTCACCGATCCCACGGCCTATGCCGAATACGTGCGGCGAGCGCCGGCCGTGGTGGCGGCCTTCGGCGGTCGCTATATCGTGCGGGCGGGGGCGGTAACGCCCATGATCGGCGAGCCGCCGACGGCCCGGATCGTCGTGGTCGAGTTTCCCTCACACCAGGCGGCGGCAGACTTTCTGGCCTCCCCGGAATACCAGGCGATCCTGCCAATCCGGCAGGCCGCTTCCACGTCACGGGCCTATGTCGTGGACGGGGTCGCCCCCTAACCCCGCAACGACCTCAGCATCAGCGCATGCCGGTAGGCCGCCACGTCCGCCAGGGCGATTTCCAGCGCGTCCCGCACCCGGTCGAGCAGCGGCGGGGCCTCGGCCTTGTCCGCCGCCTCGGCCGTCTGGCAGGCCGCCGCCAGCGTCCCGGCGCCGATGCCGGCCGCCGCGCCGCGGATGGTGTGAACGCCGTCGCGCCAGCCGTCCTCGCGCACGTCCAGCAGCGGCGACCACAGGGCGGCCTGCTGGGCGAACAGGCCCAGCACCTCCTCGGTGACGGCGTCGTCGCCGGCGGTCATCCGCTCCAGCACGGTGAAGTCGACCGCCCCGGACAGGTCGCGCAGCGCCATCAGCCGGCGGTCTCCTCGCCCTTCGCGAGCCGCGAATTCCAGGCCGACCAGCCGAAATAGACGACGAGGCCGATAGCGTTCCAGATGACGAACCACATCTGGGTCGAGGCGCGCAGGCTGAAGAAGAAGACGATGCAGCCGATGATGGTGATCGCCCCCACCAGCCACCACAGGGGCGCCTTGAAGACCCTCGGACGATGCGGATCGCGGATGCGCAGGACGATCAGGCAGACGCCCACCGCCGCGAAGGCCGCCAGCGTCCCGGCGTTGGCCAGCGAGGCCAGCTCGTCCAGCCGCATGACGCCGGCGAGGCCCGCCACCACGATGGCGGTGAAGATGGTCACCACCGCCGGCACGCCGCGGACGGACACCTTGGCCAGCTTGCGCGGCAGCAGGCCGTCGCGCGCCATGCCGAGGAAGATGCGGCTCTGGCCGAACAGGAAGGCCAGCAGGACGGTCGGCAGGGCCACCACGGCCGAGACCGCGATCCACTGCGCCGCCGTCCCCTGCCCCATCTCGCGCAGGATCAGCGCCAGCGGCTCAGGGCTTTCGGCGAAGGTGGCGACCGGCCGGGCGCCGATCGCGGCCGCGGCCACGATCAGATACAGGGCCGTGCAGACCACCATGGAGCCGACGATGCCGATAGCCAGATCGCGCTCGGGCCGTTTGGTCTCTTCCGCCGCCGTCGAGATGGCGTCGAAGCCGTAGAAGGCGAAGAAGATGATCGCCGCCGCCGCCATGACCCCGGTCTGGACCACGGGCTGGCCGGTGATCTGTTCCGCGAAAGGCAGGGCCGGCGCGCCGAAACCGTTGGGCATGAAGGGGGTGAAGTTGGCGGCGTCGAAGGCCGGCAGGGCGATGGCGACGAAGGCGATCAGGGCCACGATCTTGATGACCACGAGAACGGCGTTCAGCGTCGCGCTTTCGCGGGTGCCGAGCAGCAACAGCCCCGTCACCACGGCGATGATGAACACCGCCGGCAGATTGATCAGCCCGCCCTCGACATGCGGTCCCGCCGCCAGCATGGCCGGCAGTTCGACCCCCATGCCGGCGAGGAAGCCGGTCGCATAGCCCGACCAGCCCACGGCCACGGCGGAGACGACCAGCGAATATTCGAGGATCAGGCTCCAGCCGACGATCCAGGCGATCAGTTCGCCGAGCACGGCATAGGAATAGGTATAGGCGCTGCCGGCCGCCGGCATCATGGTCGACAGTTCGGCATAGGCCAGGGCGGCGCAGGCGCAGACCAGACCCGCCAGGGCGAAGCTGATCATCACCGCCGGCCCCGCCAGCCCGGCGCCGACGCCGATCAGGGTCAGGATGCCGGTGCCGACGATGGCCCCGACGCCCAGCGCCATCAGATGCGGCCAGCCCAGCGTCTTCTTCAGCGCCGGCCCGTCGTGCGGGGCCAGCATGGCGTCGATCGAGCGCCGGCGATTCCAGAAGGCCATGGTCGTTTCCCCGTCGCCGCTCCCCGGCGGCTGATTCACGTGACCCTAGCCGGTCCTGCGACAAACCGAAACGGAGCCGGAAATCCCCTTGCACGCGAGAGGCATTCCCATTAGGTACGCCCCCTCCCCGAAACCGGTCCCGCGCTGGTACAGGGTGAAACGGCACGAGCCTTGCGTGGCCCGCGTCAGACGCATGGTCCGGGTGATTAGCTCAGTTGGTAGAGCAGCTGACTCTTAATCAGCGGGTCGTAGGTTCGAACCCTACATCACCCACCATCGTCTTCCTCTTGATATTGCTGGATTATTTGGACTTCAGCCGCCCTGTTCGGGCCTGATCTGAAACGCCGTTTACGCGCGCCGATCCTGAGGCGCAGGCGGCGCCCGCGCGGCTTGCGCCAGATCAATGCAGCCGCGACGCGGGGGTTCATCCTCGGCGGGCGCATGCAGCGCTGCAGGATCAGGAGGAGCATTCCATGACCGCTCAATCCAAGCCCGTCGCCACGACCAGTCCCGTCCGCGGGGTGGCCCCCTTCTTCGCGCCGCTTCAGCGCGAGTTCGACCGCGTGCTCGCCGACTTCAGCGGCTTCGACCTGTCCGACGTGCTCGGACCCTCGCCGCGCATGGACATGAGAGAGGTCGACGGCGGCGTCGAGCTGACCGTCGAACTGCCCGGCATGACCGAAGACGACGTCCACATTGATCTCGAGGACGATGTCCTGACGGTCAGCGGCGAGAAAAAATCCTCCACCGAGACCCGCGACAAGGGATTCCGGATGGTCGAGCGCCGCTACGGCAGCTTCTCGCGCTCCGTGCGCCTTCCGGCCCCCGTCAAGGCCGACGGGATCAAGGCGGCCCTCAAGCAAGGGGTGTTGACCGTGACGGCGCCCCTGGACGCCGACGCCTCGAGCCGGAAGATCTCCATCCCGATCAAGAGCGCCTAGATCGGGCCTGAAATCATCACGTCCGAGAGGGCCGCCCTTGATCGTTGTCAGGGCGGCCCGGCGTTGACGAGTACGGCCGCGCCGGCGAACCGGCCCTTCCGCAGATCGTCGAGCGCCTCATTGGCCCGCTCCAGCGGGTACAGGGTCACGTGCGGCCGGACGCCGGCCTGTTCGGCCATGGGGAAATAGTCCAGGCCGTCCTGCCGGGTGAGGTTGGCCACCGAGGCCAGCGTCCGTTCGCCCCAGAGCCGTTCGTAGGGCATGGCGGGGATGTCGCTCATGTGGATGCCGGCGCAGATCACCGCGCCGCCCTTGCGGACCGCCGCCAGCGCCTCGGGCACGAGCGCGCCTACCGGGGCGAAGATGATGGCGGCGTCCAGGGGGACGGGAGGCGCCTGTCCTGACACGCCCGCCCAGACGCAGCCCAGTTCGCGGGCCAGGGCGGCGGCCGCTTCGTCTCCGGGACGGACGAAGGCATGGACCTGCTGACCCCGCCAGATCGCCAGCTGCGCCAGCAGATGGGCCGCGGCGCCGAAGCCGTAGAGGCCGAGCGTCTCCACGGTCCGGCCGGCGCAGGCCATCCGCCACGCCCGGAATCCGATCAGACCGGCGCAGAGCAGGGGCGCGCATTCCGCGTCCGACAGGGTCGCCGGCAGTGCAAAGCAGTAGCGCGCGTCCGCCACGATCCTGTCGGCATAGCCGCCGTCGCACGTCCAGCCGTGAAACCTGGCCCGGTCGCACAGATTCTCCCGGCCCTCACGGCAATAGCGGCAGTCGCCGCAGGTCCAGGCCAGCCAGGCGGCGCCGAGGCGCTCGCCGATCCGGCGGCCGACGACCCCCGGGCCGATGGCGTCGACGACGCCGACGATCTCATGGCCGGGCGTGATCGTCGGCCGGCGCGGCGGAAGGTCGCCGTCCACCACGTGCAGGTCGGTGCGGCAGACGCCGCACGCGGTGATGTTCAGTCGCACCTGGCCCGGCCCGGGAACGGGATCCGGCCGTCGTTCGGGCACGAGCGGTCCACCGGCCTCGCGAAGGGTCATGGTCAGCATGTTCAGCCTCCGCCGATACGAAAGGACCCTGACGCCGGGCATGGTCGACAGCCTTGATCCGGATCAAGGCGCGACCGAGCGGACCGGTCATGAATTGAAAAATGGAGGACGCCATGCCGCGCCGATCCCCGAACGCCAGCCGTCCGATCGATGCTCGCAAGGACGCGGCCCTCGACGCCGCCTTTCCCGCCAGCGACCCGGTCGCCATCCTCCAGCCGGCCCTCACGCGAGCCGCGCTCCCTCTCTCCAGGAAGAAGGACATCCAGCCGTGACCTACAGCAGCATCATGACGGTGATGGACGGAAGTCAGGCCGCCGTTCAGCGGGCCCGTATCGCGGCCGCCCTCGCGGCCCGGTTTGACGCCCGGCTCACCGGGGTCTTCGCGCGCCCTCCGCTCCCCCTGTCAGCCTGGGACGAGCCCGTCTACTGGGGCATGCCTCCGGTCATTCCGCCGGCCGTGCCGCCGGAGATCCTCGCCGCCCATGAGCGCCGCACGGATACCCAGGCTGAAGAGGCGCGGCTGGCGTGCGAGGCCGCCGCCGCGGCGGCGGGATGTCGCTCGGACTGGCTGGTGCTGGCCGCCGACGCGGCCGCCGGCGTGGTGGATCTGGCGCGCCGCACGGACCTGACCGTGCTTCCGCCCGGCCGCCTGCCTACGATTGGACCCGCCGGGGCCGATCTCGCGCTCGCCAGTGGCGGTCCGACGCTGATCCTGCCTGACCGGATCGCGGATCCGGCGCCGGGCCGCCGGATCGTCGTCGCCTGGAACGGAAGCCGGGAAGCCGCCCGCGCCGTGCGGGACGCCTGGCCGTTCCTGTCCACGGCGGAAACCGTCCACGTGGTCGTGGTCGAGCCCGCGGCGGTCGATGGGCCGGACAGCCGCCTGCAGCGTTGGTTCGAGGACCATGGCGGCATGGCCGAGGTGGTGGTGGTCCGGGACGCCGAAGCGGTCGCCGCCGACGTCCTGCGTCGCCAGGTCGAGGCTCTCGGCGCGGACCTGGTCGTGATGGGGCTCTACGGGCATTCGCGGCTGCGCGAGACGGCCCTCGGCGGCGTCAGTCGCAGCCTGCTGGGCGATCCGCCCGCGCCGCTGCTTGTGTCTCATTGAACCCGACCGGGGCTTGCCGCGCCCGCGGCGCGCCCACAGCCCGGAGGCTCCCCATGTACGCTGGACTTCCCGCCTTTACCGATCGCGCTGACGCCGGTCGCCGGCTTGGCGAGGCGTTGGCCGATCGGGTCGCGGGCGACGTCGTCGTCTACGCCATTCCCCGGGGCGGGGCGCCGGTCGGCCTTGAGGTGGCGCGCGCCCTGGAGGCGCCGCTTGATCTGGCGCTGGCGCGCAAGATCGGCGCGCCCGGCAACCCCGAGGTGGCGCTCGCGGCCGTCATCGACGGCAGCCATCCCCGTACGGTCATCAACGAGGACATTGTGAGGCTGACCGGCGTATCGCCGGCCTGGCTGGACCAGGAACGCCTCGCGGCCCTCGCCGAGCTCGAACGCCGCCGCCGGCTGTATTTCGAGGGCCGAGGCCGGGTCGACCCTGACGGCCATGTCGCGGTGCTCGTGGACGACGGTCTGGCTACCGGCGCCACGGCGCGGGCCGCCATCGCGGGCCTGCGCGCCCAGGGCGCGCGCCGTATCGTCCTGGCTGTTCCGGTGGCTCCCCGTTCCCTGGCGGAGGCCTTCCGTGATCAGGTCGATGACTTCGTCTGTCTGGTCGAGCCGGAACCGTTCCGGTCGGTCGGAGAGGCCTATAGGGACTTCCACCAGGTCGACGACGCCGAAGTGATCGCCTGTCTGGCGGAGGCCCGTTGAGTCATGTCGGCGTCCGCTCCATCAGGCAGGGACGCTCCGGAGGATGCCGCGGCCGGCTATGTCCTTTCCCTCGACGAGGTCGGGCTGGACGATGTCGCCGCCGTCGGCGGCAAGACGGCGTCTCTCGGGGAACTGAGGCGGCTGTTGCGGGGCGGCGCGGTCACGACTCCGGACGGATTCGCCGTCACGGCGGTGGCCTACCGGGATGTTCTCACCGCCGCGGGCGCCTGGCCGAAACTGGCGTCGATCCTTGAAGGTCTCGACATCAATGACGTCGGACAGGTGGCGGCCCGCGGCGCCGAAGCCCGGGCGATCATCTATCAGGCGACGGACAATGCACGGTTAAAGGCGGCGATTGTGGCGGCCTGGCGCGAGATGGGCTCGCAAGACCCGACGCTGCGGGTCGCCGTGCGGAGCTCCGCCACGGCGGAGGATCTGCCGGAGGCCAGTTTCGCCGGCCAGCACGACAGTTTCCTGCACGTCACGGGCGAGGCCGGGGTGGTGGAGGCCTGCCGCCGGTGCTTCGCATCGCTGTTCACCGACCGGGCGATCGTCTACCGCGCGCAGAACGGGTTCGACCACCTCAAGGTCGCCCTGTCGGTCGCGGTCATGCGGATGGTGAACGCCGACGACGGCGCCAGCGGGGTCGCCTTCACCATCGACACCGAAACCGCCTTTCCCGAGGTGGTGTTCATCACCGGCGCCTGGGGGCTCGGGGAGGGCATCGTTCAGGGCCGGGTCGCGCCGGACGAATTCTACGTCCACAAGCCGACGTACCGGGCCGGCTACCGCGCGGTCCTGAGACGGACCCTCGGCGCCAAGGAGACCCGTCTCGTCCGGCCGCGCCGCGGAGCGGGGTCGGGCGTGCTGCGCGAACGGGCCGTCCCGCGACGCGACCGCGAACGCTTCTGCATCACGGACGAGGACGTGCTCGAACTCGCCGGCGCGGCCATCGCCGTCGAGGATCACTATTCCGCACAGGCAGGCCGCCGCATGCCCATGGACCTCGAATGGGCCCGGGACGGCGCCGACGGCCGCCTCTATATCCTTCAGGCAAGGCCGGAGACCGCCGCCTCGCGCCGGCCTGAAGGCGTCTACGAAGTCCGCAGACTTGACCCCGGCAAGGCGCCGATCCTCGCCTCCGGCAAGGCGGTCGGCCAGGGCGTCGCCTCGGGGACCGTCCGGGTTATCGCCACCCAGGCCGATCTCGAAGCCTTCGTCCCCGGCGAGGTGCTGGTGGCCGAAACGACGAGTCCGGACTGGCTGCCGGCGATGAGAAACGCCGCCGCCATCGTCACCGACAAGGGCGGGCGCACCTGCCACGCCGCCATCGTCGCGCGGGAGCTCGGCATTCCCGCCGTGGTGGGAACCGGCGACGCGACGCGGCGTCTCGGAGCCGGACAGGCCATCACGGTCAGTTGCGCCCGGGGCGAGGAAGGCGCGGTCTATGCCGGTCAACTGCCGTTCTCCGTGGAGAGGCTGCGAACGGCCGATCTGCCGCCGACCCGGACCGCGATCATGCTGAATCTGGCGCAGCCCGACGCAGCCTTCCAGGCGGCCGGCCTGCCTGCCGCGGGCGTCGGTCTGGCGCGGATCGAATTCATCATCAGCCAACTGATCGGCATCCATCCCATGGCCGCCGCCCATCCGGACCGGGTCGCCTCCGCGCGCGCGCGCCGGGCCATCGAGGCCTGGGCGCGGGCCGACGACTCCCCCAGGGCCTGCTTCGTGCGTCAACTGGCGGAAGGCGTGGGCGCGATCGCCGCCGCCTTCTATCCGCGACCGGTGATCGTCCGCCTGTCCGATTTCAAGACCAATGAATACGCCTCGCTCACCGGCGGCCGGGGTTTCGAGCCGGTGGAGGAGAACCCCATGCTCGGCTTCCGCGGGGCCGCGCGTTACGCGCACCCCCTCTACGCCGACGGCTTCGCCCTCGAGTGCGAGGCGCTGGCGCGGGTGCGCGACGTCATGGGCCTGACCAACGTCCGGCTGATGGTGCCGTTCTGCCGCCGGGTGGAGGAAGGGCAGCAGGTCCTCGAAGCCCTCGCCGCCCACGGCCTTCGCCAGGGTCCGGGGGGCGTCGAGGTCTATGTGATGTGCGAGATCCCCAACAATGTGATCCAGATCGACGCCTTCGCCCGACTGTTCGACGGCTTCTCGATCGGGTCCAACGATCTCACCCAGCTCATCCTCGGCGTGGACCGGGATTCGACCGAGGTCGCCTTCGACTTCGACGAGCGGGATCCCGGGGTGCTGGAGATGCTCCGGCAGGCCGTCGCCGGGGCCAAACGGAACGGCCGGCCCATCGGCATCTGCGGCGAGGCGCCGGCGTCCTGGCCGGAGGTGGCGGCCCTGCTGGCGCGCGCCGGCATCGATTCGATCAGCGTGAACCCGGCGAGCTTTCCGCAGACCGTTGTGGCCGTGGCGCGGGCGGAGGCGGAGGCCGCGATGACGGCCGCCTGACCGCGGCGAACCTCCCGCTACGGACCTTTGAGTCGGCTCGATATGTAGGCGACGGCGGCGGCTATGGTCGCCAGCTCCGCGGCCTCGGATTCGGGGATGTCGACTCCGAGACGCTGGTGCAGCGCCGTCAGCAGGTTGAGAAAGTCCATCGAGTCGAGATCGGCCTGTTCCCGCAGATCCACGGACGGGTCGAGCCCGTCGAAATCGATCTCCGGTGCGATCCGGCCCAGTTCGTCGCGCAGCACGGCGCGGATGTCCTCGTCGGTCACAGGGCCTCCGGAGTCTGCAGCAGTCGCCCGATTTCGGTCAGGAAGAGGCCGCCGCGGTGGCCGTCGCTGACCCGGTGGTCCGCGGCCAGGGTGACGGTCACGACCGGTCGCGGCGCGACGACGCCGTCGACGACCCAGGGGCGCCGCACCACCTTGCCGAAGCCCACGATGGCAACCTGCGGCGGATAGATGACGCCGAACACGGTCTCGACGCCCCGGTCTCCCATGCTGGTGACGGTGATGGTGGGGTCGGCGATCTCGGAACTACGGAACCGCCCCTCGCGCACGCGGCCGACCAGGTCGCGCGTCCGGGCCATCAGCGCATCGAGGTCGAGGTCGGATGCGTCGTGGATCGCCGGGGCCGCCAGACCGCCCCCGCGCAGGGCGATGGCCAGTCCCACGTGAACGGCGGGCGCCGGCCGGAAGACGCCGTCGACGAACAGGCCGTTGAACTCGGGATAGGCGCGGGCGGCCCGGGCCACGGCCTTGACGAAGAGCACCCCGGCCAGCAGCCGGCGGTCCGGCGGCCGCTCCGCATTGACCCCCGCCAGCCAGGTTTCCGCCGCGGCCATGTCGATAGTGTCGGACAGATAGTAGTGCGGAATCTCCCGCTTGGACCGCGACATGGCCGCGGCGATCGCCGCGCGCATCTCGGCGAAGTCGAAGCGCGGCTTGACCGCTTGCGGCGTCGTCTCCGGCCGGGCCGCCTCGACGTCGGCTAGCTCGATGATCCCGTCGGGTCCGGCCGCCACGAGCGCGAGATCCACGCCCAGTTCACCGGCCCGGCGGCGCGCCGCCGGGGACGCCTTGAAGCGTTCGCCCGCCGGACTGGCAGGCGTCGGAAGCGGCGCCGGCGCGACCGCGACCGGGGCGGGCCTC
>NZ_BSOY01000017.1 GCF_030160755.1 Brevundimonas denitrificans | reverse complement strand
GGCCCGGGGCGCGCCGCCGCGGCGGGGAAGCGGGGGCGGCGCGGCCAGTCGCCCGGCTGCGCCGACGTCGCTGACCGTCGTCTCGAGGTCCCGCACCAGGCCGTCGCGGATGGAGTAGATCCAGCCGTGGATCGACACCGGCTGACCCCGGCGCCAGGCGTCGGTGACAAAGGGATTGCGGGACAGCGCCCGCACCTGGGCCAGGACGTTCTTCTCGCAGATGAAATTGACCCGGGTCTCGGGGTCGTGGATGGCCTCAAGATCCGTGTGATGGTCTTCGCAAAGGCGCTGAACGCGCTGCATCCAGTGATCGAGGATGCCATGGCGCTGACCGTCCAGCACGGCGCGCACGCCGCCGCAGCCATAGTGGCCGCAGACGATGATGTGCCGCACCTTCAACGTCTCCAGGGCGAACTGGAGCACGGCCAGCAGGTTCATGTCCTGGGCCGGCGCAAGATTGGCGACGTTGCGATGGACGAACAGTTCGCCGGGTTGAAGGCCGACGATCTCATTGGCCGGCACCCGGCTGTCGGAACAGCCGATCCAGAGATATTCCGGCGCCTGTTGTTCCGAGAGCCGGCGAAAATACCCGGGATCAAGCCGGGTCCGGGTGGCGGCCCAGTCCAGGTTGTTGCGCAGCAGGGCCTCGATCATGACGCCGCCTCATCGCCTTCGGCATCCAGCAGGACGCCGCGTCGCGCCGCCAGCCGGATGCTGAGCGATCTCAGGTCCGCGGCGGTCAGGCGAAGGCGGGCGATCGGCAGAACAACGGCGTTTTCCAGGGCGATATGGCGGCGTTCATGCAGGGCGAAGTCCGTGAAAAGGCGTCGGGTCTCCCGATCATGACCCGGCGCCCGCCCCTCCGCCAGGGCGTGTTCCAGCGCGGCGATCAGCGTGCGGGCGCGGTCAAGGTCATCGTGATGCTCGGCCGACAGGGCCCCCAGCACGGCGTCCAGCTCGTCGGCGGGCTGACAGCGCCGCCGCAGCAGGGGAAACAGGTCATCCTCCTCGTCGATGACGTGAAGCGGCATGTCCTGGCGCAGGAAGGCCAGGATCTCATGGGCCTCGTCGCTCAGCAGAACCGTCGCGTTGCCGACCCGTTCGATCAGCTGGCACAGTTGGCGATGGCGATAGTGTTCCGCGAACAGCCAGTTCAGCGGTTCGTGAATCAGCTCGGGCGGCAGCGGCTCTATTGTGGAGCTCTGGCTCATCGGTCATGCGCTCCCTGCCCGGTCATCGGCCTAGAACCGATAGTCGAGGGCGGCCCAGACCTTGTCCCGGTCGGGGAAGGCGGCCGCGGCGCCGTTGAAGTGCGCGCCCTTGATCTCGATCGCCCACCGGGGGTCGAGCACCAGCCGCGCCGACAGGTCCAGTTCGTCGCCGTAGCGGGCGGACCCATCAGCGTCATGAAACTCGCGCCAGGAGGCGGTCAGGACGCCGCTGCGTCCCACGGGCGGATGGGCGACCGCATAGCTCACCGTGGCGGAGACGTCGCGCAAGCCGTCCCTGGGCGTGGTCAGGAAGACGTCGGCCCAGCCCTGGAAGGCATGCAGGGTCGCCAGGGGAGTCTGGAACGCCTGGGCGCCGTTTCCGTCCAGTCGCTCGAGGGCCAATGTCCCCGTGACGGGACCGCGCTTCAGGCCGGCCGAGACCAGCCCGTAGTCGAGATCGAACCGGGCGGGATTGGCCCCGTGCTCCGACTGGCGAGCGTATTCGACCGCATAGAGGGCCGACCAGTCCGGCGACAGGTTGCGGCTTCCCTCCAGTCGCGCGCCCCAGGTCGCCGACGACTGGGCCGCGGCGTTGCTGAAATCCAGCAGATAGCCATAGGCCGTCAACTTGCCCGCCGGGGTCGGGGCCTCGACATTGATCAGGTGACTGTCCGAGCGCCACTCGCCCACGGGGCTGTCGTCGCCGAACACCCTGTGGACCCGGTCGATCCAGGCCCAGGTGAGGGTGAGCGGCTCGAACGCGCGGGTCGTCACCTTGACCGCATCGAAGGTCTGCTCGTTCTGGCGGAAGCCGACATTGCCGACGAACCGGGCCGTGCCCAGCACGATGCGCTGGCGGCCCAGGATCACCTCGGTGTCCGGCAGGCCGGTCCATGTGACCTGAAGCCGGTTCAGTTCGAACGCCTCGGGATCAGCCACCACGGGATAGGTCGGGGGGCCGTGGATGGTGTCGTTGTAGTCATCGACGAGAGCGACGACCGCCTCGCCTTCGACCAGCACACGGAAGCCGGACCGCTCCGGGCTCTGCCAACCCAGGCGCGCGCGCAGGGTCACGGCCGTCGCGTCATCGAGCCCGTCCTGGCTGACGCCCTCATAGCGCAGGCGGCTCTCGAACAGGATGTCGCCCGACCGCGTCGAAGCGACGGCCGCCCCCGCCGCAGGGGAAGGCGCGGGAGACTGGGCGTGAGCCAGGGCGGGGGCCGCCATCACGGCGAGAGCCAGCAGGGCCGGGCGACCGATCGGCAGCATGTCAGTGTCTCCGGATCAAGGTATAGGTGCGGGCGGCCGTCTTCAGTTTCGACTTCAGGATCGCCCGCACGCAGGCCAGGGCCGGGTCGTCGGAGCCCTGGGCGGCCGAGATCAGGCGGGTCCAGCCCTCGTCATCGGCGCCCTGGAGGAAGGCTGAGACTTCGCGCTGCACGAAATCGGCGAGACTGACGCCGCTCGTCGCCGCGGTCTCGCGGGCCCGGGCGGCCAGCGCCGGGTCGGCCTCGTCCAGCCAGACTTCCAGCCGGGCCGTGACCGCGGCCTGATCGTCCAACAGGTCGCCCAGGGACAGGGCGCCGAAGGCGACGCCGCCATCCTCGGTCACGCTCAGCGCCACGCCCTGCTCGCGGGCTTCGGCCGCGAGGCCCGAGACGTAGCGGGCCGCGGCGGCTGTCCAGGAGCGGCTTTCCAGATGCAGGGCGATCCGGGGCAGGACGTGTTCGAACGGCAGGAGGCGCCCCTCGATCCGGCGCTCCAGTCGCAGGACGTGCCAGCCGAAGCGCGATCGCACCGGTTCGGGCGCGGTCTCGCCGTCCTGCAGCCGGTCCAGTCCGGCCTCGACCTCGGCGGCGAGATCGCCCGGCGAGAGCTGGCCCAGAGAGCCGCCGACACCCTTGGACGGGCAGTCCGAAAGGGTTTCGGCCAGGTCTGCGAACCGGTGCGGATGAACCGCCAGCTCGGCGACGGCGGCCCGGGCCGCGCTCTGCGCCGCCGCCCAGGCGGCCTCGTCCTCGCCCTTCGGCGCGAACAGGATATGGGAGGCCTGGGTCAGGGGCGGGGTGCGGAACCGCTCGGGCGCGCTGTCATAGACTCGCCGGCATTCCGCCTCACCGGGGCGCTCCACGTCGATCTCAACCTCCAGCACCGCCCGGACCAGGGCTTCCTCCGGCGTCTCCTCGCGGCCGTCCTCGTCCATCTCCGGTTGGGGCGCCAGTCCGAGATGATGCGCCCGGTCCAGCAACAGGGCCTTGATGGCCAGGGCGTGGGCCGCGGCCTGCCGGGCCGCCTCGGGCGTGGCGGCGGGATGGTTCTGGGCCTCCTCGGCGACCAGCCGTTCGGGGAGCGCGACCCCGTCGACAACGATGACGGCGCTCATTGGCCCCGGTCTCCGGCGCGGCGCGCGACCGGCATCGGACGCTTGCTGCGGACGAGCTGCCAACCGCGGCGGTTCAGATACCAGACCGGGGCCGAGAGCATGTGGACCAGCCGCGTGAAGGGGAAGAGCAGCATGATGGTCAGCCCGAGGCTGAGGTGCGCCTTGAAGATCCAGTGGACGTCGGCGACAAAGCCCGCGCTGTCCGGATTGAGGGTGAAAATCCCCTGCGCCCAGGTCATGAATTTGATCATCTCGTGGCCGTCGAGATGGCCCAGCGAGAGCGGAATGGTGGCCAGGCCGAGACACAGCTGGACCAGCAGGATGGCCAGGATGGCGGTGTCGCCGAAACTGGAGGTCTGGCGGATCCGCGGATCAAACACACGCCGGTGCAGCAGCAGGAGGCCGCCTACGAGGCAGAAGGCGCCGGCGACGCCGCCGGCGACGATGGCCAGCATCTGTTTGAAGCCATGGCTGACGCCGAGGAAGTCCCACACCGCGATCGGCGTCAGCAAGCCGACGAAATGCCCGGCGAAGATGGCCAGGATGCCGATATGGAACAGGACGGAGCCCAGCATCAACTGCTTGCGCCGCAGAAGCTGGGACGAGCCGGTGCGCCAGGTGTACTGCTCGCGGTCGAAACGCAGGATCGAGCCGATCACCAGGACCGCCATGGCGATATAGGGATAGACGCCGAAGAGGATGAAATTCAGGTCCATGGTGACGATCCTCAGGCGGCCGCGCCGACGCGGCGGCTCTTGTCGGGGGGCGGGGCGGCGTTCATGGCGGACAGGATGGAGTCGGCTTTCGGACAGCCGGCGTCGGCCGGGCCGAAGGTGACGGCGGTCTCCTCCCAGGCCTTGTCCAGCGCCTCCAGATCGTCCGGATTGTCGTCGGGCTCCTGCATCAGGGCGGCGACGGCGTCGGAGTCGGGTACGGCGCCGGTCATGGCCGTGAGGGCGCCGAACACAGCCCGATAGGGGCTTTCGCGCTTGTGCAGCCGTTCGGTCAGGGCGGCGAGGACATGGGCCCCTTCGCCGAGCAGGGAGGCGGCCTCCTCATTGGGCAGGGTGGACAGGAAGTCGAGGAACACCGGCAGGTGGTCCGGCAGCTCATTGGCCGTCAGCTCCAGGCCGTAGGAACGGTAGAGCTCGACCAGGGCCGCCATCGCCTGTCCGCGGTCGCGGCTCTCGCCGTGGATATGTTCATACAGATTGAGCGACAGCGACCGCGTCCGGTCGAACAGGTGGACGAAGCCCTCCTGGAGATCAAAGAGGTCCTCGTGTTCCAGCTTGCGAACCAGCTTCTCCAGCGCCCCGACGATGGGGGCGGGGACCATGCCTTCCTCGCGGATAGCGGCCATGGCGGCCGGCGCCGCGGCCTGGATGTCCGCGGTCGGATAGCTGAGAAGGAGCGCCAGGGCGCGATAGGTCAAAGCCATGATCAGGCCACCTCTGCTGTCGGTTTGGCGTGTGAGCGTTTGTCGGGGCCGAACAGGCCCAGTTCGGTGCGGCCGCCCGAACAGCCGTTGCCGAAGGTGAAGCCGCAGCCGCCGCGCAGGTCGTAGGCGTCCTCGACCGTCTCGCGGTGGGTCGAGGGGATGACGAACCGGTCCTCGTAATCGGCGATGGCCATGATCTTGTACATGTCGTCGATCTGGGCCGCGGTCAGGCCGACCGTCTCGGCCAGGCCGTGGTCGATGCGTCCATCCACGGTCCTGGCGCGCATGTAGGCGCGCATGGCCAGCATCCGTCGCAGCGCCAGGGTCACCGGCGCCTCGACCCCGGCGGTCAACAGGTTGGCGAGATATTTCACCGGGATGCGGAGGGAGTTCACATCCGGCATTTCGCCGTCCATCTCCAGGGCGCCCACGGCGGCGGCGTTCTGGATCGGCGACAGCGGCGGCACGTACCAGACCATCGGCAGGGTCCGGTATTCGGGGTGCAGCGGGAAGGCGACCTTCCAGTCGATGGCCATCTTGTAGACCGGGCTGCGGCGCGCGCCTTCGAGCCAGGCCTCCGGCACGCCGTCGGCCCGGGCCTGGGCGATGACGGCCGGGTCGTGGGGATCGAGGAAGATGTCGAGTTGGGCCTGGTAGAGGTCCTTCACGTCCGGGGTTGAAGCCGCCGCCTCGATCCGGTCGGCGTCATAGAGCAGCACCCCCAGATAGCGGATGCGGCCGACGCAGGTTTCCGAACAGACCGTCGGCTGGCCGACCTCGATCCGCGGGAAGCAGAAGGTGCATTTCTCCGATTTGCCGGAGTCCCAGTTGTAATAGATCTTCTTGTACGGGCAGGCCGAGACGCACATCCGCCAGCCGCGGCACTTGTCCTGGTCGATGAGGACGATGCCGTCTTCCTCCCGCTTGTAGATCGCGCCGGAGGGGCAGGCGGCCACGCAGGTGGGGTTGAGGCAGTGCTCGCACAGCCTCGGCAGGTACATCATGAAGGTGTTTTCGAACTGGCCGTAGATCTCCTTCTGGATTCCCTCGAAATTGGAATCCTCGGAGCGTTTGGCGAACTCTCCACCCAGGATTTCCTCCCAGTTGGGCCCCCATTCGATCTTCTCCATCCGCTTGCCGGTGATCTGCGACCGTGGCCGGGCGGTGGGGAAATGCTTCATCTCCGGCGCCGTCTGCAGGTGGCCGTAGTCGAAGTCGAACGGCTCGTAGTAGTCGTCGATCTCGGGCAGGTCGGGGTTGGCGAAGATCTTGGCCAGGATGCGCCATTTGGCGCCCATGCGCGGCTCGATCTTGCCGTTGGCCTTGCGCCGCCAGCCGCCGTTCCACTTCTTCTGGTTCTCCCACTCCTTGGGATAGCCGATGCCCGGCTTGGTCTCGACGTTGTTGAACCAGGCGTATTCAACACCCTTGCGGCTGGTCCAGACGTTCTTGCAGGTCACCGAACAGGTGTGACAGCCGATGCATTTGTCGAGGTTCAGCACCATGCCGATCTGTGCGCGGATCTTCATTGGCCGAACTCCTTGGACTCAAGCGGCTCATCCAGCCAGTCGACCGTCTTCATCTTGCGCAGGACGATGAACTCGTCCCGGTTGGAGCCCACGGTGCCGTAGTAGTTGAAACCGTAGGACAGCTGGGCGTAGCCGCCGATCATGTGCGTCGGCTTGAGCACGGTGCGGGTGACCGAGTTGTGGATGCCGCCGCGCCGGCCGGTGATCTCGGATCCCGGCGTGTTCACGATCTTCTCCTGGGCGTGGTACATGAAGGTGGTGCCTTCACGGATCCGCTGGGAGACCACGGCCCGGGCCGTCAGGGCCCCGTTGGCGTTGAAGACCTCGATCCAGTCGTTGTCGACGATGCCGGCCTTGCGGGCGTCCGTCTCCGAGATCCACACCACCGGTCCGCCGCGGTTGAGCGTCAGCATCAGCAGATTGTCGGAATAGGTGGAGTGGATGCCCCATTTCTGGTGCGGGGTGATGAAGTTAAGGACGATCTCGGTCTCGCCGTTGGGCTTGAGACCCTTCACATGCGTCGTCTTCAGGTCGATCGGCGGCTTGTAGACGCACAGCGCCTCGCCGAAGGCCCGCATCCACAGGTGATCCTGGTAGAGCTGCTGCCGACCGGTGAGCGTCCGCCAGGGGATCAGCTCATGCACATTGGTGTAGCCGGCGTTGTAGCAGACCTTCTCGCTCTCGATGCCCGACCAGATGGGCGATGAGATGATCTTGCGCGGCTGGGCGAGCAGATCGCGGAAGCGGATCTTCTCGTCCTCCTTGGGCAGGGCCAGATGGGTGTGTTCGCGACCGGTCTGCTTCTCCAACGCGGCCCAGGCCTTGACCGCGACCTCGCCGTTGGTCTCCGGCGCCAGCATCAGGATGGTCTCGCAGGCGTCGATGTCGGTATCGATGCTGGGCATGCCCTCGGTCAGACCGACGTCCAGCACCGCGCCGTTCAATTCGCGCAGCAGATCGACCTCGTGTCCGGTCTTCCAGGCCAGGCCCTTGCCGCCGTTGCCGACCTTGTCGAGCAGCGGGCCGAGCGCCGTGAACTGCTTGTAGAGGTTGGGGTAGTCGCGCTCGACCACGGTGATCTGGGGCATGGTCTTGCCCGGGATCGCCTCGCATTCGCCGAGGAACCAGTCCTTCACCTCGAATGGCTGGGCCATCTCGCCGGGGCTGTCGTGCTGGATCGGGGTGAGGACCACGTCCTTTTCGAGCCCGAGAACCTCCGGAGCGACCGCGGAGAATTTCTTCGCGATGGCCTTGAAGATCTGCCAGTCCGATTTCGATTCCCACGCCGGGTCCACGGCCGCGGACAGCGGGTGGATGAAGGGATGCATGTCGGAGGTGTTGAGGTCGTTCTTCTCGTACCAGGTGGCCGTCGGCAGAACGATGTCGGAGTAGACCGCCGTGGTCGACATGCGGAAGTCGAGGGTCACCAGCAGGTCGAGTTTTCCTTCCGGCGCCTCGTCATGCCAGACGACGTCGACGGGCTTCACCTGACCGGTCTCGCCCAGATCCTTGCCCTGGACGCCGTGCGAGGCGCCGAGCAGGTGTTTGAGGAAATACTCGTGGCCCTTGCCCGATGAGCCGAGCAGGTTGGAGCGCCAGATGAACATGTTGCGCGGCCAGTTGGCCGGGTCGTCCGGGTCCATGCAGGACAGCTGGATCGAGCGGTCCTTCAGTCCGTCCAGGGTGTAGGTCTTCGGGTCGACGCCGGCGGCTTCAGCCGCCTTGGCCACATCCAGCGAATTGGTCTTCAGCGCCGGCGCGGACGGCAGCCAGCCCATCCGTTCGGCCCGGACGTTGAAGTCGATCATTGAGGCCTTCCACGGCCCTTCCGGCGCCGTGGGCGACAGCAGTTCGTCGATGCCGACGGTCTCGTAACGCCACTGGTCGGAGTGGGCGTAGAAGAAGGAGGTCGAGTTCTGCTGGCGGGGCGGACGGATCCAGTCGGTGGCGAAGGCCAGCGGGGCCCAGCCGGTCTGGGGGCGCAGCTTCTCCTGGCCGACATAGTGGGCCCAGCCCCCGCCGGACTGGCCCACGCAGCCGCACATCACCAGCATGTTGATGACGCCGCGGTAGTTCATGTCCATGTGGAACCAGTGGTTCATCGCTGCGCCGATGATCACCATCGACTTGCCGTTGGTCTTTTCGGCATTGGTGGCGAAGCCGCGGGCGGTGGCGATGATCTGGTCGCGCGGGACCGAGGTGATGGCTTCGGCCCAGGCCGGCGAATAGGGCTGCAGGTCGTCGAAAGACTCCGGCATGCAGTCGCCGCCGAAGCCCTGGTCGACGCCGTAGTTGGCCAGGAACAGGTCGTAGACGCAGGCGACCAGCGCCTCGCCGTCCTTCAGCATCACCCGCCGGACCGGCACGTTGCGGGTCAGGACATCGGGGTGATCGGTGGAGGCGAAGCCGTTGCTGGCCGTGTTGGCGAAATAGGGGAAGCGGACGCCGGCGACCTCGTCGTGCGCGTCCTTGAGGCCCAGCTTCAGTGTGGTCTCGCGGCCCGCGGCGTCGCGTTCCTCGAGATTCCAGCGGCCGTCCTCGCCCCAGCGGAAGCCGATCGAGCCGTTGGGCACGACGATCTCGCCGGTGGCCTCGTCGATGGCGACCGTCTTCCAGTCGGGATTGTTGGCCTGCTCGAGATCGCCGACGAAATCCGAGGCACGGACCAGGCGCTCGGGCACATAGCCGCCCTCCTGAGGGACCAGCCGGACCAGCATCGGCAGGTCGCTGTACTGGCGCAGGTAGTCGCGGAAATACGGCACCTGCTTGTCGACGTGATACTCCTTGAGGATCACATGGCCGAAGGCCATGGCCAGGGCCGCGTCGGTGCCCTGTTTGACCGGCAGCCACAGGTCCGAGAATTTCGAGGCCTCGGAATAGTCGGGGCAGATGACCACCGACTTGGCCCCGCGATAGCGGGCCTCAGTGTAGAAATGGGCGTCCGGCGTGCGCGTCTGCGGGACGTTCGAGCCCCACAGCAGCATGAAGCTGGAATTGTACCAGTCGGCGCTTTCGGCCACGTCGGTCTGCTCGCCCCAGGTCTGGGGCGAAGCCGGGGGCAGGTCGCAGTACCAGTCATAGAAGGAGCCGCACACGCCGCCCAGCAGTTGCAGGTAGCGGGCGCCGGCCGCGTAGGAAATCATCGACATGGCCGGGATCGGCGAGAAGCCGAACACCCGGTCGGGCCCCCAGCGCTTGACCGTATGGGCGTTGGCCGCGGCGATGATCTCGGTGATCTCTTCCCAGTCGGCCCGCACGAAGCCGCCGGCGCCGCGCATGCTGGTGTAGGATTTGCGCGCCGCGGGATCGTTCTGGATCGAGGCCCAGGCCGCAACCGGCTCCATGGTCTCGCGCGCCTTGCGCCACACACGCAGCAGGCGGGAGCGCACCAGCGGATACTTCACCCGGTTGGCCGAATACAGATACCAGCTGTAGCTGGCGCCACGCGCGCAACCGCGCGGTTCGTGGTTGGGCAGGTCCGGCCGGGTGCGGGGATAGTCGGTCTGCTGGGTCTCCCAGGTGACGATCCCGCCCTTGACGTAGATCTTCCACGAGCAGGAGCCCGTGCAGTTCACGCCGTGGGTCGAGCGCACGACCTTGTCGTGACGCCAGCGGTTCCGATAGGCCTCCTCCCAGCCGCGGTCCTCGTCGTTCATGACGCCATGGCGGTCAGAGAAGAGTTCGGTCTTGCGCGTGAAGAAGGCGAGACGGTCGAGGGTATGGCTCATGATCAGGCCGCCGTGCTGGGAGAGAGGTTCAGGATCGAGCGCCGGCGGGCGTAGAACACCCAGTTCACAATGGCGCAGGAGATGTAGAAGACGAGGAAGACGTAGAGGGCCGTCACCGGGCCTCCGGTGGCCTTCATGGAGTTGGCGAAGGCCAGCGGGATGAAGAAGCCGCCATAGGCGCCGATGGCCGAGGAGAAGCCGACGATGGCGGCCCCCTCAAGCTCCGACGCCTTCAGCCTTTCGGCGGCCGTGGCGAGGGGCAGCAGGCGGGGCATGTCGGCGCGCACCAGGGCCGGGATCATCTGGAAGGTCGAGGCGTTGCCCACCCCGGTCCAGAAGAACAGCCAGAGGAAGCTGGCGAAGAACAGGCTGAACACCGGCTCGCCGCCGAAGGCGCCGACGCTGTAGAGCACCGCAACCACGCCCACGATCAGGGCGCAGAAGACCACCTGGGTGACGTTCTGGCCGCCCCAGCGGTCCGAGACCCAGCCGGTCATAGCCCGCGAGGCGGCTCCGACGAGGGGGCCGAGGAAGGCGATCTGCAGGATGTTCACATCGGGGAACAGCGTCTTGCCCAGCAAGGGGAAGGCCGCCGAGAAGCCGATGAATGAGCCGAAGGTGCCGATGTAGAGGTAGCACATCAGCCAGTTGTGCTTGCGCTTGAACACCACGGCCTGCTCACGGAACGAGGCCCGGGCGGAGGCAACGTCGTTCATGCCGAACCAGGCGGCGGCGGCGGCGACCAGGATGAAGGGCACCCAGACGAAGCCGGCGTTCTGCAGCCAGACCTGATGCTGGACGCCGTTTTCCAGATAGGTCTGCGGCGCGCCGAACAGCGGTGAGAACAGGGCGACGCCGGTGACCAGCGGCGCCGTGAACTGGAGCACGCTGACGCCCAGATTGCCGAAGCCCGCGTTCAGGGCCAGGGCGTTGCCTTTCTGGGCCTTGGGGAAGAAGAAGCCGATATTGGCCATCGACGAGGCGAACGCCCCGCCGCCGAGGCCGCACAGCAGGGCCAGGATGACGAACACCAGATAGGGGGTGTCGGGGTTCTGCACCGCCATGCCGATGCCGATCGCCGGGATCGCCAGCGACAGGGTGGACAGCGTGGTCCACAGGCGACCCCCGAAAATGGGGACCATGAAGCTGTAGAAGATCCGCAACGTGGCGCCGGAGAGGGCCGGAAGCGCCGTCAGCCAGAACAGTTCGGCCGTCGAGAACTGGAAGCCGACCATGTTGAGACGGGTCGCGGCGGTCGACCACAGCATCCAGACCGAAAAGGCCAGCAGCAGGTTCGGGATCGAGATCCACAGATTGCGACGCGCGATCCGCTGGCCGGTGGAAGCCCAGAACGCCGGCTCTTCCGGACGCCAGTCGTGCAGAATGTGACGGGACATGCGCGTCTTTCTCTAGTTCGAACGGAGGGGTGAGGCGGCCGCGGCCTTGTCGGGTCCGATGCCCGCCAGTTCGGGGAACTCCGGCAGCGTCGAGAGCATGGGGGAGCGACGACGCTCCATCCGGCGGACCGCGAAATGCATCCAGACGAGGGCGGTGAGCACCAGCAGGAACAGAAGCATGAAGCAGCTGGTCCAGACGCCGGTCAGGTCATTGAGGGCGCCGAAAGCGATGGGCAGGATGAAGCCGCCCAGTCCGCCGATCATCCCCACCAGGCCGCCGACCGAGCCGACGTGGTCCGGGTAGTAGACCGGGATGTGCTTGTAGACGGCCGCCTTGCCCAGGCTCATGGCGAAGCCGAGGACGAAGACCACCGCGGTGAAGACCGGCAGGCTCATTGCGATGCGAAACCGGATCGGTCCGTCGATGCCGTCGACCACATAGGAGGTCGCGGGATAGGACAGGATGAAGGCGCAGACGACGCTGATGGCGAAGGTCAGATACATGACCTTTCGCGCGCCGATCCGGTCGGAGAGCCAGCCTCCGAAGACCCGGAACAGCGAACCGGGAATCGAATAGGCCGCGGCCAGCATGCCCGCCACGCCGATGCCCACGCCGTAGGCCCCGGTCAGATAGTGCGGGAGCCAAAGGGCGAGGGCGACGAACCCGCCGAAGACGAAGAAATAGTAGAGCGAGAAACGCCAGACCCGCAGGTCCTTCAGCGGCGCCAATTGCATCCAGGTGGCCACGGGCTTCTGACCCGTCCGGCGGCGTTCGATCAGCTGGGGCTCGTCGCGCGTCAGCACGAAGAAGAGGAGGGCGACGACGAGCAGCGCTCCGGCCCATATCTGCGCCACTGACTCCCAGCCGAGCGCCAACATCACGAACGGCGCCGCGAACTTGGTCACCGCCGCGCCGACATTGCCCGCGCCGAAGATGCCGAGCGCCGTCCCCTGTTTGCCGGCCGGGTAGAATTTCGAAACGTAGGCGACGCCCACGGCAAAGGCCCCGCCCGCCATGCCGACGCCAAGGGCCGCGAAGAGGAACTCGGTGTAGGTCTGGGCGTAGGACAACAGGAAGGTCGCCGCCGCGGCCAGCGCCATGACGATCAGGTTGACGCGCCGGCCGCCGAACTGCTCGGTCCAGACGCCGAGGAACACTCGCACCAGCGAACCGGTCAGAATCGGCGTCCCGACCAGCAGGCCGAATTGCGCTTCGCTGAGGCCAAGGTCCGCCTTGATCTGGACCCCGATGATCGAGAAGATCGTCCACACGGCAAAGCATGCGGTGAAGGCAAAAGTGCTGACCCACAGGGCGGACGCCGCACCTCGCGCTGATGTTTCGGAGGCGGATACCACCTGGCCTGCTCCATGGAACGTCGCCGCTCGCCGGCTGTCGTTCCATGACTCCTAGTCCGCGTTCGGCGCGGTCTCTTTGACGATTATCAAATGAACTCTTGGTGGAGTTGGGTCATAGGTGTTTCGATACAGAAAAAATTCAGTAGATCGACAAGTTACGATCGTCGAATTGTCATCTACATCTAGATCGATTGATATTCGTCAAGCGGTGCTTTAGTGAGAGACTGCGCTCGCGCGGAGCGAAGCCGATAAACCAGAGCCCCGCCAACGAACCGCACCAGGAGCCGACCCGATGACCATGCGCGCCGCCGATCTTGACCGCGTCAGGGCGCTGCCGCTGTTCTGCCGGGCTACGCCGGAAGTCTTCAGGGACGTCACGGCCGGCGCCTTCCTCCAACGGTTCCCCGCGGGCACGACCCTGTTGATGGAGGGGGACACTGTCGACTTCCTCTATGTCCTGCTGGACGGGGCGGTCGAGCTCCAGGGATCGTGGAAGGAGAAGGAGACGACCCTCGCGCTGTTGCGTCCGGTCTCGACCTTCATCCTGGCCGCGGTCGTCCTGGATGCGGACGCCCTGATGTCGGCGCGGACGCTGGAGCGGTCCGAAATCCTGATGTTGTCGGGCGAGGCCCTTCGCCGCACCATGCGACAGGACGCCGACTTCAGCTTTGCTGTGGCCCAGGAATTGTCCGGCTGTTACCGCGGCCTCGTACGGGCCGTGAAGAACCAGAAGCTCCGGGGCGGGGTTGAGCGGCTGGCCAACTATCTGCTGACCCAGAGGGTCCGTCAGGGGATGCGCGACCCGATCGTCCTCCCTCATGAGAAGCGGGTGCTGGCCTCGCTGCTGGGCATGTCGCCGGAGAATCTGTCACGCGCCTTCGCCAACCTGTCCAGCTACGGGGTGGTCGTACATGGCGCGGAGGTCAGCCTGGGCCGTCCGGACGCCCTTGAGCGGCTGGCCCGGCCCGACCCGCTGATCGACAACCACATGCCCCCGCCCTCGAGCGTCGTCGGCAAGGCCGAAAGCGAGCGATGGGCCACCCAGACGGGCCGCACCTGCGGCACGGTTCTCGGCTGATCAGCCCCCGAGCTGGGCGAGGTTGCGCAGGTCGCCCGAGCGCCCCAGGGCGAGGGCATGGCCCGCGGACTTGCCTCCGAGAGACGAGACGATGCGCTGGACCAGCAGGTCGCGGTCGTCGTCGTCCTGCAGCAGGTCGCGCAGGTCGACGCCGCCGTCCCCGAACAGGCACAGGCGCAGTTTGCCCCGCGCGGTGACCCGCAGTCGGTTGCAGCTGTCGCAGAAGCCGGGGGAGTAGGGCGCGATCAGGCCGATGGCGCCCGCGTGGTCGGGATGGCGATATTCCAGCGCCGGCCCCGCGTCGAAGGCGCGCGGCGCCGGGGTCCAGCCGTTCTGGTCCAGCCAGTCGCGCAGGCCCTGGGCCTTCACATGATGGCGGGCGAAATACTCATCATTGTCGGTCGTCTTCATCAGTTCGATGAATCGGACAGCGACCGGCCGATCGCGGACGAATCGCGCCCAGCCGTCGAATCCCGCCTCGGCCGTCTCGCGCAGCAGGACGGCGTTGACCTTCACGGCGGAGAACCCCTCGGCCAGCGCCAGGTCGAGGCCCGTCAGGACCTGGTTGAGCTTGTCGTGGCCGGTGATGCGGTGGAACGTCTCCGGGTCGATCGAGTCGATGCTGACGTTGATGTGGCTGAGACCCGACGCCCGCCAGTCGACCGCGTGACGGGCCAGGTTCCAGCCATTGGTGGTCATGGCGACCTTGGCCACGCCCGGCGCGGCCGCGACGGTCTGGATGATGGCGTTGAAGTCCTTGCGGACCGTCGGCTCGCCGCCGGTCAGGCGCACCTTGCTGAGCCCCAGACCGGAAAAGCCGGCCACCAGACGACCTATCTCCTCGACCGTCAGGAAGGAGAGGGGGCCGGTCTTTTTCCAGCCGTTCGGCAGGCAGTAGGTGCAGCTGAAATTGCACACCTCCGTCACCGACAGGCGAAGGTAGTGAAACCGACGGCCAAAGCCGTCGGCCATCGGGGCGGCGTCGAGCGCCATGGAAGCTCCTTTCCAAACACGGGAGGCGGAGGGATTTCTCCCGCCGCCCTTGATCCTTGCGGATCCGGCTGCCGGACCCTGGCGCGGGGCGCTTTAGGTCGGACCGCTCGGAGCGAACTCAGGAAGAGGTCTAACGGATCACATTACCTCACCCTATGACGTCAGGTCTTCGGGGTCTTGATGAAGATCAAGCACGATCGCCGCGTCCCCTGTCCCGTCAATGAGGCCGACCATGCTAGTCAGTGCCTGCGGACCAGACCACCTGGCTCAGGAAGAGACGCGGATCATGGCGAATGCGGGGGGCATCGGACGACGAGAAGGGCTGATGATGCTGGCGGCCACGTCCCTCGTCGCCTGCGCGCCACGCCGTCGCACCGGCTCCACGCCGATCGACGTGTTCGCTGCCGCCAGTCTCCGGGAGGTGCTGGACGCAGCGGTCGCCGATCACCGGCGGCGGTCCGGCCGGACCGTTCGGGCGACCTATGCCGGCAGCGCCCAGCTGGCCCGCCAGATCGAGCAGGGCGCGCCTGCCGACCTGTTCGTTTCAGCCGACGAGCTCTGGATGAACTGGCTGGAACAACGCGGTTGGATCGAGCCTGCGACCCGGCGACGCCTCGCCTCCAACCGTCTGGTGCTGATCGCGCCGGCTGCGACCACCGTGACTTCGGTCAACCTGGCCTCGCCGACCGACCTCGCCGCAAGGCTGGACGACGGCCGGCTGGCGATCGCCGAAGCCAATGTGCCGGCCGGCCGCTACGCGCGCGAAGCCCTGACCGGCCTGAACCTGTGGCGGTCGGTCGAACATCGACTGGCCCCCGGCGGCGACGTCCGGGCGGCGCTGGCCCTGGTCGCGCGCGGCGAGGTGCCCCTCGGCGTGGTCTATGCGACTGACGCACGCGCCGAGCCCCGGGTGAGGGTTGTGGCGAGCTTTCCCGCCGCCAGTCATGCGCCGATCATCTATTCCGCCGCCCTGCTGCAACGTCGGGACGAGGCCGGCGACCCCGCCGCGGCCCAGGGCTTTCTCGATCTCCTGAACGGCGCGGACGGACTGGCCCTGTTTCGGCGCTTCGGCTTCGCGCCGGCGCCCGCCTGAGTCTCCGGGATGATCGCGCTCAGCCCCGAGGAACAGCAGATCATCGGCCTGTCGCTGAAGGTTGCGGCCACGGCCACCCTGTTCAGCCTGCCGCCGGGCGTCGCCCTGGCCTGGCTGCTCTCGCGCTACAGCTTTCCCGGCAAGGCCCTGCTGTCGGGCCTGACCCATCTGCCCCTGATCCTGCCGCCCGTGGTGACCGGCTATGCGCTGCTGCTGCTTTTCGGCCGCAACGGACCGCTTGGTCGCCTGCTTGAGCCGATCGGGATCGTCTTCGCCTTCGACTGGACGGGGGCGGCGCTCGCTGCGGCGGTCATGGGCTTTCCGCTGCTGGTCCGGGCCGTACGGCTGTCGTTCGACATGGTCGATCCCCGGATCGAGCGCGCGGCCGAGACCCTCGGCGCCCGGCCGTTCGTCCGGTTCCTGACCATTACCCTGCCGCTCGCCCTGCCCGGGGTTGCAGCCGGCGCGGTGCTGGCCTTCGCCAAGGCGCTCGGCGAGTTCGGCGCCACGATCACGTTCGTGGCCAGCATACCCGGAGAGACCCGCACCCTGCCGCTCGCCATCTACAGCCTCACCCAGGTTCCCGGCGGCGAGGCGGCGGTGCTGAGACTGGTCCTGATCTCGGTCGGCGTGTCGATCGGCGCCCTGGTCCTTTCCGAGTGGGGCGCGCGCGCCGTCGCCCGTCGGGTCGGAGGGACGCGGTGATGCTGGAGGTCTCGGCCCACATCGCCCGCGACGACTTCTCGTTTGAGGTCGCGTTTTCGAGCGACGCCCGCATCACCTGCCTGTTCGGCCGTTCGGGGGCCGGCAAGACCACGGTGGCCGAACTGGTCGCCGGCCTGATCCGTCCCGTGCGGGGCCGGGTCCTGCTGGACGGGGAGGTGCTTCTCGACACCGACACAGGCGTGTCGGTCCCCGTCTGGAAACGACGCATAGGCTATGTGTTTCAGGATGCGCGGCTGTTCCCGCACATGACCGTCCGCGACAACCTGCTGTACGGCCCTCGTCGGTCGGGCGACCTTCACCCCGCCCTGGACCAGGTCGTGGCCTTGTTGGGACTCGAGAGCCTTCTGGAGCGCCGGCCCGGCGCGCTGTCCGGCGGCGAGGCCCGCCGGGTCGCGATCGGGCGGGCCCTGCTGACCCGTCCCTGCCTGCTGATCCTTGACGAGCCTCTCGCGGGGCTGGACGGCGCCCGTCGCGGCGACATCCTGCCGTGGCTGGACCGACTGGCCCGGGAAGGTCCGCCCATCCTCTATATCAGCCACGCGGTCGAGGAGGTCGCCCGCCTCGCGGATCGCGTGGTGCTGGTGGGTGAGGGTCGGGCCGTGGGAGCAGAGCCGCCGGACGCGGCGTTCGACCGACCGGAGGCCGAGGCCGCCGCCGGGCTGAGCGCGCCCCTGTCCATTCTCGACGGGCGGGTCACCGCGCATGATCCCGCACGGAATGCGACCCGCATCGATCTGGCGGGAACCGCGTTTCTGGCCCCGCTCCTCGACGTGGCCCCGGGCGACCGGCTGCGGGTGGTCGTCGATGCGCGCGATGTGGCGCTCGCCCTGACGGATCCGGTCGACGCCAGCTTTCAGAACCGGCTCCCGATGCAGGTCGCGGCGCTCGACGTCCGACCGGACGGCGTCCTCGTCCGGCTCGAGGCGGGCGAACTGAGGCTGAAGGCTCTGATCACCCGGCAAGCGAGGGAACAGCTCGCCCTGGCGCCGGGGCGGCGCGTGATCGCCCTGGTCAAGGCGACCGCCGCCGCCCGCTACGCCTGACGGCGATCAGCCGCGATCAGGACGGGGCGACAGCAGCATCGGGCCATAGCCGATCGCGAAGGTCAGAAACGCCGCCGACCAGAGTCCGGCCGAGACGATCAACAACGGCTGATAGACGGCCGGCGCCAGGCCGCCCGCCACCCGGGTCAGGGCCGCCGCATTGATCAGGACATAGATCAGGACCTCAAGCTTGCCGGCCGTCAGGGGCCGGCCGGTATGACCCCGACTGGCGCGGGTCATGACGGCCAGCGTCATCACTCCGACGGCGCCGGCGGTCAGGGCATGGACGCCCGCGGAGGGAGGAACCAGGCCGGGCGCCGCGACCGACATCCCCGTCAGGACCAGGCCCGCCGAAAGCCACAGGTAGCCGAGGTGCAGAATCCAGACGAGCGGTTCGGCCAGCGTAGCGTCGCCCCGCCAGCGGATCAGCCGGACGAGATTCAGTCCGCCGGCCGCCAGCAGCATGGCGCCCACCGCGGGATGGGCCGGGGCCAGGCTCCAGGCGATCAGGCCGGCCGCGGTGACGGCCAGGGTCACGACGTCGAACCGGCCGACGGCGGCGGGCAGCGGGCCGCCGCGCCGGGCCTGCCAGTTGCGGGTGAAGCTCGGGGTGACGCGACCGCCGATCACGGCGATCAGCAGGGTCACAACCGCGAGACCCAGCCGGGTGGACAGGGTGGCGACGCCGCCGGCTTCGGCCTCCAGATGAAATCCCGCATTGGCGAGGGCGAACACCGTGACCATGACGGCCACCGGAACATTGCGCCAGTTCTGTCCCGCCAGCACCTCGCGCCAGACCACGAAGGCCATGGCGAACAGGAACAGGCCGTCCATGACCAATGGCCAGACCGCCGCCGCCAGATCCGCATTCAGCGCCATGGCCAGCATGGCCGCCCGACCCGCCAGCCACAGGCCGAACAGCAGGGCCAACGGCGTCCCCACCACGGGAAGGCGACCGGTCCAATTGGGCACGGCGGTCAGCAGGAAGCCGACGACGACTCCGCCCGTATAGCCGAACAGCATCTCGTGGACATGCCAGCTCAGCCCCACAGGCCCGCCGCTGAGAAAGGCGTAGAGCCAGAGCGGCGCGGCGATCGCCGACCACACGGCGGAGAACAGAAAGAAGGGGCGCAGGCCGACGCTGAAAACGGCGGGGCCGCGATGGGCGCGGATGGCGGCGGCGGTGTTCATGGGGACTCCCGGACAGCAGACCGGGTCTGCATAGACGAGCCGGGCGGCCGCGGCCTTGATGGACTGGCCGCCGCCGCCTGCCCTTCGTCAAGGCCCCGGCGCGTCCCGAAGGGCGTCAGCCGCACCGCGAGTAGCCGCAGTCCAGACAACTGTCACAGCCTTCCTTGCGGACCAGCCCCGGTGTGCCGCATCGCGGGCAGGCCGAAGGGACGTAGACAGCTGCGGTCGTTCTCGCAGGCGCCGCCGCCGGGTCAGGCGCAGGCGCGACGGCGCCGGCCGACAGGCTCATGTGACGCTCGATCACGGCGCCGATGGCGGCCGGGAGCGACGGCGTGTATCGCCCCTCCATCCAGGCCCCGCCGCCGGGATCGAACACCGCCTTCAGTTCTTCCGCCACAAAGGAGACGTCGCCGCCGCGCCGGAAGACCGCGGAGACCATCCGGGTCAGGGCGACCGTCCAGGCGTAGTGGGCCATGTTCTTGGAGTTGACGAAGATCTCCAGCGGACGGCGTTCGCCGCCATCCTCCTCGCCGGAATCGTTGATGGTCACATAGACCGCGTGCGGGTCCAGCGGCCAACGCACCTTGTAGGTCGCGCCCTCGAGCCGCGCCGGCCTGGGCGTCAGGACGGGTCCGGCCGGAACCGCTTCGACCGCGGGGGGCGGTTCGACACTGAGCACCGAGCCGGTGATGGCGTTGGGCCGGTAGGTGGTCAGCCCCTTGCAGCCCAGACGATAGCCCTGGCGATAGACATCGGAAAAGGCGTCGAAGGCGATGTCTTCCGGGCAGTTGATGGTCTTGGAGATCGAGCTGTCGATCTGGTCCTGGGCCGCCGCCTGCATCCGCAGGTGATGTTCGGGCGTCAGGGTCTGGGCGCTGACGAAGGCGTTCCCGGGCGCGCTTTCCAGCGGAGCATCCGCCCCCTTGAGCCGCTTCCAGAGGGCCAGGGCATAGTCCTCGACGGCCTCCTCGCGCTTCGTGCCGTCGGGCTGCAACACCTTGCGGCTATAGGCGAAGGCGAACACCGGCTCGATTCCGGACGAAACGTTCCCGGCCAGCAGGGAGGTCGTGCCGGTCGGGGCGATCGAGGTCAGGCAGCCGTTGCGCAGTCCGTGACGGGCGATCAGTTCGCGGGTCTCAGGATCCAGCCCGGCCAGGTTGGGCCGCTCGAGCATGACGGGATCGTAGAGGGGAAAGGCGCCCTTTTCGGCCGCGAGTTCCGCCGAGGCGCGATAGGCCTCGCGCCGGATCACCCCGAGCCATTGTTCGGTCAGGGCCACGGCCCGATCCTCGCCATAGCGGGCGCCGCAGAAGATCAGGGCGTCGGCCAGTCCGGTGACGCCCAGACCGAGGCGACGCTTGGCCCGGGCTTCCGCCTCCTGCGCGGGGAGGGGGAAACGGGAGATGTCGATGACATTGTCGAGCATCCGCACCGCGGTGCGGGTGAGGGCCCCCAGCTCCGCCTCGTCCATGGCCGCGCCCGGTTCGAACGGGGCCGAGACCAGGCGGGCGAGATTGATCGACCCCAGCAGGCAGGCCCCATAGGGCGGCAGCATCTGTTCGCCGCAAGGATTGGAGGCTGAGATCACCTCGCAATGGGCCAGGTTGTTGGCGGCGTTGACGCGGTCGATGAAGATCACCCCAGGTTCGGCGGCGTCATAGGTGGCCTGCATCAGACGGGTCCACAGGTCCGCCGCCCGCACCGTGCGCCGCACCTCGCCGCCGAACGCCAGCGGCCAGTCCGCATCGGCGTCCAGGGCGGTCATGAAGGCGTCGGGGACCAGCACCGACAGATTGAAATTCCTGAAGCGGACCGCGTCGCGTTTGGCGTCGATGAAGGCCTCGATGTCCGGATGGTCGATGCGGAGACAGCCCATCATCGCCCCGCGTCTCTGACCGGCCGACATGATGGTGCGGCACATGGAGTCCCAGACGTCCATGAAGCTGAGCGGGCCCGAGGCCTCCGCCCCGACTCCCCGCACCGGCGCGCCTGAGGGCCGGACCGTCGAGAAGTCCATGCCGACCCCGCCGCCCTGCTGCATGGTGACCGCGGCCTCCCGCAGATGCTGGAAGATGCCGTCGAGGTCGTCAGGCACCGTCCCCATGACGAAACAGTTGAACAGGGTCACGGCGCGCCCGGTGCCGGCTCCGGCGAGAATTCGCCCGGCGGGCAGGAAGCGGTAGCCTTCGAGCGCTTCGCGGAACCGGGTGCGCCAGCGACCGCGCGACTTGACCGGTTCAGCTTCAGCGAGGGCGGCGGCGACCCGGTCCCAGGTGGCCTCGACGGTCGCGTCTCCCGCCCCGTCGTGCGGCCGGAAACGATATTTGCTGCTCCAGATTTCACCGGCCAGCGGACTGTCGAACGCCATGTCTGCACCCCTTCAAAAGCGGAGCCCAGACTCGGTGATTCCCTGCGGCGCGGTGAAGGGGTCCGGGGGTGTCGCGGCTCCGGACCGCCATCAATGCGGGCCTTGATGGAGGTCAAGCAGCGGTCGGCGGCGACGGCTTAGGAAGACCCGATCGCCGCGCCGAAGGATCGGGGCGGGAAGCGGAGAGGACACCCCGGACCATGGCGCTGGAACATCTGTCGGTCGGCGAGATCGCCGTCATGCTGCCGGGAGCCACATCCGTCTTTCGCCGTCACAAGATCGATTTCTGCTGCAAGGGCGAAAGCCTGCTCGCCCGGGAAGCGGAAAGCCGCGGACTGGACCTGTCGGCGCTCGAGGCGGAACTCCACGCTCTGGATACGCCCGGCGTCCATGCGCCCGCCGAGACCGCTGATCTGATCGCCCATATCATCGAGCGCTATCACAAGGTGCACCGGCGCGAATTCCCGGCGGTCATCGAACTGGCCCGACGCGTCGAGTCCGTGCACCAGGACAGGGTCGACTGTCCGCGGGGGCTCGCCGATCTGTTGACCGACATGTTCGAGGACCTGGAAGACCATCAACACAAGGAGGAGGCGGTCCTGTTTCCGGCCATGATCAACGGCCTGGGTCCGGTCCTGCGGGACCCGATCGCCCGGATGATGCAGGATCATGATGACCTGGGCGAATTGCTCGCCTTCATGGCGGACCTGACCGACGATTTCGTCGCGCCGGAGGGAGCCTGCGCCACCTGGCGGGCCCTCTATGCCGGCTGCAGCAAGCTGGATATGGACCTGCGAGAGCACGTCCATCTGGAGAACAACATCCTGTTCCGACGCTTCCTCTGAGCCGGATCAGAAGTCCAGGACCGCTGCGACGTCGCCCACGCCGAGACCGGGCGCGCCCGGCCGACGGCGGATCAGGACGTCGGCGATCGCCAGGGCCTTCTGGGTCGCGGAGTCCTGAACCTCCAGCCCGGCGACGCCGCCATCGACCAGACGGCCGCGCTCGAATGTCTCCCGGTCTCCACAGGGCTTCAGCGGCGCGGTCAGGATCATGTCCCGCCAGTTCAGCAGGGCGGCGGGATCCCGGCCCGCCAGACCCGCGACCAGCGGCGCCATGAACAGGCGGGCCGTCACCAGCGCCGACGTCGGATTGCCCGGCAGACCCAGAACCAACGCGCCGCCGACCCGTCCGAACCAGACCGGCTTGCCGGGCTTGATGGCCACCTTGGAGAAGATCAATTCCAGACCCAGGGGGGCGAACATGGAGCGGGCGTAGTCCTTCTCCCCGACGGACGCCCCGCCCGTGACCACGACCAGATCAGCCTCGGCCAGAGCCAGCCGGGCGGCGGCCTCGAGAAGCTCCGGAGTATCGGTCAGGCGACGACGGGCGAGCACCTCGGCGCCGCATTGACGGGCGAGGGCGGCGACACCGAACGAGACGCTTTCCGGGATGCTGCCGGGGGTCTCCAGAGCCCGTCCCGGTTCCGCCAGTTCATCGCCGGTGCCGAGGATGACGACGCGCGGCCGCCGCACGACCGACAGGGCGGCGACATCCGCCGCCGCGGCGGCCACGATGGCGCGGAAGCCGAGGACGGTCCCGGCCGGAAGCAGGGTGTCGCCGGCCCGGAAATCCGACCCGGCCGCGCGGATGTGGCTCGCGGGTCCGGGCGGAGCCTCGAACAGGGCCAGGTCGCCGTCGCGGCCGACGATCTCCTGCACCACGATCCTGTCGGCTCCGTGCGGCACGGGTCCGCCCGTGAAGACCCGGGCGCAGGTCCCCGGAGGCAGGACGGGCACGTCGGCTCGCCCCGCGAAGGCGACGGTGGCGATCGGCAATCGGGCGGGCAGCGTCGCGAGGTCGGCGTCGCGCACGGCATAGCCGTCCATGGCCGATACCGCTGCGCGCGGGGCGTCGCCGCGCGCCCTCAGGTCGGCGGCCAGGACCCGGTCGGCGGCGCCTTCCAGGGCTACGGACTCGCAGGGGAGGGGGCGGGCCTCGTTGAGGATCAGGGCCACGGCCGAGTCGAAATCGATCACGTCGCGGGTCCGTCGCCGGCGACCCAGTCACCCGATCGTCCGCCGGACTTGGACAACAACCTGATCTGGCTGATGACCATGCCGC
Source organism: Brevundimonas denitrificans (assembly GCF_030160755.1). Lineage (GTDB taxonomy): Bacteria > Pseudomonadota > Alphaproteobacteria > Caulobacterales > Caulobacteraceae > Brevundimonas > Brevundimonas denitrificans. The sequence goes on along the minus strand of NZ_BSOY01000017.1, from coordinate 17,756 downwards.
GGTCGGCCGCCTTGAGCATGTCGTACAGGGTGAGGCAGGCCACCGAGACGGCGGTCAGGGCTTCCATCTCGACGCCGGTGGGGCCGGAGACACGCGCCTCCGCGGTGACGACGAAGCCGGGCAGGGCGTCGTCGAGGTCGATCGTCACCGACACCTTGTCCAGGCCGAGCGAGTGGCACAGCGGAATCAGGTCGGCCGTGCGCTTGGCCCCCATGATCCCGGCCAGTTCGGCGGTCGTGACGACCGCCCCCTTGGGCGCGTGGCCGTCACGGACCAGGGCGAGCGTCGCGGGCGCGCAGATCACCCGACCTTCGGCCACAGCCCGCCGCGCCGTCGCCGGCTTCTCGCCGACGTCGACCATGTGCACACGGCCGTCGCTATCCAGATGGGTCAGGGCTCTCACGGGCAGATGCCCCTGAAGCGCGGGATCTGGCCGACCAGGGAACAGGGCCGGAAGCGGCTGTCCAGTTCTTCGGCCAGCACCAGATCCCAGGCGTCGCGACAGGCTCCGGTCGAACCCGGTACGCAAAAGATGAAGGTGTCCTCCGCCTGGCCCGCCAGAGCGCGTGACTGCAGGGTCGCCACGCCGACGGTGCCCAGGCTGGCCAGATGGAAGACCACGGAAAAGCCCTCCAGCTCGCGCCGAAACAGCGGCTTCACCGCTTCCGGGGTCACGTCGCGCGGCGAAAAGCCGGTGCCCCCGGTCGTCAGCACGACGTCGACGTCCGGGTCCTCGATCCAGATCCTGAGCTGGCCGCGAATGGCGTCGATCTCGTCGTGGACAATGGCCTTCCCCTTCAGCACATGGCCGGCCGTGGTCAGCCGTTCGACCAGCGTTCCGCCCGACGTGTCGTTGGTTTCGTCGCGGGTGTCCGAGATGGTCAGCACTGCGATGTTCAGCGGATGAAACGGCAGCGTCTCGTCAATTTTTCCGGCCATCAGGGCGTTTCGTCCTTCCAGCGCGCCAGGGCGGCGCGATCCTCGTCTACAGGCTCGATCCAGCGCGTGCCGGAGGGGCCGGTCTCGCGCTTCCAGAATGCGGCCTCGGTCTTCAGCCTGTCCATCAGATAGTCCGCCGCCGCAAAGGCTTCGCGCCGGTGGGCCGCGGCGGCGGCGACGAAAACGATCGTCTCGCCCGGGACGATCTCGCCACATCGATGGACCACGAGCAGATCCGTGACCGGGAAGCGCGCGGCGGCGGCTTCGGCGATATCCTGCATCGAGCGCTCGGTCATGCCCGGATACCAATCGAGGGTCAGGGTCTCGACGATCGCGCCGTCCTTGCCCATGCCTCGCGCAAGACCGGTGAAGGTCACCACGGCGCCCTCGGCCGAGCGGCCGGCAAGGAAGGCCTCCAGCTCCGCGGGCGCGGACAGCGGCGCGCGGCTCAGCCTGACGTCGAGAGCCATCTCAGCCCCCCGAAAAAAGGGAGAAGAAGGCGATCTCCTGGTCCGGCCGGGCCAGGGCGTCCTCACCGACCACGACCAGATCGACCGAGGCGCGGACGTCCGGGCGCAGCAGGGCGCCGGCCGCGACCTCGTCGCGCTCCGCCAGCAGGCGACGGATCTCCCGGACCGGAAGCCCCTCCGCCGGCAGGTCCAGGCGGCCCTCCGGGCCGAGGCGCTCGCCGACCCGGCCGAAAAACAGGATGCGGGTCATGGTCGTCTCCATATCACGCCGCCTGCGCTTCGTTTGGTTCCGCCAGGGCCTGGCGCAACTCCTCGATGAAGCGCGGCAGCAGGTCGTGCCGCACCGAGGGTTCGGACCAATAGGGATTCATGAAGACGCAGCGGATCACCAGCATCCCGGCCTCACTCTCCGGTCGGTCATTGTAGCCGCCGTGGCCGCTGAGCAAGTCGGCGATGAGCGCGGCGTTGTCGACGCCCAGGGTCGTCTTGGACACGGCGAAATGGGGCGATCTCTGGAAATAGTCAAAGACGGCCTGGGTCCGGGCGTTGGAAAGACTCAGCGCCTCGTCGGGCCGGGCCAGCGAGAAGCAGGCGATATTGCTGTCGGCGGGCAGGAATCGCGCTTCCGGGACGGCCTCCCGCACGGCGGCCTCGAACGCCTGGCGCGCCTCAAGCGTGGCGGCCATCAACGACCCGAGGCCGTCGGCGCCGAAGCCCAGGGTTTCCGCCGTCAGCCAGGTCGCCGCCGCGCCCGCCGCTGATCGCGACCCTTCAAGCGTCGACGACCATTTTCCCTCGCCCAGTTCGGGCCGGTCCAGATAGGGGGCGTCAAAGGCGGAGACGGCGTAATGTTCCGCGTCCGGCGTCAGGAAGGCGCCGCAGGCATAGGGCACATAGCCCAGTTTGTGCGGGTCGATGGTGATCGAATCCGACCGCCCCATGGCGCGCAGCGCGGCGGCGGTCTCCGGGGTCAGCGCCGCCTCGGAGGGGCCGTCCAGCATGGCCCGGAGGAACCCGCCATAGGCTGCGTCGACATGGCGCCAGATGCGCCAGCCCCGCTCCGCCCGCCACAGGTCCAGCCGGTCATACAGGCGGTGGAGAGGGTCAACGGCCCCGGTCTCGGTGGCGCCGGCCACGGCGACGGCCATCAGGATCGGCCTTCCGTCAGCCCGGGCGCTTTCCACCCGGCGTTCGAAATCGGCGAGGTCCAGATGTCCGCCCTTGTCCAGGGCCACGCTCCAGATCGCCTCCCCGCCCAGGCCGAAGACATTGGCCGACTTGCTCCAGGAATAGTGCCGATTTCCGGGAACCAGCATCACCGGCCCCCGGTAGGCCCGCCCCGAGGCCCGGCTGATCCGACGCCAGACGTCGCCAGGATTGGACGCCGCCGCGCTGCAGGACTTCAGGACATCGTCCGACACCGCGTGGGCGATCTGCAGCCTGCGGAACTGTTCCCACCCCATATGGGCCGCGGCGAAGGGATCCAGTGTCTCGCCGGTCGTTTCGGAGACATGCAGCGCGAGGGCGAGCCAGTGGTCCAGCCTGTAGCGCGCGCGCCAGACCGCCTCGAAATTGGCCACCGTCCCGCCGGAGGTGAAATGCCCTTGGGCCCGCGCGGGATCATAGCCCAGCATTCCGGCCAGGGCGGCGATGGCCTCGGTCTCGATCACGCTGCCGACCCGGCTGGCGTCGCGCGAACTGTTGTTGGGATTGTGCAGCATCGCCGCGAACCACCCCAGCAGGCCAGGCAGGGACAGATCGGCCTTCATGTGGGCGATGTAGCGGGGGGAGAAGGTCGGCGTTTCCGCCGTCAGGGCGTCGCAGAGCGTCAGCAACCGGCGCCCGAGCAGATCACCCTCGCGCGCGGGAGAATCGGCGGCAGTTGGCGCGCAGTGCGAGGCGCTGTCCTCGAACCGGCCGGAGCGCCATCGAAACCAGTGGTCGAGCGTGGCGTCGATCTCGCCGCGCAGCCGGCGTTCGTTTTCCGATCGCGCGCCGGGAAAATAGGTGCGGACGAGTTCGCGCGCCGGGTCTGCGGTCATGGGGAATTCGGTTGCCTCTACGCCCCGGACGGGCCGGTCCGATGGACTTACAGCCTGGACCGCCAAACCGGTTTGGCATCGATCAATTGCCCGGACGAACCCCGTCAAAGAGGTCGGGCAGACTCCACTGTCTTATCCGATTTCGAGGAACTCGCCCTGCGGTCCATAGGCGGCGAACCCGTCAAACCGGCCGTCGCGCACGGCCGCGGTCATGGTCTCCAGGGCGAGCTCGATCCGGGCCTTGTCGGGCGGACGCCCGGCCTGACCGGACAGGCTTGCGGCGAACACCACGCTCCACGGCGGGCCGGCCCGCTCGGCTTCCGAGACCAGGGCCGGGAAGTCCGCGAGGTCCTGCGGCGCCTTGTCGACGCACATCAGCGGCGCAAGCGTTCCACCGCGGCCTGACTCGAAGCGCTCCCTCTGTTCAGGCGTGGGGCGGTCGGGCAATTCGGCGACGGCGAAGACAAACAGCAGACGTTGCGGTTCGGACTGGGCGGCGGCGGCGGCCAGAAGCTGCCGGAAATGCGAGTTGTCATTCATCCGGCGCAGGGTACGGCATGGGAGGCGGCCCTGTCTTGCGCCCGCGCAATGCCGGAGCCTCCGCGCAATGTGCGGATGTCGACACAGGAACGGGCGTCGCGATCTGTCGTTTCCCGCAGAGGAGGCGGCTCGGAAATGAACAACGTGGAGAAGCGTCGAATCCTGGCCGCCTACGAGCGCGCGGGCCTTGTTGCGGCGCTCGCCAGCCGGGGCTTCTATGTGATCGGGGAGGTCTGGCGAGACCGCGCCTGCGGCTGGTTGCCCCGCCGCGGAGAGGTCGTGCAGGCCCAGGCGGTTTCCGACGACGATCAGCCCCGGCCGGCTCCCAGGGATCGCGACCCGGAGGCCGAGGGCCCGGACGCGGCGACTTCAGGGCGGCCGTGCGCTTCTCCTGCGGAACGGCGGGGGCGCCCACGCCGTTGACGTCAGGCCCGTCCTGCTTCAGTCGAGCCCTCATGAAAATCCGCGTCCGCGCCGACCTGGTCTATCGCTTCGATCCGCCGACCGACGCCATCTACAAGATTCAGGTCGCCCACTGGCCCGGCCAGACCATTCTAGAGGAAAGCCTGACCACCACCCCGGCGACCGACTTCATCCAGGATGAGGACGTGGAGTTCGGGGCGCGGACCCTGCGCGCCCACCTCTCGGGCGAGGTGGCCCTGGCCTATGAGGCGGTGGTCGACAACGGCGTGCTCAAGGGCCTGCCGCCGGTGACCGTCCAGCATGACTGGAACGACCTGCCGGCCGAGGTCCTGACCTATCTCAACCCCAGCCGCTATTGCCCCTCGGACCAGTTCGGACGGTTCGCGGAACGCACCTTCGGCGGCACGGTCGGCGGCGACCGGGTGCTGAAGATCCTCGACTGGATCAAGGCCGAGATCGACTACGAGCCGGGCGCATCTGACAGCGAAACGACGGCGGCGCGCACCTTCATCGACCGCGCCGGGGTGTGCCGCGACTTCACCCACATGGGCATCACCCTGTGCCGCGCCTCGGGCATTCCGGCGCGGGCGGTCAGCGCGTTTGCGCATCAACTGAACCCGCCGGACTTCCACGCCATTTTCGAGGTCTGGCTGTCGAACGGCTGGTGGCTGGTCGATCCGACGGGCCTCGCGCCGGTCGAGGGACTGGTCCGCATCGCCTGTGGACGCGACGCCGCCGACATCGCCTTCCTGACCACCCAGGGCTCGTGCCAGCTGGTGCGCCAGTCGGTCAGGGCCGAGGCGATCTAGTTCGGCGAACCCGCCGCCTTCCATTCCTCGAGGAACACATCGCGGCGCAGCACCTTGTTGTCGGGGTCGATCAGGACATGCGCCCGAGCCGGAACCGCGATGCGGCCGCGTCCGCCGGTCATGACGACTGTCTGCCGAACGCCATCCACCTCGACCTCCACCGGCATGGGGAAGGCCCCGGCGTCGCCGGTGATCCATTCCAGCGCCAGTTCGCCGGCCTCCCTCGTCTGGCGCAGTTCGGGCAGGGCGGCCTGGTAGAGGTAGCCGCGGAAGAACCAGGTCAGATCCTGTCCTGACTCCGCGTTGACGATGGCGAGGAACTCATCGGTCGTGCCGTAGCGCGGGGCGAAATCGCCGGGCCTCGGGTCAGGGGTCCCGTAGACCAGCCGCGTCACCGAACGGAAGAAGGCCTCGTCCCCGATCAGCATCCGCAGCGAATGGGCGATCAACGATCCCTTGTTGTACAGGTCCAGTCCCGGCCCGACGTCGCTCTTGTAGACCTCGTCCTCGGACCGCTCGGCCCCCGAGACGACGGCGAACCGGTTGATCAGGTCGCGGCGCTGCTCCTGCAGTTCGGCCTGCATATAGCGTTCGCCGTGCAGCCAGCGCAGATACAGCGGCTGCATATAGCTGCCCAGGCCCTCGTGCAGCCACATGTCGTCCGAGTTGCGGTTGGTCATCTGGTTGCCGAACCACTCGTGGGCCAGTTCGTGGTGCAGCAACCAGTCATAGCCCTTGCCGTCCAGCTTGTAGGCGTTGCCATAGGCGTTGATGGTCTGGTGCTCCATGCCCAGGTGTGGCGTCTCCACCACCCCCATCTTCTCGTCGCCGAAGGGGTAGGGGCCGACCGTGGATTCGTAGAAGTCCATCATCGGCGCGAACTGGGCGAACAGGGCCGCGACCTTGGCCGGATCGTCGGACCGCAGATGCCAGTAGGAGATCGGGATCACATTGCCGAACCGGCTCTGATAGTCGCTGCGCACCTCGTCATACGGCCCGATGTTCAGGGCGATCGCATAGGTGTTCGGATTGGCGGCGCTCCAGTTCCAGGTGGTCCAGCCGTCGCCGTGATCGACCGTGCCCATGAACCGCCCGTTCGAGGGCGCCGACAGGTTCGACGGCACGGTGATGTGCAGGTCCACCCGCTTCGGCTCCGCCAGCGGATGGTCGATACAGGGCCAGAAGATGTCGCAGCCCTCGGGCTGGACGGCGGTGGCGATCCACGGCGATCCGTCCGCCGTGGCGGCCCAGACGAAACCTCCGTCCCACGGCGCCTGGGGCGCCACGCGGGGCGCCCCCGAATAGGCGATGCGGACCGACACCGTCTCTCCGGTCGCGAGGGTGCGTCCCAGCCGGATCGTCATCCGGCCCTCGGGATTGTCCCATTCGTCGTCGGCCGACAATTCGTCGCCGTCGACCTGCACCGAGGTCACCGTCAGCAGCGTGTCCAGCTCGACCACCACGGCCGTCACCGGCGCGGTGGCGGTGAAGTCCAGCACGGCGACGGCGTCGATGGTCTTCGTCTCGGGCATGACCCGGATCGACAGGTCCGCCTTGTCGAACGACATGGCCAGTTGTTCAGGCGTGCGCGGCTGGTCGGTGCCGAGGGTGAAGGCGGTCGATTCGCGCACCGGCGTCTGGACCGCGACCGGCTCGGCGACAGCGGGAACGACTTCCTGCGAGACCGACGCCGTGGCGCAGGCGGCGAGGGCGAGCATGGATACGCCCGTGAGGAGGGCGCGGCAGGCTTTGAAGGACACGGCTGACTCCCCGGGACGACGACCTCAGCCTAAAGGCGACGGCGGCCCGCGCAACCCGAAAGCCTCACAGTCCCGGCGCCCGCGGAAAGAAGCGCGGCCTACTCCTCCCGGCGGTCCGGGCCGCGGCGATCCGCGCCGCGCGTCCCGCCGTTCAGCATCATCAGCTCCAGGCGAATCTCGATCAGCCGCGCCTCGATCGCGCCCATTGCGAGCAGGATGAAGGACGTGAGGAGGACGGCGGCCTCGAAGGCGATGATGCCCATGGTCGCCCGCGCGCCCGCCGCTTCTCCCGCCATCAGGGTGAGGATGAATGTCGCGGCGCTGAAGGCCACGCCGAAGGCGCCCAAGGGTTTCAGCAGCGACCGTCGCGGCGCTTTCGGATTGATCCGGTTGCCCTCCCGCCGGCGATCCGGACCGCGCCGTTCGGCCCGCGCCCGGCGTTCTTTCGGCGCGGGCGTTTCATCGCGCTCCGCCAGCAGTTCAGCTTCCATGGCCATGGTTTCTTCCTGCCTCACTCGATAAGCCGGCTGCCGCCGGTCCTTGGGCCCACGCCGGCCGGCACCGGCACGCTTGTCGCGTTGTAGTCGGCGTTGATGTAGAGGGACGGCGAGCCCTTCATCTGAAGGCTGTGCGCCACGATGACGGTCCAGGCGCTGTCCCGCGCGACGTCGGCCGTGCCTTCGACGATCATCGTGGCGGCGGGGACGTAGACGACCCCGAGCAGGCTCTCGACGTTGTCGCTGGAGATGATGAAATCCTGCCTGTTGTCGCGCGTCGCCCCCATGACGATGCCGGCGTAGGGGCCCTCGGTCCGTCCGGCCAGCCGCACCAGGGCGCTGTCCTTGAACTCGAATTTGGACGCCTGGTCGAAGAACAGGACGACGTCGTCGCCTTCCAGCCGGGCGTTCTCCATGATGACCAGGTGTCCGCCCAGGAACCAGTGCTCTCCGGGCTCGAGGACGACCGTCGCCGACCCCGAAATGGTCATGCCGCCGCAATGCACGCCGGCCGGAATCCGCCGGCTGCCCGCAGCCAGCCTGAGGGGCTCGAGCGCGCGGCCGAGCGTACAGTCCAGCCGCCGTTCCCGGGTGAGGTCAAGATTGGCGAACGGATCGTCGATCGGCGCCGCGCCCGTGCCGGGAGACGGCGATATCGTCCCGCGGGCCGATGTGACGGCCTGGACCGCCGCCCCCGTGATCGAGCCGCCCTCAACGAGGATGTCGTGGTTGGAGTGGACCATGCAGGCGGGCGCGGTCAGCCGGCTCGCATCCTTGATGTTCAGCATCTTGGCCCGGTCGTCCCCGGTGATCAGCACGCAGAGCGGCACCAGTCCGACCGAGGTCGCGGTTGCCTCTCCGACGAAATTCCAGCCGCCCGGCGGCAGCATGTTGGCGAAGAACGACGGCCGGTGACCGCGGAGCAGGACCCGGATCGCGCGCTGACCGCCCTGTTCGACGACCTCATAGGTTCCCACATAGTCGGGCGCGTCCTCCCACTGGCTGATTTCGCCGACGACGAAGGATGCCGCCCGCTCCTTGGCGCCGGCGCCGTCGGTGGCCAGGGCGAGATGGGGCGCGCCCGCCAGCGCGCCGGCGTCGGCGATGCTCTGGAGCCTTCCATGCGCGGAACTCACCGCCAGCAGGTCGATCGCCCCGACGCCGAGCAGAATCACCGCCGGTCCGACGAGGGCGGCGGTCAGCGCGATATTGCCTCCGACGTCCGAGCGAAACCGGGCCAGCCAGGCGCCCAGGGCGCGAGGGAAGGCGCCGGCGGCTTTCATGCGGCCTGACACGAGCCGGCGGCCGCAGCCGACTGCAGATGGCGCTCGGCGCGAGACGCCCTGAGGACATAGAGGATCTGGTAGGTCAGCAAACGCCAGTTCAGGGGCTTGGTGACGAAGGAGGTGGCGCCGAGCCGGAAGGCCTTGTCGATGGCCTCGACATCCTCCCGTCCGGTCTGGACGATGACGGCCAGGTCCCGGGTGCGCGGATCGGCGCGAAGTCTGGCCAGGGTGTCGAAACCGTTCAACACCGGCATTTCGAGATCGAGCAGAACGATGTCGTACGGGCAGGCGGCCAGGCTGCGCAGGGCCTCGGCGCCGTCCGCCGCCACATCGACCGCGGCCTTGGGCGAGGCCAGATTGACCTGGGCGAACTCGCGCAGGATCGGGTCGTCGTCGACGAACAGAATCCGTGCGGTCTCGTCCAGGACGTAGAAAAAGCCACTCACTGGTTGTCCCCTTGAGGCCAAGGCGGCCTGCGGCGGTCCCCGATTGAGACAGCTTTAAGGCATAAGTCATTAAGCGACTGTATCAATGTCGTAACGCGACAAGAGGTGCAGAGCATTGGCTCGTTCGACACTGTTTTCCGGCTCATCCATCCGACGGAAACTCGTGGGCCTCGTCCTTGCCTCACTGGTGACGACCTGCATTGTTACTGCAACGCTGTCCGGATGGATCGACGCCCGCCGCCAGACTGCCCTCGAGACTGACCGCCTGACCCAGACGGCGCGGGTCATCGGGTCCCAGGCGGCGGATTCGGTGCGGCGAGGGGATACAACCGGAGTTTTCGTGGCGATCCGGTCCATCAGCCAGATGCCCGGCGTCACCTATGCACGGATAGCGGGCGCGAACGGGCGACTGCTGGCGGAAACCGGCGGCGGCGTGCGCCTCAACTCCGACGCCCATCTCGCAGGTGACGGCGACGCTTCCCTTTGGTCGGTTCTGAACAGCGGCACGCTGCAGGTTTCCGCGCCCATCCTGAGCGAGGGGGATCGCGTCGGAGAGATCACGCTTCTCAGTGAAACCCCCGGCCTGAAGGCGCGCATTCTCGGCGCGGTGCTCATCAGCCTGGCGGGCACCGGGATCGCCCTGCTGGCCGGCCTGCTGATCGCGTTCCGGATGGCCCGCCGCATCAGCCAGCCCATCACCCAGCTCGCCGCCTTCACCAACGCCGTCCGCGAGTCCGGGGACTACGCCCGCATGCCCGACATCGTGGCCGACGGCGAGGTCGGCGATCTGGTGTCCGGATTCCAGGCGATGATGACCGGGATCACCATCCGGGATGAACGGATCGCGGCCCACGTCGCCGGGCTGGAAGAACAGGTGTCCGCGCGAACCGCCGAACTTTCCATCGCCAAGGACGCGGCGGAGGCCGCCACCTCGGCCAAGTCGGACTTCCTCGCGGTCATGAGCCACGAGATCCGGACGCCGATGAACGGCATTCTGGCGCTCAGCGAACTGCTCTCGGGCTCGGACCTGCCGCCCCGCCAACGCCGCTACGCCCACGTCATCGCCAAATCGGGCAAGTCCTTGCTGGGGATCATCAACGACATCCTCGACTTCTCCAAGGTCGAGGCGGGCAAGCTGGAGCTGGAAGCCGTCGAGGTCGACCTCGCCGAAGTGGCCGAGGACGTGGCCAGCCTGTTCGCCGAGCGGGCGCTGGAGAAGGGGCTCGATCTCGCGGTCTTCGTCGATCCGCGCATTCCTCCGGTCATCGCTGACCCCACCCGTCTGCGCCAGGTGATCAGCAATCTGGCCAACAACGCGATCAAATTCACCGAGACGGGGGGCGTGCTGCTCAGCATCGAGCCCAGTCCCGATACGCCGGATCTGTACGTATTCGGCGTCACGGACACCGGACCCGGCATTCCCGAAGACAAGCTTCCGCGCCTGTTCGAGGCCTTCTCGCAGGAGGATCAGAGCACGACCCGGAAACACGGCGGCACCGGTCTGGGCCTGACCATCTGCGACCGGCTGGTGAAGGCCATGGGCGGCGAATGGAAGCTCTCCAGCACGGTCGGCGAGGGATCGACCTTCGCCTTCGAGGCAAGCCTCCCCGCCGCCGGCGAGGCCGTGGGGCCGCACCCGCGAGTCGACGGCCTCACTGTCGCCGTCGAGGCCGTCGGCCCGATGACCGGCCGGGCGCTGGCGCGCTATCTGGACCTGTTCGGCCTGGCGGTGACGGACCAGCCGGACGGACTGGCTGCCCTGTTCTGTGGACCCTCCGTCCCGTGCAGGGGGGGACCCACCGTGGTGGTGAGCGCCACCGAGATGGAGGTCGCGCCGGGATCCTGCCTCCTGTCCAGGCCCGTCCGCCGCTGCGATGTCATGGCCCTCGCCGCCCAGATCAGGGCCGGAGAGCCTCTGGCCATTCACGAGAACGTCGCCGGGGCCATCCCCTCCATGGTCTTCACCGGCGCCCGGGTGCTGGTGGTTGATGATTCCGAGGTCAACCGCGAGGTGGCGTCCGAAGCCCTGCAGCGACTGGGCGTGACGCCGTCGCTGGCGGAAGACGGGGCGCAGGCGGTGGACCTGCTTCGGGTCCAGACGTTCGACCTGGTGCTGATGGACGGCTCCATGCCCGTGATGGATGGTTTCGAGGCGACCGCGGCGATCCGCGCCGAAGAAGCCGCCGCCGGCCGGGCGCGCACGCCGATCCTCGCCCTGACCGCCCATGTCGTGGGCTCGGCTGCGAACGCCTGGCGGGACGCGGGCATGGACGGGGTCATCCACAAGCCGTTCACCGTGGGCGATCTCGCCCGCGCCCTGAACAGTCACTGCGGCCGGTTCGCCCGGGAAGCCGCCGCCCCGGCCCCGCCTGCGCCGGCTCCGGAAGACCGCGCCGCCGACGACCTGTTCGATCCGGTGATCAGGGAGGAGCTCGCCGCAATGGCGCGCAATGGTCGACCCGATTTCGTCGCCCGGGTTGAAGCCCTATACGCCGCCAATGCGCCCGCGCGCCTGCTGGACCTTCAGTCCGCCGTTTCAGCCGGAGACCTGGACGGCGCCGCCCGCGCCGCCCATGCCCTGAAATCCATGAGTCTCAGCCTGGGTGCGGCGGCGGTGGCCCGGATGGCCTCGACGGCGGAAGGCGCCGCCCGCGCGGGTGACGTCTCCGGGATCGACCTGGCGGCCCTGTCGTCGCTGCTGGACCGGACCCTGGCGGCGGCCCTCACCGAGGCCGACGCTCCCCCGATGCCGGCCGCCCCGTCCGACGACGCCGCAGCGGATCTCGCCAGGGCCGTCGAGGCAGGACATCTGGGTCTGGTCTATCAACCGATGATGGATCGCAGCGGATCGTTTGCGAACAAGGCTGAAGCCCTGGTTCGCTGGACCTGCCCCACCCGCGGGGCCCGAAGTCCCGAGGAATTTGTTCCCCAGCTGGAAGCCGCCGGCGTCATCGCCAACCTGACCGATTTCGTCCTGGAGCGGGCCATGCGGGACGGCGCGAGCCGCGGGGATCTCCGTATCTCCGTCAATGCCTCCGCGGTTGAATTCCAGCGGTCCGACTTCGCCGACCGGGTCGCAGAGGCCGCCCGCCGTGCGACCTTTCCGCTGCAGCGACTGGAAATCGAGGTGACGGAGACGGCCATTCTCGACATCGAGTTGGCCCAGCCCACGCTGGCGCGTCTGGCGGACCTGGGGGTCGACGTCGCGCTTGACGATTTCGGATCGGGCTACACCAGTCTGCATGCGCTTCGCCGGCTGCGCTTCTCGACGCTCAAGATCGATCGAAGCTTCGTCACCCGCTGCACCGAGGACACCGCCTCCGCCGCGATCATCCATGCCGTCATCGGGGTCGGCCGGGCGCTTGGCATGAAGATCGTCTGCGAGGGCGTCGAGACCGAAGACCAGGTCCGGTTCCTGCGCACCGCCGGGGTTCATTACATTCAGGGCTATGTCTACGCCCGCCCGGGGGTATTTGCCGATCTGCCGGCGGGAGAATCGCAGGCGGCCGCCTGATTTCATCAGTTTGCTTATCAATTCCTAACCCCGGGCCATCTAGAGTTCATTTGGAGTATTTTTGTCATGGCCATCATCCTGATCGTAGACGACGACCCCACTGTCCGGCTGATCGCCGGTGAGCTTCTTCGCAGTGAGGACCATGCCATTGTCGAGGCGGAAGACGGGGATGAAGCGTTGAAGATCGTCGCCTCAATGGCGGTGGATCTCGTGGTTCTCGACATGCTCATGCCGAACAAGGACGGTCTGGAGACCATCGTTGAGCTCCGCCGCCGCAATCCCGGCATCCGCATACTCGCCATCTCGTCGGGCGGTCGCATGGAGCCTGGCCACCTGCTTCGCACCGCCATGCTGTTCGGCGCCGACGAATGCCTGCAGAAGCCCTTGAGGCTGACACCCTTTTCCGAAGCGGTCGCCCGACTTCTGGCTCAACCGAGCCAGGCCGCCGCTGCGATGGCGATGCGCTGACGGCTGTCGCGAGGTCTACCGACGGGCGATACGGACGACCCTCTGGGGCCGGCCCCCGTCGTCTCCGAGAGCCTCCGCGAATGAAGCCGGTCTCCCTGACTGTCAGCCCCGGCGCCGCAAGCCGGCCCTGACCTGGCGCCGGCCGGCACAAACAATCGCGCAAAGAAAAAGGCCGGTGTTTCCACCGGCCTCTTCAAATTCTGACGCTGTCGCCCGATCAGGCGGCGGCTGCGGCCTGTTCGGCGATCTTCGCCTTGACCTGGCGCTTGATGCGCTGGGCGGCCAGCGACAGTTGCTCGTCCTTGGCCTTGACGATGAACGGGTCCAGGCCGCCCTTGAAGTCGAGGGTGCGCAGGGCGGCGTTCGAAATCCGCAGGCTGAAGGTCTGGCCCAGGGCTTCCGAGGCGACCTTGACCGTCTTCAGCGACGGCAGGAAGCGGCGCTTGGTCTTGACGTTCGAGTGGCTCACGCTGTGGCCGACCATGGGGCCGATACCGGTGAGTTCGCAGCGACGCGACATCTGACTATCCTTGGGCAGGAGCGGGCCGCGAAACGGTGCGGACGCATGAAACAGAGGCGCGCAGGGATGGGGTCCCCGCGCGAGAGGGGGCCGTATAGTGGAAGTCACCGCGTCCCGTCAAGGCTTGAGGCGGGTCGCGGGCCGTTCAGCCGCTGTTCAATTCCCGCCATATATCGCTTCTATTCATGCGGCGAAGCTCCGCCGTCGAAGGTCCGCGTCATGAAGTCGTCCGCCCTGATCCGTCTCGTTCCCGTCCTCGTCGGCGCCCTGTTGCTGGCGGCGCCCGCCACCGCGCCCTTCGCCGGACCGGCGGCCCCGGCCCAGTCGGGCCCGCCGCCCGTGCTGGCCGGGTATTGGGAATACACCACCAGCGCCCTGGGCCAGCGCGACACCGAGACCAAATGCGTTCGGCCCAGCGAGATCAACCGCTTCTTCGGCGGTCTGTCGACGCGCCACTACCAGTGCACCTACCCGGTGCGCCAGGTCGGCAGCGGCAATGCCCGGTTCGAGGGCAATTGCACCAGCCGCAGCGGCCGTCGCGTGCGCGTGCGGCTCAACGGGACCTATCAGCCGGAGCAGTTCAGCTTCCGCGGCGGCGCCTCGATCCGCGCCGCCGGCGTCTGGACCCCCTATATCCCGGCGACGATCAACGCCCGCCGCCTCGCCGCCCAATGCCCGGCCGGAGCCGAGTATTTCTAGGGCGGGTTCGGCTCAGACCTCGACGACCCGCGCCACGACATAGGTGTGCTGCTCGCCCGAGGGCAGCGACAGGCTGACATATTCGCCGGCGACGAAGCGCTCGTCGCCGAAGCGGAAGCCGACGGCGTCGTCGGCGTCGCCCTGGTCCATGTCCAGCACCCACCGCCCGCCCGGCCCGTGACGCAATTGTCCCGCGCTGACGGTCTCGTTCCCCGAGAAGCGCCGGACGTGGCCGCGGCCCGGTTCGGCGCGCTGGGCTTCCCCGTCCAGTCGACCGTCGGCGTCGAGCGGGGCGACGATGTCATAGCCCTCATCCGGCGCGCCCTCGGGATGGCCGGGTTCGCGGGCGAGTTCGAGGCGGATATGGTGGAACTGGGTCATTCGCGTCGCTCTCGTTGAACAGGTTTGCGGTTTCGGTACTGCCGGAACGGGCGCAGACCCGCTTTGTTATGGAACAACGCCCGGAACGCATTTGCGGTCCAGGCAGGTGCGGGTCGCCCTTATCGCGACGCTCGCACGGAGGGTCAAACAATGACAGGTCGACTGATCGCCGCGGTGGCGGCCCTTACGCTGGGCGGCTGCGCCGGCGAGGCCGTCCGCCAGAATGGAACCGAGCCCGTCATCATGGGCTCGGCGGATCGAGGCGAGATGCTGGTCCAACAGAAATGCGCCGGCTGTCACGCCGTCGAGCGCTCCGGCGACAGCCCGATGACCGGCGCCCCGCCTTTCCGCGCCATGGGCGTGCTGTATCCCGTGCGCGACCTTCAGGAGGCGTTCGCCGAAGGTCTGGTCACCGCCCACCCCGCCATGCCGGCCTTCGAGATGACCCCGACCGAGATCGCCGATCTGATCGCCTATCTCGAACGCGTCTCCGGGACCGGGCCGGGCGTCTGAATTGCAGAAGGCCCGGGAGCGATCCCGGGCCTTCCGACGTGTTCAGCGATGTCGCCTGATCAGGCGGCTTCAGCCTCTTCGGCGGCTTCTTCAGCGGCTTCGGCCGCGGCGATGACCGCCTTCTTGGCGCTCAGCGACTTGGACAGCAGCTGGACGGCCGCGTCCTTGTCGATGCGGTTGGCGGCGGCGACTTCACGGGCCATGCGGTCCAGAGCCGATTCATAGAGCTGACGCTCCGAATAGGACTGTTCCGGCTGGCTGTCGGCGCGGTGCAGGTCGCGGACCACCTCGGCGATCGAGATCAGGTCGCCCGAGTTGATCTTGGCTTCATATTCCTGGGCGCGACGCGACCACATGGTGCGCTTGATGCGGGCGCGGCCCTTCAGGGTCGTCAGCGCCTTGGTCACGACATCGTCGGCGGCCAGCGAGCGCAGGCCGGCCGTCTTGGCCTTCTTGGTGGGGACGCGCAGGGTCATCTTCTCGTGGTCGAAGGTGACCACATAGACTTCCAGCGACATGCCGGCGACTTCCTGGACCTCAACCGCCGCGACCTTGCCGACGCCGTGCGCCGGATAGACGACCGCATCGCCAACCTTGAATTCCAGTCCGGTCTTGTTCGTCATGTCATTCCTTTCCCGGCGCAGGGAAGGCGAGACGCAAACACCGAAGACACCTGTGCGCTCTCCGACGACGGCTTCCCGTCAGCGGCGCGGCAATTTCAGGCTTCAACTGCGGAAACGGATCACCAAACCTCTGGCCGACTCCGCCTTCGTGGGCGGAGTTCTGTCGCAAACGCGGGCGGCGCGAGAAAATCGCTTACCGCCCGACCCAATGACAGTAACCTATCACAAAATTGCAGAAATTCAAAACGTCCACAGCGTCAGCGCGCGCGGGACTGGAAATCCCCACCGGATGCGGGCAGGGCGAGCCCCGGGTCGCGGCGGGTCTCGCTCAGGAACCCTTGCCGGGCTTTTCAGAGAAATATTTCTCGAACTTGCCGGTCTCGCGCTCGAACTTCTCGGCGTCGGCCGGCGGCGTGCCCTTGACCGTGATGTTCGGCCAGACCTTGGCGTAGTCGGCGTTGACCATCAGCCACTTGCCGTCCGGCTCGTCCTCGGTGTCGGGCTTGATGGCGTCGACCGGGCATTCCGGCTCGCACACGCCGCAGTCGATGCATTCATCCGGTGCGATGACGAGGAAATTCTCGCCCTCATAGAAGCAGTCCACCGGGCAGACCTCGACACAGTCCATGAACTTACATTTCACGCAGGCGTCGGTGACGATGTAGGTCATGGGGCGGTCTGGGGCGCTAACGGCTTGCGGGAGGAACGGGCAGCGCACATGACCCCGGCGGCCCCGCCTGTCAACTCGGTGGGCGGACGTGACGCACCGGCGGGGGCTTGCCGCGACGCTCCGCCGCCCTATCTGTATCAGATGCGATTGCAGACCGCCCGATATTCAGAGGATTTTACAGAATGCGTCTCGTCTCCAGAACGGTCATCGCCGCCGCCGCCCTCAGCCTGCTGGCCGGCGGCGGAGTCTTCGCCCAGGCCGCCCTCACCAAAGCCCCGGCCGAGGTCCAGGCCGGCGCCTATGCGCTCGACGCCGCGCACGGCAAGATCACCTGGTCGGTCGACCACCTCGGCTTCTCGACCTACCGGGGCCAGTTCGTGAACGTGGACGCCGACCTGACCCTCGATCCGGCCAATCCCTCGGCCGCGACCCTGACCGCCTCCATCCCGCTGACCGAGGTGGATTCCAACTCGGACGGGCTCGACGCCCACCTGCAGACGGCCGACTTCTTCGACACGGCCAACCACCCGGTGGCCACCTATGTGTCGCGTTCCGTGACCGTCGACCCCGCCGTGCCGAACCGCGCTACGGTGCAGGGCGACCTGACCCTGCGTGGCGTGACCCGTCCGGTGACCATGACGGTTCGCTTCAACCAGGCCGGCCCGTCCATGGGCGGAGCCTATCGCGCCGGTTTCGACGGCGAGGCGACCATCAAGCGGTCCGATTTCGGGATCGACTACGCCCTGCCGGTGCTGGGGGACGAGGTGAGCCTGCACATCGAGGGCGAATTCATCCGCCAGTAGGAGGCGGCCCGTTCTTCACGACGGAATACAGGGCGCGGGCCTCCCCGGGCGGTCCGCGCCTTTCGCCCGTCTGCAGCACCTCAAGCTCGACCAGCTTCCCGCCGAGGGCGAACACCAGGGCGTCGCCGACGTGGACAGTCCGGCTGGGCTTGTCGAGCCGGGTCTGGACGCCGTTGTGGGTCAGCCGCACCATGCCGCGCTCGACCATGGCCGCCGCGAGGGACCGGGTCTTCGCGAACCGCGCCCGCCAAAGCCAGACGTCGATGCGGCAGGCGGCCCCGGTCATCCCGGCGCGCGGGTCCGGCGCGGGCGTCTGCGTTTCGCGCGGGCCGGGACGGGCGCCGCGGTCAGGG
>NZ_BSOY01000016.1 GCF_030160755.1 Brevundimonas denitrificans | reverse complement strand
CGGAGACCTCCCGACCGCCGCCGCCGACATTCCGGCCCTGGTCCTGGCCGCCGTCGACGCCGCCATCGCCGGCGAGACGCTCGACGCCGCCGCCGAGACACGCGCCCGCGACGCCGGCTGGCGCTGATCTTCCCGCCCGGGGGATGAAACGGCCACGCTCCATCGTTGACGGTTCAGGGACCTCTCCCCGCGCCGCCGACGAAGACTGTTCATGGACGAGGACACACTGCGGGACCGCGCCGAGGCCTGGCGCCGCCGCGCCGCCGAAACCCATGACCTTCGCGAGCGCGCCGCCAACCTGATGATCGCCGCCCACTACGAGGCCCTGGCCGACCTCATGGCCGCCCGCGGCCGCCGGCCCCTTCCCGAAATCGAGGATTGAGGCCAATCTGGCCGCCGGTCCTCGCCGGGCTCAAGCAGCGAGGGACCGCGTCCCGAGCGTTAGCCCCACCAATATGGGTCAAGCAGCGAGGGATCGCGTCCCGAGTGTCGGCCCCCACAGCGGAGCGTCAAGAATGCCTTTCCTCGACATCACCGTCATCCCTGTCCTCACGGCCAACAAGGCGGCCTATCTGGAGCACTCCCGCAAGATGACACCCATCTTCAAGGAGCACGGCGCCCTGTCGGTCACTGAATGCTGGGGCGAGGATGTCCCGGACGGCAAGGTCACCGACTTCAAGCGCGCCGTCGCCCTGCAGGATGGGGAAAGCGTCGCTGTCGGCTGGATCACCTGGCCCGACAAGGCCGCGCGGGACGCCGGCTGGGAAAGGATGATGCAGGACGAACGGATGATGGGCGGCGCCGAACCGCCGTGGGACGGCAAGCGCATGATCTTCGCGGGATTTGAAGTCATCGCCCAGGACTGATCATCGGCAGAAGCGGGTGTCCGTCGCTTCCAGATGCAGATGGTCGCGATGCACCGCATTGTAGTCAGGGCTCAGCACGGTGCCGAATATCCGGCAGGCATCGTCGCGGATCCGGCGGAGGAAGCGCGCCTCGGGACTGTCCCCGCTCCAGTCGTCCGCTACCGCGACGCGCCGCCCGTCGCGCAGGCGGACGCCGGAAAAATCCAGAGCCGCCGCCTGGGAATGGGCGCTGACGCGGTTGCTGACTCCGCCGTTGTTGACCGACCGGCAGGCGTAGGCCCCCATGTGGTCGATCTGGACCACGTCCGAGCCGAGAATTTCCCGCGCCGCCGGCTCCAGCGACTGTCGCCGCCAGATGCTCAGGGCGAGCGCCGTCTGGCAGGTCATTTCGACGTCGCCCGGCGTCATGCGCGCCACCGTGCCCATGTCCGGGCCGAGGACCCCGCCGGCGCTCAGGCCGCAGGTCTCGCTGTTCGCCCGGTCGGGAACCGGCCGGAAGGTCACGCGGGCGGCCGTCAGTTGCGCCATACACTGCTGCAGGTCCGCGCCCTCGCGCGCCACGGCCGAGCGGGTCCCGCCGCCCAGCGGCAGATCGATCAGGGCCCCTACGAGCGGCGCCTCGGTGCGCGAGGGGGCGGCGGGATAACGGGCGGGGGCCGGGCGCTCCGGCAGCATGGGGCTGCAGCCCGCCAGCAGCAGGGCCGTCGAGACGGCGGTGGCGAACAGGCGGAGGGGATGCATGACGCGGAGGCTAGCTGATTCCCGCCCGGTCGGTGTCAGGCGGGGCCGGGAGGTTCATCACAAAGGACACCAAGGGTTCACAAAGGACACGACGGGACCGGGGACGGGGGCCCGGTCGAGGTTGCCTTGGCCGTCCTCGAACTGCGGCTTCGCCGCCTTCAGGGACCGACGCGGGTCCGGCTGTCTCCGTCACGCCGAACCCTTTGTGTTCTTTGTGTATTCTTCGTGCCCCTTGTGATGAACCTTCAAACCCGGCCGTCGCACGCCGCCAGAAAAAAGGGCGGCCCCTGCGAGCCGCCCCTTGTCTGTCTCAGCTGTCCAGGAAGCTGCGCAGCTTCCGGCTCCGGCTCGGATGCTTCAGCTTGCGCAGCGCCTTGGCCTCGATCTGCCGGATGCGTTCGCGGGTGACCGAGAACTGCTGGCCGACTTCTTCGAGCGTGTGGTCCGTGTTCATGCCGATGCCGAAGCGCATGCGCAGCACGCGCTCCTCGCGCGGCGTCAGGGACGCCAGCACGCGGGTGGTGGTCTCGCGCAGGTTCGACTGGATGGCCGCGTCGATGGGCAGGATGGCGTTCTTGTCCTCGATGAAGTCGCCCAGATGACTGTCCTCCTCGTCCCCGATCGGGGTCTCGAGGCTGATGGGCTCCTTGGCGATCTTCAGGACCTTGCGGACCTTCTCCAGCGGCATGGCCAGCTTTTCGGCCAGTTCCTCAGGGGTCGGCTCGCGGCCGATCTCGTGCAGCATCTGGCGGCTGGTGCGGACGATCTTGTTGATCGTCTCGATCATATGCACCGGAATGCGGATGGTGCGCGCCTGGTCGGCGATCGAGCGGGTGATCGCCTGACGGATCCACCAGGTGGCGTAGGTCGAGAATTTGTAGCCGCGGCGGTACTCGAACTTGTCGACCGCCTTCATCAGACCGATGTTGCCCTCCTGGATCAGGTCCAGGAACTGCAGGCCGCGGTTGGTGTATTTCTTGGCGATGGAGATGACCAGGCGCAGGTTGGCCTCGACCATTTCCTTCTTGGCCTGACGGGCCTCACGCTCGCCCTTCTGGACGGTCTGGACGATGCGGCGGTAGTCGTCGATCGGCAGGCCGGCCTCGGTGGCCACGGCGGCGACGTCGCCGCGGATCTGGGCGATCTGGGCCTGTTCATTGTCGCTGAATTTGGTCCAGCGCACGCCCATTTCCTTGACCCGGTCGGCCCAGGTCGGGTCCAGCTCGGCGCCGAAATAGGACTTCAGGAACTCGGGGCGCGAGATGCCGTAGCTGTCGGCCAGGCGCAGCAGCCGGCCTTCCAGACCCATCAAGCGCTTGTTGATGGCGTAGAGCTGCTCGACCAGCGCCTCGATGCGGTGGTTGTTCAGCTTCATCGTCTTCAGCCGGCTCGAGATGCCCGCCGTCAGCGTGTCATAGGCCTTCTGGTCCTTGGCCGAGAGCACCTCGCCCTTCAGCCGGCTTTCAACCAGCTTGTCCTGCAGCTTGCGGAAGGCGCCGAAGTCGGCGGCGACCGCGTCCAGCAATTCCATGACGCCGTCGCGAAGCTCGGCTTCGAGGGCCGAGATCGACATCCCGCCGCCGTCGTCGAAATCCTCGTCCTCCTCGTCGTCCGTTTCCGGCTTGGGCTCCGCGCCCTCTTCCGGCTCCTCCGCCGGAGCGGGAATGGCGCCCGCGGGCGGCTGGTTGTGCGGCAGGGACGAGGGGTTCAGCACGCCATAGGTGGCGTCCAGATCGATGACCTCGCGCAGCAGGATGCGGTTGTTGGCCAGTTCGTCGCGCCAGACCATGATGGCCTCGAACGTCAGGGCGCTTTCGCACAGGCCCGAGATCATGGCGTCGCGGCCGGCCTCGATCCGCTTGGCGATGGCGATCTCGCCCTCGCGGCTCAGCAGTTCGACCGAACCCATTTCGCGCAGATACATTCGCACGGGGTCGTCGGTGCGATCATAGGCGGCCTTGGCCGGGGTCTCGGAGACGCTGGTCTCGGCGCGTTCGACGACCTCGCCGCCCTCCTTCTCGGTCGTCTCGGCGGCGTCTTCCTCGGCCTCGACGACGTTGACGCCCATCTCCGACAGCATCGCCAGCGTGTCCTCGATGGCGTCGGGGGTCACCTCTTCAGACGGCAGGACCTTGTTCAGGTCCTCCATCGTCACATAGCCTCGCGCCTTGGCCTGTTTGATGAATTTCTTCACCCCGGCGTCGGTGAGGTCGAGCAGCGGACCGTCGCTCTGGGCTTCGGTTTCCTGCGTCTCGGTCTGGGCGCTCATACAGTCTCTTCTCCGGGTGGGCGGCTGATCAGGCCGACCACAGAAATACAATGCGCGACGGGGTCGTAAGGTTACGAGCCCGCGCTGTCTTCCCAGATCTCTCCGGTTTTGATCGCGCGACGCAAAGCATCCCGCTCGGCTTTCAGCCTGCGGAACGCCTCATCCTGGCCCGGCATGCCTGCCGCCGAGCTCAGTGCATCTTCCAGCGCCGCCACGCGAGTGAGCGCGTCGAACGCCTGCGACCATCGGACCCTTGCTTCGGCGAGGGGCGCATTTGCGGCCAGGAAAGGCGCGCCGGACTTTGCCGCCGCCTTCTCGACCTCGCGCACTAAAGCATCATGACCCGATTGCGCCAGATGGCGACGCAAGGCCGCCGAGTCAAGGTCCTGCCCCGAGAACCGCAGCCGAACCATCTCCTGCGCCAGGCCGTCGAGGGACGCGTCTCCGAACCCGTGCGACGAAATGGCCTCGAGATGGTCGTCCATCCGTTCCGGATCGTCGATGGCGCCATGGGCGAGTGCGGCGGCGACCGGCTCGATCGAGCGGCTCAGCGACTGCATCGCCTGCGCCCCCTCGGCCGTCTGACCCAGCTTGGGCGGCGGTCCGGGCCGCCAGCGTCCGCCGGAACCCGTTGCCGGCTGACTCTGCGGGGCGCGCCGCGCCGGGAACAGCGCGTCGAACCGGTCGAACAACTCGCGGCGGTACTGTTCCGCCAGATCCCTGTCCTGAATCGCCGACGCGGCCTGGCGCAGCCGTCCCTTGAGCCCCGCGCGGCGCTCCGGCGTATCCAGCGGCTCGACCTCGGCCTCCTTCTGGAACAGCACCTCGGCGAAGGGCCGCGTCGTCGTCATCGCCTGACGCAGGGCGGGCGCCCCCTTGTCGCGCAGGATGTCGTCGGGGTCCTGACCGCCCTCCAGCAGGGCGAAGCGGAATGAGCGCCCTGATTTCAGCTGCGGCAGGGCGCGGTCGATGGCCCGGTACGCTGCCCGCCGTCCGGCCGCGTCGCCGTCGAAACACAGCACCGGCTCGTGCGAGACCCGCCACAGCCGCTCCATCTGCTCCTCGGTCAGGGCGGTGCCCATGGGCGCGACGGCGGGGATGCCGGCGCGGTGGCAGGCGATCACGTCCATATAGCCCTCGACCACCACGATCGCCTGATCGCTCCTGGACTCGGCTCCGAGGATGCGCCGCGCCTCGGGCAGACCGTAAAGGGTCGCGCCCTTGTGGAAGAGCGGGCTCTCCGGGCCGTTCAGATATTTGGCGCGGTCGTCCGGATTCATCGCTCGTCCGCCGAAGCTGACGATTCGCCCGCGCGCGTCGAGGATGGGGAACATCAGCCGGTCCCGGAACCGGTCATAGGGCTGGCCGCCGCCCTCGGGGGCGATCAGCATACCGGCCTCGACCAGATCGCCCGGCCGGGCGCCGCGCTGGACCAGGGCAGCCTTCAGTCCTTCGCGGTCATTGGGCGCATAGCCGAGGCCGAACCGCTCCCACTGGTCCTCGGGCAGGCCGCGCTTTTCCAGATATTCCCGCGCGGCCTTGCCCGGCGAACGGCGCAGATTGGCCGCGAACCATTTCTGGGCCAGGTCCATCCAGTCGGTCAGGCCCTGCTTCCTGGCCTCGCGCTCGGCCGCCTGGGGGTCCTCGGCCGGCAGGGCCATGCCCGCCTCGCCCGCCAGCCGCTGCACCGCCTCGACGAAGCTGAGCCGCTCTGTCTCCTGCAGGAAGGAGATGACGTCGCCGTGCTTGCCCGACGAGAAGTCGTGGAAAAAGCCCTTGTCGTCATTGACGAAGAAGGACGGCGACTTCTCCTTGGTGAAGGGCGACAGCCCGACATACTCGCGTCCCTGACGCTTGAGCTTCACCGTCCGTCCGATGATGTCGG
Source organism: Brevundimonas denitrificans (assembly GCF_030160755.1). GTDB lineage: Bacteria > Pseudomonadota > Alphaproteobacteria > Caulobacterales > Caulobacteraceae > Brevundimonas > Brevundimonas denitrificans. The sequence goes on along the minus strand of NZ_BSOY01000016.1, from coordinate 36,574 downwards.
ACGGCCGAAGGCGGGCCTTCAGTTCTTCAAGGAAGCGGTCGTCGAAGCGCACCCGCGCCTTATAGCGCGCGACTCACGGATTTGGCCGCATTTACCTTTCGTTAACCAGAAAGGCCAAAGCGCGGCGATAACTGCCTGAATATGCGCACAGTTTTCCTGTTGAAGGGGAACTATCCACAGACCTGTGGATTAACCATCCGACCGTCCCGGAAGCGGGCGGAGTCAGTCGGGCCCGCGGCGAAGACCGCGGACCGTCCGAGAATGAAAGCCTGCCCATGTTCATGACCATCGCCCGCCCGGCGGTGGAGCCCCAAGGCCCCGACACCGTCGCCGTCCCCGGTTCCCCCGCCATTCCCGAACTGTCGCCGCGCGCCCTGCACGCCCGCCTGCTCGAGAACGCCGCCCTGCGGCGCATGCGCGGCGCCGAGCGGCTGCGGAACAACCGGCTGGAAGACGCCGACTACTGGCTGCACGCCGCGCCCGTCGCCGTCCGCAAGGCCTGCGCTCTCCGGGAAGAGAAGAGCTTCGCGCCCCTGCCTTGAGGGTGGGCCGCGGTCGTCGGCCCTCCGGGACCTCCCGGCCCGACGCGGCCTGGCGCTTCGCGCAGCTCCCTACAAATACCCCAGCCACCAGTCGCGGCGGCGGCGTTTGACGTCTTCGAACCAGCGCGACAGCGGATAGAGCATGGCCAGCACCGCCAGCCAGGCGAGATAGACTCCGGCCAGACCGAAGCCCCAGCCGGCCTCAATGGCCCGGCTGGGGTCGCCCAGCATGTTGAAGAAGGCCGACGGCGGCACGCCCATCATCGCCCCCACGACCAGCGCCAGCCCGTGGGCGAGGAAGACGTGCAGCACATAGGTGAACAGCGGCGTCCGCCCGAACGCCAGCAGCACCCGGGCCGGCAGTCCGCCCAAATGCGCCAGAAGCGGCAGCAGGGTCAGCGACACGCCCAGGGTGACCAGCACGAAGTCCAGCGAAGGCGGATATTTGCTGACGTTGATGAAGGACAGCGCGGTCCAGAGCGGCTCGGCCTGCGCCGCCCAGGGCCGCGGATCGCCGTACAGATTGGCACCGCGCACCAGGGCGAACAGGACCAGCATCCCGCCGGTCAACATGAGGATGGTCCGGGTCCTCGGCCCGTCCGCTTGCTGGAACAGGCTGCCCAGCCCGTAGCCCAGCAGCATGACTCCCAGCCAGGGCACGAAGGGATAGGCGACGAACCCGCCCAGCCCCGGGCCGAATTCCAGCGTCGCGCTCCAGACAGGGGCAAGGGCTCCGAGGTCCGGCGGGTCGACCGGGGCCAGCAGCTGATGCCCGGCGATGATCGCGACGCCCAGCGCCAGCAAGACCATCCGCGGCAACCAGATCAGCAGGGCCATGGCCAGCATCGAGGCTCCGATAGCCCAGATCACCTGCAGGAAGACGCCGCCGCCGAAGTTGAAGCCCCATGTGACCACCGTGACTTCCAGCAGGATCAGCCAGGCGCCTCGGGTCGCCAGAAAGCGGGTCAGCTCGCCCCGGCTCTTGCCGTTGGCCCGTTGCAGGAACACCGACACGCCGGCGAGGAAGACAAAGGTCGGGGCGCACAGATGCGTCACCCACCGCGTCATGAACAGCGCCGGATCGCCCGAATCCATCCCCAGCGGATCCGCGGTGAAGGCCGTCCAGTGAAAGAAGTCGCGCACATGGTCCAGCACCATCAGCGCGATCATCAACCCCCGCAGCTTGTCGATGGCGTCGATACGGGCGGCCCCGGACCGAGTCACGCCTCCGACGCCGGCGGGCGAAGCCAGGGGCGCGTCGTGCGCGGCTTCCAGAGGCTGTGCAGTCACGGCGAGTCCTCCCCCGAGGTCGGTCGCCGCATACTGCTATGGGCGTCGCCTGCGCGCCAGACGGCGGATCAGCCCTTCATCGAGTCCGCGAAACGCTGGAACAGATACAGGCTGTCGGTCGGTCCGGGCGACGCCTCGGGGTGGTGCTGGACGCTGAACACCGGGCGGTCCTTCAGGGCGATGCCGCAGTTGGTGCCGTCGAACAGGCTGACGTGGGTCTCGACGACCGCATCGGGCAGGCTGTCGCGGTCGACGGTGAAGCCGTGGTTCATCGACACGATCTCGACCTTGCCGGTCGTCAGGTCCTTGACCGGATGATTGGCCCCGTGGTGGCCCTGATCCATCTTGACCGTCTTCGCGCCCAGCGCCAGCGCCAGCATCTGGTGACCCAGACAGATGCCGAACAGGGGCGTGCCGCTGTCGACCAGCTTCCTGATCTCCGGCACGGCATAGACCCCGGTGGCCGCCGGATCGCCCGGACCGTTCGACAGGACCACGCCGTCGGGCTTGCGCGCCAGAATCTGCTCGGCCGTCGTCGTCGCCGGCACCACGGTGATCTTCGCGCCGGTCGAGGCCAGCGCCCTGAGGATGTTGCGCTTCACGCCATAGTCGACGACGACCACCGACCTGTCGGTCGCGTCGACGCGCGGATGACCTTCCGGCCAGTCCCACAGCCCCTCGTCCCAGTCGAACGACTGCAGCGTCGAGGCGTCCTTGGCCAGGTCCAGCCCGACAAGGCCGGTCCAGGCGCGGGCCTGGGCGACCAGGGCGTCGAGGTCGAACTGTCCGGACGGGTCGTGGGCGATCACGGCGTGGGGCGCGCCCATGTCGCGGATGCGGGCGGTCAGGGCGCGGGTGTCCACGCCCGCCAGTCCGACCACGCCGCGCCGCTTCATCCAGCCGTCGAAATCGCTCTCGCTGCGCCAGTTGGCCGGATCGGTCGGCGCGTCGCGGAAGATCGCGCCCCGCGCCGAGGTGTCCGAGCCGCCGCCGATCTGTTCAATGTCCTCGACATTGGTCCCGGTGTTGCCGACGTGCGGAAAGGTGAAGGCGAGAATCTGGCTCATGTACGACGGGTCGGTCAGGATCTCCTGATACCCGGTCATGGCGGTGTTGAAGACCACCTCGCCAAGGGCCGAGCCCACGGCGCCGCAGCCGATGCCTTGCAGGATGGTGCCGTCCGCGAGCGCGAGCACGCCGGTGACGCCGGGGAGGAGTTGGGTGGTCATGGGGCGCTCTCTATCACCGAATCCCGGCGAGCAAACGGCGCGTTTGCTAGTGAGCCGCCGCCGCCGGGTCAACCGGGTTGGCGGGCTTGCCCCGCATGAAGGCGAACCAGGCCCCGCTGGTGATGACGAAGAAGATCGCCGTCGGCAGGATGTAGCCGGGCGCCGCCGCGGCCACGGCGGCCGTGGCGAACAGCAGGCCCAGCGCCGCGATGAACCGCGCCCGGGTCCACCGCGCCAGCCGGAACAGGGAGGCGGAACACAGGCCGTAGACCACCAGGCTCAGCACCGAGGTGACGCCCACCAGCATGCCGAACTGGCCCCCCAGGGTCGGCTGGCCGGACAGTACGGCCACGATGCTCATGATCGCCCCGCCCAGCAGCGGGTTGACGATCGGCGTCCGCTCGCCGTGACCGAAGCCTGACGGCAGATAGCCGGACCGCGCGGCGGCCCGCGCCGTCTCTCCGCCCAGCATCACCCAGCCGCTCAGCGTGCCGACCGCCTTGATCACGGCGCAGGCCGCGACCGCCGCGCCGATCGAGGCCCCGAACACCCGCGCCGTCAGATCCGCATAGGGGCTGGAGGATTCCGCCAGAACGCCTGCCGGGATCACCCCGAACACCGCCACGCTCGCCGCCACATAGACGAGCGAGGCCAACAGAACGCCGGCGATCGAGGCACGGCCGACGTCGCGCGCCGGATTGCGGACGCGGGCGGACAGGACCGCCGCCGTCTCCACGCCGAGGAAGGCCCAGAAGATCACGGCCAGGGACGCGGGCACGCTTTCGGCCAGGCTGTTCCCCGACGGGCTCCAGGAGGCCGCGAAGGTCTCCCCGTTGAAGGCCGAGATTCCGGCGGCGACGGCGATGACGAGGGGGACAAGGCCGATGACCAGGGCAAGGGCCGCGAACCGCGACGCCGCCCGCGCCCCGAGGATATAGGCGCCCGTCGTCAACCAGATCAGGCCGAGGTTGCAGAACGTCGCCGCCACCGGCTCCTTCAAGACGGGGAAAAAGAAACCGAGATAGCCCGTGGCCGCCACAGCGATGGCGACATTGCCGACGAGGCAGGCGGTCCAGAAGGCCAGCGCCGTCTGGAAGCCGAAGAACCGTCCCAGACCCCGTTCGGCGAAACCCGACAGGCCGTCCGCGTCCGGCTGCAGCCGTCCCAGGGCCGCGAACACCAGGGCCAGGGTCACGGCTCCCAGCCCGGCGACGCCCCAGCCGACCACGCTCGACGACCCGACCGGCGCCAGGGTGGCGGGCAGCAGATAGACGCCCGAACCGATCATGTTCCCCGCCACGACCAGGGCGGCGAGACCCCAGCCCAGCTTGTGCCGGTCTTCGACGACGTCGCTCATGGATGAACCTCCGCGATCCGCGACTGGAACCAGGCCAGGGCGATTTCGTGATTGGGGCTGAGCACGCCGCGATCATAGGCGCCCGCCGACAGATTGCGCTGCACCGCCTCGCAGATGGCGGCGTCCTCTGCCGTCAGCCGGTCCGACGCGGTCAGGGCCTCGCCCAGCGCGCCTTCGCCGCCGTCGTTGAGGAACAGATAGTCCAGCCGCGTCCGGCCCGGCCCGACCGGCGTCATCCGCTCGATCATGGCCCCGTCGCGATAGACGTTGATGCCGAGGTTGGGCCACAGCCAGCCCCAGACGCCCGCCTGCGGCCCGTCATTGACCCCGACCGCCTCCTGCACCACCAGATCGCCCTCGACCCGCACCCGGTACTCCGCCGCGCCCAGTTCATCGGCCAGCACCGGATGGACCGAGCCGATGTGGTAGCCCTCGAGATAGTTCTCGGCATAGGTCTTCCAGTCACAGGCCAGATCGTGTGCGCGGCGCAGCGCCGGCGCGGGGATCTTCAGGCCTCGTCCGGCCAGCAGAGCCTCCAGCGGGGCGACATGATCGGCCAGCGGCCGGGCTTCCCCGTCCATCGTGGCGAAGACCAGCCCGCGCCAGGTCTCCAGCCGCAGGGCCAGCAGGCCGAATTCGCGCGGATCGAACCCCTCCGCCGCGCCGAATCCCGTCGCCGCCCTCAGCCGTCCGTCCAGCGCATACCGCCAGCCATGATAGGCGCAGACCAGTTCGCCCCCGCAATGCCCGCTCGCGCCCGTGACCAGCGGTCCAGCCCGGTGGCGGCAGACGTTGTGGAAGGCTCGCAGCGCGCCGTCCCTGCCCCGAACCGCCAGCAGGCGATGCCCCGCGACGTCGGTCGCGATCCAGTCGCCGACAGCGGGCGCCTCTGCTTCATGGCCGAGGAACAGCCAGGCCGTTCCGAACACGGCGGAACGCTCGCGCGCCCAGGCGTCGGGACAGCCGTACAATCGGGCGGGAAGCGTGGCCTGCATGGCCGGGATCAAGGCCCCGGCCCGCCCTTCCCGTCAACCGATCTCAGACCGTGATCGCATCCATGCCGGCGAAGACGGCGTGGGTGGCGCCGGCGGCCTGGGCCGCCAGACCGCGATCGGGCCGCAGGTTCAGCAGCATGACCTGCGGACAGGCGTCGCGCGCGACGCCGATCAGCGCCGCGGCGTCCAGCCACTCTCGCGGGCTCTCGTGGGCGACGCCGGCGAAATCGATGGCCAGGCATCGGGCGCGCACGTCCGCCAGACGCCGGGCCGCCCCGGCGTCCGGCGCGATATGCAGGATGACGCCCAGGGCCGAGGTCTCGAAATGGGCGATCGCTTCGTCGATGCTCTCGGGCGGCGCCTGCTCCAGCCCGCCCATGACCTCGACCAGCAGGGCGCCCGGCGCGGCGCCGTGCTGAAGCTCGGTGCACAACAGGGCGAACCGCCCCCCGCTGGAGGCCACCGTGCGCCAGAACGCCGGCAGGACGCCGCTGTCGTCCGAGCCGAGGTGCAGAAGATCGAGACCGTGGCTCAGCGTCTGCAGGTCGATCCGCTTCAGGTCCGTGGGCTCCAGCGTGCGGCGACCCAGCGCCGCCAGCGCCGTCTCGCCGCCCCGATGGCGCACCGTGCGGCGAATGCGGCGGCTGACCGGGACGGAGAGGCTCAGGTCGAACACGGGCTGGGCGGCCAGCGTCACCGTCAACTCGCGGCGGGCGCGGGTCAGAAGGGTGAAGGTCAGGCTCTCATAGGGCGCGGCGTAGGATCGGCGCTCGCCGAGCGGCGCCCGCAGCGGATCGCGCGCGTATTCAGCGTCTGTGGAGCCCTGGGCAAGATGGGCTTCGCCCCCGATACGACTCATGACCGCTTCTCCAAGCCGGTCCAACACGATCCCCCTCGCCCTTCCATTTCGCGCCTCAATCAGAAAACACATCGCTCACGAACATGGTCAAACACCGTTGACCATGACCCGTCCCGATCTGGCGCCGTCCGACCTTTGGCTGGCGGCTTGCATCCTCCGGCCCGCATGGGCCAGGAAGCCAGCATGAGCATCACCACGGTCGGCCTCGATGCCGACGACACCCTCTGGCACAACGAGACCATCTTCCGGCTGACCCACGACCGGTTCGTGGCCCTGCTCGCCGACCATGCCGATCGCGATACGCTGGAGGCACGGCTGGCCGAGACCGAGAAGCGGAACCTGCGGCTCTACGGCTACGGGGTGAAGGGCTTCACCCTGTCGATGATCGAGACGGCCATGGAACTGACCGGCGGCGAGGCGCCGGCCTCGGTGGTACGGGAAATCCTCGCCGCGGGGCGAGAGATGCTGGCCCACCCGGTCGAGACCCTGCCCGGCGTGGACGAGGCCTTGGCCGCCCTGTCTGAGCGGTATCGGCTGGTGCTGATCACCAAGGGCGACCTGCTGGATCAGGAACGCAAGCTGGCGGCGTCCGGACTCGGCGACCTGTTCGCCGCCGTCGAGATCGTCTCGGAGAAGGATCACCGGACCTACGACCGCGTCTTCGCCCGCCACGGCACCGGCGCGGATGAGGCCGTCATGGCCGGCAACTCCATGAAGTCGGACGTTCTTCCCGCGCTCGAGGCCGGCGCCTTCGCCGTCCACATCCCCTACGTCATCACCTGGGCCCACGAACTCGCGGATGCGCCCGAGAACCACGCCCGTTTCGGTGCGCTAAATGGCATCAGCGAGCTGCCGTTCTGGATCAGGCAGCGCTCTGGAGATGATTGAGAGAACAACAGTCAACAAATAACAGCGAGATTTCAATATATCGGTGACCGTAACGACACTGTGAAAGAATAACGTCGTGATTTCGTAAGATTATTTATTGCACCGCTTGACCGACACTTCTGTGTTGGGTTTGTGGCGACCGTCTGACTGGGGAGGGGCAGACATGTGTCACTCTCAAGTACGGGTCAAAAATGATTGTTATGCGTAACCGCCTTCTAGCCTCGACTGTGCTTGCAGGTTTGATGGCTGTTTCCTCTCCCGCATGGTCCCAGACTGCGCCCCAGGAACCCCTGAACACCGCCCCCGGCGCGGCTGACGCCCAGGACGATTCTTCCGAACTTGACGAAGTCGTGGTCACCGGCTCGCGCATCCGCCGCGACCCGACCAATTCGCCGACCCCGCTGATCCAGGTCCAGCGCGAAGACCTGCTGAGCACCGGCCAGACGACGGTGATCGACTACCTCGCCACCATTCCCGCCCTGTCCAACTCGGTTGTCCCGTCCGACACCACCGGCAGCGGCCTCGGCGACGGCGGCCTCTCACTGCCCAACCTGCGCAGCCTCGGCTCGAACCGCACCCTGACCCTCGTCGACGGTCGCCGTCACGTTGGTTCCAGCGGCGGTCAGCTGTCCGTCGACGTCGACACCATCCCGCGGCTCCTCATCGAGAACATCGAGATCGTCACCGGCGGCGCCGCCTCGGTCTACGGCGCCGACGCCGTCTCGGGCGTGCTGAACTTCATCCTGCGCAAGGATTTCGAGGGTCTCGAGATCGACGCCAACTACGGCATGATCAACCAGGACGGTCAGGCCAACAAACGCATCTCCATCCTCGCGGGCACGAACCTGCTCGATGATCGCCTGAACCTCTATGCGCACGGCGAGTACGAACAGGTCGACGAAGTGACCTCGCTGGACATCGACTGGCTGGAAGACGCGCCGGTCCTGCTGGGCGTTGACGCCGACCCGACCTCGGCCCGCAGCGACGGCATTACCGACGTGCGCCTGTACTCGGGTGTGAACCGGATCGACCGGCCGCGCTGGGGACAGACCACCCTGGCGACCGTGGCCCAACCCAGCCCGCTCAACGATCCTGACGTTCCCTACGCCAACTGCTTCCCGGGCGGCTTCTTCTCGTACAGCGCCAACTGCTTCGGCGTTCAGCCGGGCCGGACCTACTACTACGACGGCACGACCGCACGTCTGGCGAACTTCGGCGAGCGCGTGGGCGAGACCGGCATCAACCGGCCCTTCAACATCGGCGGCGACGGCGAAAACCCGGCGGAGTTCTCCACCGGATCGCGCGTGCCCCGTTCGGAATCCGCCCGCTTCCAGGCCGGTATGAATTTCGAGATCACGCCGGACATCGAGTTCTACGCCGAGGCCAAATACGTCACCGAAGAGACCTTCGACCTGTCGCAGCCGACCTTCTACGACATCGATCTGGATAACTCGTACTCGGCCAACGAGGTCAATCCGATCTACAGCGTCGCCAGCTTCGACCTTCGCTGGACTGACAACGCCTTCCTGCCGGCCAACGTCCGTAATGCGATCGCCACCAACATGGTGACCCCCTACACCCAGCCCACGGCGACCACTCCGGGCCAGCCGCTGGCTCCCTTCCTGTTCCAGAACGCGCGTCACAGCATGTTCGGCCCGGACCGCACGCAGGAGAACACGCGGGAACTGACCCGCTATGTCGCCGGCTTCCGCGGTTCGTTCGACCGGCTCGCCTTCGTCAACAACATCGATTGGGACATCGGCTACACCTACGGCGAGGTCGAGGTCGAAAACCTCGAACGCGGCACTGACAGCCAGCGCTTCGCCCTGGCCGCGGATGCCGTGGTCGACACCGCCGGTGAAGTAAACGGCCGCCCCGGCGAGATCGTCTGCCGCGTCCAGCTGCTGGCCGACCGGAACTCGCCGTTCCTGAACGACGCCACCACAGGCGGCGACTTGCGTGACACCGACTATGGCCGTCGCTCGATCAGCGAGTGCGCCCCGCTGAACGTCTTCGGCAAGGGCAATCAGTCGGAGCAGGCGCTGGCCTATATCGACGCCGTCGTCGGCGTCACCGAGCGCAACGAGCAGGAGCAGGCCATCGCTTCGGTCTCGGGCACGCTCTGGGACTTCTGGGGCGCCGGTCCGATCGGCGTGGCCCTCGGCGCCGAGTACCGGCGTGAAGCGACCTCGGCCACCGGTCGCGATCGTGACACGGCCGGCCGTGGCTTCCTGTTCCTGAACACCGGCCCCGACTTCGACGAGGCCGAGTACACCAGTGAAGAAGTGTTCGGCGAGCTGTCCGTGCCGCTCTTCCGCGACAGCTTCGTGGGCGAATACGCCGAGCTCAGCGCCTCCTACCGCTATGCCGACTATTCGACCGTCGGCGACGTGGACGTCTATGGCGTGAACCTCGTGTATCGCCCGATCCGGGACATCGCTTTCAAGACGAGCTTCAACTCGTCGGTTCGCGTTCCCGATCTGGCCGAGAATTTCTCGCCGTTCAGCCAGACCTTCCTGAACGGGTTCGTCGATCCTTGCGCCACCCTGAGCATCGCGGCCCAGGACACGGAGACCCAGGCCAACCGGGTCGCCAACTGCACCGCCCTGGCCCAACAGCAAGGCCTGACGTTCGACTTCGCCGGCGCGACCGCCACCAACGCTGACGACTTCAACCCGGTCTACACCTCGGGCATCGCCGGCGTGCTGGGCGGCAATCCCAACCTCCAGCCCGAAGAGTCGGACAGCTTCACCTTCTCGACGGTGCTGCGCCCCCGCTTCTTCCCGAACCTGTCGCTGGTCCTCGACTATTACGAGATCAAGATCGATCAGGTCATCGCCTCGGTCTCGGCCGGGACGGCGGCGGCGAACTGCGTCAGCGGCGAGTCGCTGAACACAGCCGCCTGCTCGACCATCTTCCGCAACAACCCGAACATCCCGTTCGGCGTCGGCGCACCGCTGAACGATCCCGTCGGCGGCTTCATCGAGGGCTCGATCAACTACGCTTCGCTGGAGACCCGCGGCCTCGACTTCACCGCCAACTACGCGCTGGACATCGAGGAAACCTTCGGACGCAACTGGGGCCGCATCAACTACTCGGTGGGCGGCCTGTGGCTGATCGACCAGAAGCAGTTCCTGAACGCGGACGATCCTGCCGATTCGACCGAGCTGGCTTCCAGCCTCTACTACCCGCGCGTCCGGCTGACTTCGTCGTTGACTTGGGAGCCGAGCGACGTCTGGAGCGTGAACTGGACCGCGGACTGGCAAACAGCCCAGGACATCATCCAGACGCGTGACGCTGTGACCAACGCCGACCAGCGGCCGTACGACCAGTTCGAGACCGGCAACTTCACGCGCCACGACTTCACCGTCCGGTGGAACGTGCGTGATGACCTCTCGGTCCGCGCCGGTGTGGTCAACGCCTTCGACGCCGAGCAGGCGCCCTATCTGGGCACCACGCTCTATTCGAACTTCGACCCCTACGGCCGCCGCTTCTTCGTGGGCCTGAACTGGCGTCCGTTCTAATCTGACGCCACGACGACAGTGAAAGGGCGGCTCGCAAGGGCCGCCCTTTTTCGTTCGGGGTCAGACGGCGCTTGCTCTCCCGCCCGCCCGTCTTTAGACGGGCCGCTTAACCGACAACCCGACCGGCCCGCACGGCGTCACAGCCGCTGGCGGGTTCGCGCGCGCAAGGAGCCCGCCCCCGTGTCCGACAATGAGGTCCCGCACGAAGAGCGCGACGCCATGATCCGGGCGACCCTGGCGGAGCATGGGGACAGCGGCGTCACGCCGCGCCACACCCTGTTCTACTTCTACGGCGAGGGCGATCACGACGACCTGAATGAGGTCGCGCGGCGCGCCGGTTTCCTGACCCGGGGTCAGGACGACTGCACCATCCTCGAGACGACCATGGCGGTCGACGAGGCCTCCTTCTCCCCGATCTCGACCATGATGCAATCCTGGGCCGCGGCCTTCCAGCTGGACTACGACGGCTGGGAATGCGCGGTCGTGGTGAACTGAGTACAGACCCATGCCCAAGCGCACAGACATCCAGTCCATCCTGATCATCGGCGCGGGGCCGATCGTGATCGGGCAGGCGTGCGAGTTCGACTATTCGGGCGTGCAGGCGTGCAAGGCGCTGAAGGCCGAGGGCTACCGGGTCATTCTGGTCAACTCGAACCCCGCCACCATCATGACCGACCCGGAGGTGGCCGACGCCACCTATATCGAGCCGATCACGCCGGAGTTCGTCGAGCGCATCATCGCGAAAGAGCGGCCCGACGCCCTGCTGCCGACCATGGGCGGCCAGACCGCACTGAACACGGCGCTGGCGCTGGACGCCTCGGGCGCGCTGAAGAAGTGGGGCGTGGAGATGATCGGGGCCAAGGCCGACGTCATCGACAAGGCCGAGGACCGTCAGAAATTCCGCGACGCCATGGACAAGCTGGGTCTGGAAAGCCCGCGCTCCAAGGCCATCCACCACATCGACGAAGCCGAAGACGCCCTGGCCTTCGTCGGCCTGCCGGCGATCGTCCGCCCGTCCTTCACCCTGGCCGGCACCGGCGGCGGCATCGCCTACAATGTCGAGGAATACCGCGAGATCGTCGAGCGCGGCCTGGACCTGTCGCCGACCACCGAGGTGCTGGTCGAGGAAAGCGTCCTGGGCTGGAAGGAGTATGAGATGGAGGTCGTCCGCGACAAGGCGGACAACTGCATCATCATCTGCTCCATCGAGAACATCGATCCGATGGGGGTGCACACCGGCGACTCCATCACCGTCGCCCCGGCCCTGACGCTGACCGACAAAGAGTACCAGCGGATGCGCACGGGCTCGATCAACGTCCTGCGCGAGATCGGCGTCGAGACCGGCGGATCGAACGTGCAGTGGGCGATCAATCCCGCCGACGGCCGTATGGTGGTGATCGAGATGAACCCGCGCGTGTCGCGGTCCTCGGCGCTGGCGTCGAAGGCCACCGGCTTCCCCATCGCCAAGGTCGCCGCCCGCCTGGCCGTCGGCTACACGCTCGACGAACTGACCAACGACATCACCATGGTCACGCCGGCCTCGTTCGAGCCGAGCATCGACTATGTCGTCACCAAGATCCCCCGCTTCGCCTTCGAGAAATACCCCGGCGCCGAGGCCACCCTGTCGACCTCGATGAAGTCGGTGGGCGAGGTCATGGCCATCGGCCGGACCTTCCAGGAATCGATGCAGAAGGCCCTGCGCGGCCTCGAGACCGGCCTGACCGGTTTCAACGAGATCGAGATCGACGGCGTCGCCGACGTCGAGGACGACGCCTCGGCCCGCGCCGCCGTGGTCCGGGCCCTGGGCCAGCCGACGCCGGACCGCATCCTCGTCATCGCCCAGGCCTTCCGCCACGGCCTGTCGGTCGAGGAGGTCAACGCCGCCTGTTCCTACGAGCCGTGGTTCCTGCGCCAGATCGCCGACATCGTGCGCACCGAAGGCCATATCCGCGTCCAGGGCCTGCCGACCGAGCCGACCGACTTCCGCAAGCTGAAGAGCAAGGGCTTCTCCGACGCCCGCCTCGCCCAGCTGACCGGCCAGACCGAAAAGGCCGTCCGCGCGGCCCGCCGCGGCCTGAACGTGCGCCCCGTGTTCAAGCGCATCGACACCTGCGCCGCCGAGTTCGCCAGCGCCACCGCCTATATGTATTCGACCTATGAGACCGGCGCCCTCGGCCAGGTCCCGCAGTGCGAGTCCAATCCCACCGACCGCAAGAAGGCGATCATTCTCGGCGGCGGGCCGAACCGCATCGGGCAAGGCATCGAGTTCGATTACTGCTGCTGTCACGCGGCCTTCGCCTTCGCCGACATCGGCGTCGAGTCGATCATGGTCAACTGCAACCCCGAGACCGTCTCGACCGACTACGACACCTCCGACCGGCTGTATTTCGAGCCGCTGACGGCCGAGGACGTGCTGGAGCTGATCGACGTCGAGCGTTCGACCGGAAACCTGATCGGCGTCGTCGTCCAGTTCGGCGGCCAGACGCCGCTGAAGCTGGCCCATGCGCTGCACGAGGACGGGGTGCCGATCCTGGGCACCTCGCTGGACTCCATCGACCTGGCCGAGGACCGCGAGCGGTTCCAGGTCATGCTGCACGACATCGGCCTGATGCAACCGCCCAACGGCCTGGCCCGCAGCGCCGAGGAAGCCGCGCAGAAGGCGGACGAGGTCGGCTATCCGGTCGTCCTGCGCCCCTCATACGTTCTGGGCGGGCGCGGCATGGTCATCGTCCACGACCGCGAGCAGCTGGACCGCTACGTCGGCGAGGCCATGCGCGTGTCGGGCGACGATCCCGTGCTGATCGACCACTATCTGAACCGCGCCACCGAGGTCGACGTCGACGCCCTGTGCGACGACGAGACGGTGTTCGTGGCCGGGGTGCTGGAACACATCGAGGAGGCCGGGGTGCACTCGGGCGACAGCGCCTGCTCCATGCCGCCCTTCTCCCTGTCGGCCGAGATCGTCGCCGAGTTGAAGCGCCAGACCGAGGCCATGGCCCGGGCCCTCAAGGTGCGCGGCCTGATGAACGTCCAGTTCGCCATCGAGGAGCCGCACAGCGCAAACCCGCGCATCTTCGTGCTGGAAGTGAACCCGCGCGCCAGCCGCACGGCGCCCTTCGTGGCCAAGACCATCGGCCAGCCGATCGCCGCCATCGCCGCCAAGGTCATGGCCGGCGTGCCGCTGAAATCCTTCGGCCTGAAGGACGTCCCGTACGACCATATCGCGGTCAAGGAAGCCGTCTTCCCGTTCGCCCGCTTCGCCGGGGTCGACACCATCCTGGGCCCCGAGATGCGCTCGACCGGCGAGGTCATGGGTCTGGACTGGAAGCGCGAGGGCGAGGCCGACATGGCCCCCGCCTTCGCCCGCGCCTTCGCCAAGAGCCAGATCGGCGGGGGCACCACCCTGCCCGTCGCCGGCTGCGCCTTCGTCAGCGTCAAGGACGGCGACAAGCCCTTCATCGTCGAGGCGGTGAAGACCCTGATCGCCGAGGGCTTCTCCATCCTCGCCACCGGCGGGACCCACACCTATCTGACCGAACAGGGCCTCGCCGTCGGCCATGTGAAGAAGGTTCTGGAGGGCCGCCCCAACATCGTCGACGCGATGAAGAATGGCGACGTCCAGCTGGTCTTCAACACCACCGAGGGCAAACAGGCGCTGCTGGACAGCTTCAGCCTGCGCCGGACGGCGCTGATGATGAAGATGCCCTACTATACGACGACGGCGGGCGCCCTGGCGGCGGCCCAGGCGATCGGGGCGATCAAGGCCGGCGAGCTGGATGTGCGTCCGATCCAGGACTACGCGCACTGAGCGGCGGGATCGGCCTGGCCGGCATCGACCGGGCGCTGATCCTGGTCGCCCTCGCGGAATTGGCGGCCTTCGGTCTGTTCTGGTTCGACAAGACCCGGGCCCGGGATCACGGCCGGCGGGTGCGGGAGAGCACCCTCTTGCTCGCCGCCCTGTTTGGCGGCGTAGGCGCGTGGATGGGGCAGCACCTCCTGCGTCACAAGACGCGCAAGGAGCCGTTCCGGACCCTGCTGGGCGTCGTGATCGCCGCGCACTTGGTCGGGGCGGCGGCCGTCTTCTGGCTGCTGCTGCGCACCGCCCACGCCTGAACAATTCTTAACGGGCCATACCGGCGTTCCGCGGCTAAGCGTCCCGCGAAGCTTAACCGGAGCCCATCAATGTCGCATCGCCTGTTGTTCGCTCTCGCCCTTTCGGTGCTGGCCGCGGCGCCCGCCGTGGCGCAGGAACCGGCGCCGGCTTCGCAACCGGTCCGATTGCTGAGCGAGCGCCGCATCGAGGAGCGCCCCGCGCTGATGGTGCTGGGCACGGCGCATCTGGCGAACAACAATCGCGACGTGCTGCGCACCGAGGTCGACGATGTGATGAGCGCGACCCGACAAGCGGAAATCGAGGCCGTGGTCGAGTCGCTCGCCCGGTGGCGGCCGACGCGGATCGCGGTCGAGATCGACACCACCGGCCAGGCGAGGCTGGACCGACGCTACGCCGACTATCGCGCCGGCGCCTATGCCCTGACGGCGAGCGAGATCGACCAGATCGGCCTCAGGCTGGCGGCCCGGCTGGGCCACGACCGCGTCTACGCTGTCGACTGGAACGACATGCCGCCGGGCGAGGAGGCGGACTACAATTGGATTGAAGGGGCGGAAGCGGCGGGCGAACAGGCGCGCCTGGCCGAACTGCGCAATCCCGTCAGAGGACAGCGGACGACCGACCTGGTGCGATCGCGTCCCATCCCTGAATGGCTGGCTCTGATGAACAGCCCCGAATACCTGCTGGTCATGCACCGGCCATACTATGACTTCGCCCTGCTGGGCGGGTCCGCGACGAACCAGGGGGCGAACTGGGTCGGGGCCTGGCATGGGCGGAACCTGAAAATCTTCGCCAATCTGGTGCGGCTGGCCGACGATCCGGGCGAGCGGGTGCTGGTCATCTACGGCGCCGGGCACGCCTTCCTGCTCAACCGGTTCGCGGAGGAAAGCGGGGCGTTCAACGTGGAGCGGCCGGGCGGCTGGTTGACGCCGTCCGCTCCCTAGATCCCCGACGCCGCCTCCGGGTCCGCCGTCGCGTCCCGCCCTTCCACGATCCGCGCCGCAGCCAGATCGGCGGTGACGTTGCCGATGGTGCGGAAGATGTCGGGCACGACCTCGACCGCCAGCAGCAGGGGCAGGACCTCGAGCGGCAGGCCCATGACCAGGGCGATGGGGGCGATGGAGGCGAAGAAGCTGACCTGACCGGGCAGGCCGACGGTGCCGACGCTGATGGCGAGGGCCGTGACCCCGCCCGCGAACAGCACGCCCGGCGTCAGGGCGATGCCGTACAGGTGGGCGACATAGATGCAGACCGCGAGGTTGGCGACCGTCGAGGTGATGCGGAACACCGCCACCGCCAGCGGCAGGACGAGGCCCGCGGTCGCCGGGGACACGCCCAGCCGGTCGATCGCCCGCTCGACCATCACCGGCAGACAGGCCAGCGAGGACTGGGTCGAGAAGGCCACGACCTGGGCCGGGGCGACGGCGCGGGCGAACCGGCCGAGGCTGACCCGGCCGAAGACCACGGCGACGACATAGGTGAGCAGGATCAGGCCGACGAGGGCCAGCACCACCAGCGCGATATAGTGGCCGAGCACGCCCGCGGCCCCCAGGCCGGCCCTCAGGCCCACGCCCAGCGACAGGGCGAAGACGCCGATCGGGGCGGCGCGCAGGACCCAGTGGACGATGACGATCATGGTCTCGGCCACGGCCTCGAAGAAGACGGTCAGCGGCTGTCGCAGGCGGGCGCTCAGCCGGGTCGTGGCGAAGCCGAAGACGATGGCGAAGACGACGATGCCGAGGATGGCGTCATCGGCCGCCGCGCGGATCGGATTGGACGGGGCGAGGCTGGTCAGGAAGGCCGCGAGACCGCCGCCGCCGCCGACGTTCTCACGCACGACCTCATCGCCGGGGGCGCCGGCCAGCAGCAGGCGCGCGCCCTCGGGATCGATGGGCCAGAGGGCGTGCAGTCCCTGAGACGCCACAATGCCGTAGACCGTCGCCCCGACCAGCAGGAGGGCGAAGACCACCACGGCCCTGAGCGCCAGCCGCCCGGTCGCGGCCGCATCGGCGATGGAGGCGATGCCGGTCACCAGCAGGGCGAACACGAGCGGAATGATGGTCATGCGCAGGGCGTTGAGCCACAGTTGGCCCAGCCCCTCGACCAGGGCGATCGTTCCGGTCCCCCCGGGGATGCCGTACGTCTGCGCCGCCGCGCCGGCGGCCAGACCGGCGGCCAGCGCCAGAAGAACGCGCAGGCTGAGCGAGGAGAACAGGGCGGCGGTGCGGGACTGAGTCATGGGAGGAAGCTAGGCCGGGTCGAGGCTCGCCGCCAGCCTGTGCGCCGCGGCCTCGATGGAAGCGGGCGAGAGATCATCCAGCACCAGGCGATCGAGCACAGGGCGAGCCCGGTCGGCGCCGGTCTTGAGATAGGCCGGGTCGTAGTGGGCCTCGATCAGCCGGCGGACCAGGTCGGCGATCTCCCCGCGCGCGGCCATGGCGCGCCATTCGCCGATGGTCGCCTTCGAATGATGGCGCGGCAGCCGGCCCAGCGCCGTGTCCAGCGCCACGGGATCGGCCGCGATATCGGCATAGGTCGCGACCGTATGGGCGACCCGGGCCTCGACCGGCGCGGCGATTTCGATCACCGGCGCCGCGGCCATGGCGGCCCACAGGGCCGGCGGAATGACCCGCGCCCCGATCCGGCTGCTCTCGGCCTCGACCACGACGGCTCGGGCCGGGTCGAGGCGGGCGAGGGCGTCGTGCAGCCGGCTCTCGAACCCCTTCTGCGATGGCTGGCCGCCGGGCATGGCGCCGAACAGCGAGCCCCGGTGCGCCGCCAGCGCCTCGAGATCCAGGGTCTGCACGCCCCGCGCCGCCAGCGCCGTCAGCAGGGCCGTCTTGCCCGACCCCGTCGGTCCGTCCAGCAGGGTCAGCCGATGCGGCAGGGGCGTGTCGTAAAGGGCCGCCGTGACCTGCCGCCGCCAGGTCTGGTAGCCGCCGTCCAGCACCGCGACCGGCCAGCCGATCTGGTCCATCACCGTGACCATGGCTCCCGACCTCTGGCCGCCGCGCCAGCAATAGACCAGCGGCCGGAACGATCCGTCGCGATCGGCCAGCGCCCCTTCCAGATGCGCCGCGATATTGCGCGCCACCAGGACCGCGCCGGTGCGCCGGGCGAGGAATTTGGAGCCCTGGACATATTCCGTCCCGACCGCGGCGCGCTGTCCGTCATCCAGCACCGGCAGATTGATCGCGCCGGGAATGTGATCGAGCGCGAACTCGGCCGGGCTGCGCACGTCGATGATCGCGTCGAAGCCGTCGCGCGCGGCGGGCGACAGATCGACGGTGCGGCGAATCATGCGGCGACGCGCACCCGGGGCGGGCCCTCGACCACGCGCCCGACGATATCGAAGCCCGAGCCATTGATCCGCGCGAACGCCTTGAGCTCATGAACCTCGGCCTCGGCCACGGCGATCAGCAGGCCGCCGGACGTCTGGGGATCGGTCAGGAGGTCGCGGCGCCAGTCCTCCAGACCGGCCGGCAGATCGACCTCGGCGCCGTAGCTGGCCCAGTTGCGGCCTGAGGCGCCGGTGCGGACGCCGTCCCTTAGCAGCTCCCGGACGCCCGCCAGCGTTGGAGGGTCAGCGGTGATCTCGACCGTGGCGTCCGCGCCGCGCGCCATCTCCAGGGCATGGCCCAGAAGGCCGAAGCCGGTGACGTCCGTCACCGCGTGCACCCCGGGACGGCCGGCCAGTCTGGCGCCGAAGCTGTTCAGCCGGGTGGTGGTCTCCTTCAGGGTCCGATAGCCGTCCTTGCTCAACCGGTCCTGTTTGAAGGCGGCGCTGAGCACGCCGACGCCGAGCCTCTTGGTCAGCACCAGGACGTCGCCCGGGCGGGCGCCACGGTTGGTCAGGACGTGATCCGGATGCACCAGTCCGAGCGCGACGAGGCCATAGATCGGCTCGACGCTGTCGATCGAATGCCCGCCGGCTACGGGTATGCCCGCCGCCGCGCAGACCGAGGCCCCGCCCTGCAGGATCCGGCCGATCGTCTCCGTCGAGAGCACATTCACCGGCATGCCGACGATGGCCAGGGCGAAGATCGGCGTCCCGCCCATGGCGTAGACGTCCGACAGGGCGTTGGTCGCCGCGATCTGTCCGAAATGGAACGGGTCGTCGACCACCGGCATGAAGAAGTCCGTGGTCGCCACCAGCGCCTGCTGGTCGTTCAACCGCCAGACGGCGGCGTCGTCAGAGGTCTCGGTCCCGACCATCAGGTTCGCGAAGGGCGCGGCCTGCGGCATCCCCTTCAGAATGTCCCGCAACACCGCCGGGGCCAGCTTGCAGCCGCAGCCGCCGCCGTGGGCGAGGGAGGTCAGGCGGGGTTCGGATGTGGTCATGGCATGGGCTTAGGGCCAAACCGCCGTCGAACTCA
Organism: Brevundimonas denitrificans; assembly: GCF_030160755.1. Lineage (GTDB taxonomy): Bacteria > Pseudomonadota > Alphaproteobacteria > Caulobacterales > Caulobacteraceae > Brevundimonas > Brevundimonas denitrificans. The sequence goes on along the minus strand of NZ_BSOY01000016.1, from coordinate 17,403 downwards.
ACAGCCGGGCGCTTCGCTTTGGCCGTTGCCAGCCCGGCGCCGCCGGACCAATCTTCCCGCCTCAAAACCGGGGGCGGAACGATGCGACTTCTTCTTGCGACGACGGCGGCGCTGGCCATGCTCACGGCCGGGGCGGTGCAGGCCCAGACGGGCTCGACCGATGTCGAGCTGCGCCAGGCCATTGCGCGCGACTATGACGCCAACCTCGGCGCCCTGTTCGACGACTTCCACCGCAACCCCGAACTGTCGGGCATGGAGGTGCGGACCGCCGGCATCATGGCGGCCCAACTGACCGCCCTCGGCTATGACGTGACGACCGGTGTCGGCGGCACGGGCGTGGTCGCGGTGCTGCGCAACGGGGCCGGCCCCACGGTCATGATCCGCGCCGACATGGACGGCCTGCCACTGGCCGAACAGTCGGGCTTGGCCAATGCCTCCACTGTCCGCCAGACCGACAGCGACGGCGCGGAAAAGCCGGTCATGCACGCCTGCGGCCATGATGTGCACATCACCGCCCTGATCGGCACGGCGCGGCAGATGATGGCGCGGCGGCAGGACTGGTCCGGCACCCTGGTGCTGATCGCCCAGCCGGCAGAGGAGCGCATCTTCGGCGCCCGGGCCATGGTGCAGGACGGCCTCTACACCCGCTTCCCCAAGCCGGACATCGCCTTGGCCTTCCACGTCTCGGCGGACCTCGCCACCGGCCTGATCGACCTGCCGCTGGGCATCACCTCGTCCAGCTCGGACAGCGTCGACATCGCCGTGCATGGCGTCGGCACCCACGGGGCCTATCCTCACCTCGGCGTCGATCCGATCGTGGTCGCCTCGGCCATCGTGATGAACCTGCAGACCCTGCCCAGCCGCAGCATCAATCCGCTGGAGGGGGCGATCGTCACCGTCGGGTCCTTCCACGGCGGCATCAAGCACAACATCATATCCGACCGCGTCGACCTGCAGCTGACCGTCCGCGCCGACAATCCCGAGACCCGGCTGGCCCTGCTGGACGGCATCGACCGGGTCGTGCGGGGCACCGCCCTGGCGCTCGGCGTGTCCGAAGACCGCCTGCCGACCGTCCTCCGCTCCCCGACCGAGACCACGCCCCCGACCATCAATGACGCCGCCACCGCCGCCCGCGTGCGAACCGCCATCGGCGCGGCCATGGGCGCCGAGCGGCTTGTGGACAATCCCCGCACCGGCATGGGCGCCGAGGACTTCGCCTGGTTCGTCACGCCCGACACCGGGGTGAAGGGCGTCTATTTCAGCGTCGGCGGCACGCCCGCGGCGGACGTGGCGACCGCGCCGGGCCACCACTCCCCCCTGTTCCGCATCGACCCCCAGCCCTCGGTCGTCACCGGCGTCGAGGCCATGGTCGTGGCGGCGCAGGCGTTGATGCCGAAGGGATGAGGCGCGGCTGAACCGTTCACGGCTCCGCCCGTTCACTCCATGAACCGGAGACCGCCATGCCCCTTCCCAAACTCGCGACCCTGATCGGCGGCCTGCTGCTCAGCAAGGGCGGGCGGCGCATGGCCGGTCGCCACGCGGGCAAGCTGGCCCTGGCGACCCTGGCCTTCCAGCTGTGGGAGCAGCGGCAGACTGCGAAACACCCCGCCGGAAGCGCGGGCCGGCCCGTCCATCCCCGTCGCCGCTGGAGCGGACGTCGCGTCTGAATCCGCTGGACCGACGCCGCGTCAACCGCGCTAACTGCGCGGGCCAAGCGGAGCCGCGCCATGATCACCGTCCACCACCTGAACGATTCCCGCTCGCAGCGGGTCCTCTGGCTGCTCGAGGAGATGGGCCTGCCCTATGAGGTGAAGCGGTATCAGCGCGACGCGAAGACCAACCTGGCCCCCCCGGCGCTGAAGGCGATCCATCCGCTGGGCAAGTCGCCGGTGCTCGACGACGGCGAGGCCCGGCTGGCCGAGACCGGGGCCATTATTGAATATCTGCTGGAGACCTGCCCGTCCGCTGGCCTGCGGCCCGCGCCCGGCACGCCGGAGGCGCGGCGGTTCACCTACTGGCTGCACTATGCCGAGGGGTCGGCCATGACGCCCCTGCTGCTGAAGCTGATCTTCACCGTGCTGCCCAAACGCGTGCCCTTCCTGGCGCGCGGCGTGGCCAAGGGCATCAGCCAGGCGATGAACGCCAATATGATCGACCCGCAGATCACCGCCCATACGGACTACTGGGAGGCCGAACTGGGCCGGTCCGAATGGTTCGCCGGCGACGCCTTCTCGGCGGCCGACATCATGATGAGCTTTCCGGTCGAAGCCGCGGGCAGCCGGGTCCCCTACGGCCCGGACAAGCCGAAGCTGAAAGCCTTCCTGCAGAAGATTCACGCCCGCCCGGCCTATCAGCGGGCGCTCGAGCGGGGAGGCCCCTACAGCTACGCCTGAGGGGCTGGCGCCGGCGCCACACCGGCGAAGAACCGGCGCATGTCCCTGCCGTCGCCGCAACCCGCCCGTGAATTGGACGTTAACAGGCTCATGCGCCTGAGAACCATTCAAGTCATCGCCGCCCTGACCGCCGCCGTTGCGTTCGTGCTGGCCTTCATCGCGACCGGGGTTTTCATTGTCTCCAGCCTGTTCATGGCGCTGGGGCTGGCGGCGATCGGCTGGCTGGCCTGGAGCCTCGTCCGTCAGGCGAGAACGCGAAGGCGAAACCGCCCGGCGTAACATTCCCGACATAACACTGTTGCGTCCTGCCCCTTGAACCTTGGGGCTTGGCGCCCTACCCTCTTTGGCCGGTCGCAAGCGCCCAGCGACCTCTGGCGTCACCAAACCTTCAGTCGGGCGAAGCAAGAAACTCACGACATATGGAAAAAGTGCCGATGACGGCCGAGGGCTACCGTGTCCTCGACGATCAGCTGAAGCAATTGAAGTCCGTGGAGCGGCCGAGCGTGATCTCGGCCATCTCTGAAGCGCGCGAGCATGGCGATCTGTCTGAAAACGCTGAATATCATGCCGCGAAAGAGCGTCAGGGCTGGATCGAGGGCCAGATCGCGGACATCGAGGACAAGATCAGCCGCGCCCAGGTCATCGATGTGACCAAGCTGAACGGCGACCAGGTCATGTTCGGCGCCACGGTCACGGTCGTGGACGAGGACACCGAGGAAGAGGCCCGCTACCAGATCGTCGGCGAGCACGAAGCCGATGTGAAGGCGGGCAAGATCTCCGTCGCCTCGCCCATCGCCCGCGCCATGATCTCCAAGGCGGTCGGCGACGTGGTCGAGGTCAACACCCCGGGCGGCGTCAAGGCCTACGAAATCCTCAAGGTCGAGTGGAAATAGGGTCCGACCAGACCCCGCTTTCGATCTGGGTCGTCTCTGACGGCCGGACCGGCATGGAAAATCAGGCGCTGGGTCTGGCGGAAGCCGTCCAGCGCCTTTTTCCGTCCCGCATCACCGTCAAACGCATCCGCTGGCGCAGCCTCTTCGACAAGCTGCCGTCGGCGCTCAAGGCGTCCTGGATGCTGGACCTGTCCTCCGACCCCACTGAACCCGCCGCCGGCGAGGCATGGCCCGACCTGTGGATCGCCACGGGCCGCGCGACGCTGCCGCTCTCGGCCCGCGTCCGCGACCGGTCGGGCGGCAAGACCCTCGTGGTCCAGACCCAGGACCCGCGCTGGAACCCCGCCGCCTATGATCTGGTCGTCGCCCCGGCCCACGACGGCGTCGCCGGCCCCAATGTCCTGTCGATCACCGGTTCGCCCCACCGGGTGACGGCGGACCGGCTGGCCGAGGGCGCAGCCGCCTTCGCGGACACGCTGCAGACCCTGCCCCCGCCGCGCGTCGCAGCCCTGATCGGGGGACGGTCGAGAGCGTTCGACCTGACCGAAGCCCACGCCGTCGAACTCGCGGACCGGATCGCGAAGGCCGTGGAGGCCGCCGGCGGCTCGCTGATGCTGACCTTTTCGCGCCGCACGCCCGAGGCGGCGAAGGCCGCCATCACCGCGCGGCTGAAACATCTGCCGGGCCTGATCTGGGACGGCGAAGGTCCGAACCCCTATTTCGCCTTCCTGAAATTCGCCGACCACATCCTGGTGACCGAGGACAGCGCCAACATGGCCGCCGAGGCCGCCTCGACGGGCGCGCCCGTCCACATCCTGCCCATGATCCCGCTCAAGCCGGCGGACAAATTCGCGCGTCTGCACGCCGACCTGCGCGAACGGGGCGCGGCGCGGCCGTTCGACGGGTCGTTGGAAAGCTGGCGCTATGAGCCGCTCGGCGAAACGGATCGTGCGGCGCGGGCGGTGCTGGATCTGGTTGCTGGCGCGCGGCGCGGATCCGGGGTCAACTGAACTGAGCCGACCCCGCCCGGAGAAACCTGTGTCCCGAAAGATCCGCCTCGCCAGCCTTGCGACCCTGTTCGCCGCCCTCGCCCTGCCCGCCGTCGCCGCGCCCCGGCAGGAGGCCGCGCCCGCGGAAACCCTCGTGGAAATGATGTCCGCCGGCCGCCCCTTCCTCGTTGCGACCAGGAAGAACACCCTGCCGCTTCGGGAAGGAAACTGGTCCTACCCTGAAGGCTTCGACCACTGGGTCGTGTTCGAGGGGCGCTACAGTCCCGAGAGCGGCGTCTGGAGTTCCGACGCTTTGGGATTCCGGATCACAGGCAACGAGTATCAGGGCTGCCCGCCGGATCTTGACCGGTCGCGCTTCATCTGCGGCGGCTCCCATTCGGATGGCTATCGGCTCAGCCGACGCCTCTCGCCCCGGGACCATGTGGTGGTCATTCTCGGCAATGAACTGCCGTTTGACGACGCCGGAAACGTCTATCTCGACGGCCAGCGGATCGGCGTCATCACCGTGCCGCCCGCGCCCTGATGACCGCGCGACGACGGCCGGCCCGACGAGGTCTAGTCGCCGCCGCCGCCGCCGTCGCCCCCGCCGCCGCCGTCAGACCCGCTGTCAGACCCGCCGTCCGGGCTGTGGTCCCGCCCGCCCCCGTCTGACGTATAGACGCCGCCGTCCGAACCGGACCTGTCGCGTTCCTTGCGGTTGCGGCCGGCGTCCATGGCGATGCCGATCGCAAGACCGGCGCCGGCCCCGGCGCCGATGCCCAGCGCCAGGTTGCCCATGGCCAGGCCGATGGCCGTTCCCACGCCGACGCCGACGGCTATGCCGATGCCCAGAAAGCTGGTTTGCGCCACGTCATCCTCCGACAAGACCTGTGAACAGGCGACAGCCTGGCATCGCGCCGGAGGGAATCAACGCCTAAATAGGGGCATGAGCACTCCGAGAACCGTCCGCGTCGCCATCATCGGCTCCGGCCCCGCCGGCTGGACCGCCGCCATCTACGCCGCGCGCGCCCTGCTGAACCCCGTCGTCATCGCCGGCCTGCAGCCGGGCGGCCAGCTGACCATCACCACCGATGTCGAGAACTATCCCGGCTTCGCCGACGTCATCCAGGGCCCCTGGCTGATGGAGCAGATGCGCGCCCAGGCCGAGCACGTCGGGACCGAGGTGATCGAGGACATCGTGGTCAAGGCCGACCTCTCGCAGCGGCCGTTCCGCCTGACGCTGGACTCGGGGACCGAGCTGTTCGCCGAGACGGTGATCATCTCCACCGGCGCCCAGGCCAAATGGCTGGGGATCGAGAGCGAGGCGAAATACCAGGGCTTCGGCGTCTCAGCCTGCGCCACCTGCGACGGCTTCTTCTATCGCGGCAAGGAGGTCATCGTCGTCGGCGGGGGGAATACGGCCGTGGAAGAGGCGCTGTTCCTGACCAATTTCGCCTCGAAGGTCACGGTCGTGCACCGTCGCGACGAGTTCCGCGCCGAACGCATCCTGCAGGACCGGCTGTTCGCCAACCCCAAGGTCGAGGTGATCTGGAACTCCGCCATCGACGAGATCCTCGGCGAGACCAACAGCTTCGGCGGGGTCAATGTCACCGGCGCCCGGCTGAAGAACGTCCAGACCGGCGAGACGCGCGAGCTGACGGCGGACGGCGTCTTCATCGCCATCGGCCATGCCCCGTCATCGGAACTGTTCGCCGGGCAGCTGGAGACCAAACAGGGCGGTTATCTGGTGGTGAAACCCGGGACGGCGGCGACCGCCATCGAGGGCGTCTGGGCCGCGGGCGACGTCACGGACGACATCTACCGCCAGGCCGTCACCGCCGCCGGCATGGGCTGTATGGCCGCGCTGGAGGCCGTCCGCTTCCTCGCCGAGGAAGATCACGCCCGCGCCCACAATCCGATCTCGCACAAACAGGCCGAGAAGATCGGCGTCTGGTAGGGCCGGGCGTCAGCCGAACATCTGCAGGCCGTCGGGAACCACCGGCGCCGGCTCGCCGCGGCGCAGGTGCAGGGCGTATTCGACGGCGCCGCGCACGCATCCCTCGTCCGTCGGCTTGGTCAGGACGCCCATGGTGCCGGGCACCCCGTGGCTGACCATGCCGGGGTTGGCGGTCATGTACAGGACCGTGACGCCGAACCCTTCGCCCAGTTCCTGGCCCAGTCCGACGCCGGTGGCGCCGTCCGTCAGATGGATGTCGACCAGCGCCAGTTCGACGCCGCCGCGGCTGGCGAGCGCGCGGGCGGTCCTGGCGTCCGGCGCGGTGCCCACGACCTCATAGCCGAGGTCCTCCAGCACGAAGCGAAGCTCCATCGCCACGAGGGCTTCGTCTTCGATGATCAGGATACGGGCGGTCATTGGTTTCGATTCACAACGGACTTGTATCCGTTCAACGCAGGGCGAGGATGGCGGTTCACGCGAATTGTCCCGCGGCGCGGCGCGGCGCCAGGGCCGTGGCCGGAATGTCGGCCACGACCTCCAGCCCCCCGGGGGCCCACACCTGCTCCAGAGCACCGCCCAGTTGACCTTCCACGGACAGGGCCAGCAGGGAGGAGCCGAAGCCCGCACCCTGCGGCGTTCCTTTCAGCAACGGACCGCCGCGCTCCCGCCAGGTCATTACATAGCGCTCGCCCTGTCGCAGGGTGGTCAGGGCGACGCGACCGTCCGGAACAGACAGCGCTCCGTATTTCGCCGCATTGGTGGCCAGTTCGTGAAACAGCAGGGCGACCGGGGTCGCCGCCTGGTCGTCGAAGTCCGCATCATCGCCGCTGACCACCACGCGCGGGCGGCCCGCCTCGTCATCATAGGGCAGGAACAGGTCGCGCAGGAAGGCGTGCAGGGTCGTGCCGTCCAGGCTGGGTCGGCTGGATTCCGTGTGCGGCCGCACGAATTCGTGGGCCCGGGCCAGGGCTGAAATCCGGGTCCGGGCGGCCTTGGCGAAAGCCTTGGCCTCGGGATACTGCCGCGCCGACAGGGCCAGCAAGGCCGAGATCACCGCAAAGATGTTCTTGATCCGGTGGCTCAACTCCTGGCTCAGCAGAGCCTTGGCCTGCTCCAGCCGCTTCATCTCGGCGATGTCCGTGCCGGTCCCGAACCAGCGGGTGACCGCCCCCGATCCATCGCGGATCGGCATGGCGCGGCTCAGGGTCCAGGCGTACGACCCGGTGTGGTGCAGCAGGCGATACTCCACCTCATAGGGCTCGCCCGTGGACAGCGACGCCCGCCAGGCGGTCCGCGCCCGCTCCTGGTCCTCGGGATGGATCATCTCGCCCCAGGCGTCGCCCAGGGCCGAGCCTTCGGCCGCGCCGGTGAAGGCGTACCAGCGGGCGTTATAGTAGTCATGGTGACCGTCCGGCCGGGACGACCAGACCATCTGGGGCATGCTGTCGGCGATGGCCTGGAAGCGGGCGTCGCTCTCCGCCAGCTTTTCGGTCACCAGACGGGCGGCCTCGACGGCGGCGGTGGCGGCCTCGTCGCTGCGCCGACGCTCGCGCAGGGCGCGGCGTCGCTCCAGCAGGGCCATGACCTGCCGTGCCAGCACATCCATGGTCATCAGCTGGGTTTCGTCCAGCCCCTGAGGGCGCGGCCGGGTGTCGATGACACACAGGGCCCCCAGCGCCAGCCCCTGGTCGTCGATCAGCGGCGCCCCGGCGTAGAAGCGGAAGCCGGACTGGCCGGTCACAAGCGGATGGTCGGCGAACAGCGGGTCGAGGCGGGCGTCGCGCACCAGGGTCACGCCCGGCTGCCGCATCGCATACCGGCTGAAGGAACTGGCCGGTCCGATCTCCGGCACGTCGACGCCCTCGCGGGCCTTGAACCACTGGCGGTCGCCCACCGCCAGACTGACCATGCCGATGGGCGCGTCGCAGATGCGCGCCGCCAGCAGCATCACGTCGTCGAAGGCCTGCTCGGGATCGGTGTCGAGAATGTCGAATGACCGCAGCACACGGAGCCGCTCGGCTTCAATCGCGTCGGGATCGCTGGCGATCGAATTGGTCAAACGGCTCCTTCCGGAAGCGCCGATGCGCTGAAGAGTTCGGTCAGGGGTCCAGAGCCACGCCGCTCGAAACGGCCCGAAAGCCGGTCAGTTGTCCGGCTCGAATTCTGGATTGTTCCCCGCGCCGGGCCTGAATGCGCAAACCGGCGTTCGGTTCCACCGTGTGCGGAATCAGGACGCAGGGCGGCCCACTTCCTCGACATCCATGACCGTAACCCCCGGCGGGGCCGTGCGGATGGGCTCGTCCGGCGCGGGCGTGGGGGTCTCGAAGGCGGCCAGACGCTGGTTGATGGCGGCGATCTCGGCGGCGGAAGCCTGGCGTCGGCCGCCCAGGGAGGCGACCCCGACGACGCGCGTCTGCCCGTCGATCTCGACCGTCCGCATGAGGCTCTCGCCGTTGGCGGCGGCCTCGCCGAGGGCCAGTTCGGCCTCGGTCGCCGAAGCGATCTGGATGCGCGGACGCGAGAAGCGCCCCTCGTCGATCAGCGGCTCCCGTCCGGCGTAGCGCTGCCGGAAAGCCGCCGGCTCTCCGTAGGCGCCCTTCCAGCGATAGAAGATGTGCGCCCCGATCTGGGTCAGCTTGTTCAGCGTCGGCGCCCACCACGGGTGGACATAGTCGGCGTGATAGTGGGTCGCGGTGCCGACGCGGGCCGAGACATGGCCCGCCAGCGCCCGTTCGGCGACCAGTTTGGCGCGGTTCCAGGCCCAGGCGACCGGCGCCTGCGACAGCGCGCCGTCGCAGGTGAAGCTGAACTGGCAGCCGGTGGTGCGCTCGGCGCCCTCGAACACCACGCCGCAGATGCTGTTGGCGTAGTTGGGGTCGCGCACCCGGTTCAGGATGACCTGGGCCACGGCCTCCTGGCCCTCGGTCGGCTCCAGCGCGGCCTCGTAATAGATGCCCTGGGTCAGGCACCGCAGGGCCCGGCGGCGGTCCTCGGCCGTGGCGGGCTTGAACACGAAGGGCGCGGCGACCCGCAGAAACTGGGAGGCGTCCGGCGTCGCGGCGTTCAGCTTCATCGCGTCCAGGCCCGTGGCGCCGAAGTCCAGCGTCGGCCGGCCTGCGAGGGTCAGGCTCTCCCAGCCCGGCGTCAGGCCATACAGGGCCGCGCGGCGCTCGCCGGGATCATGGCGCAGGGCGATGGCCAGCTGCGACGGGTCCATCCGGCCGGTGATGGCGGCGAACCCGCGGGCGCTGAGGTCGCCGCCGGTCAGGCTGCGGACGGTCTCGGCGCGACGGTCGATCTCGGGACGCGGCGTCGAGCTGGCGGCCATGGCCACGCCGAAGGCGGCCAGAACCACGGGCGCGGCGGCCAGCAGCCGACGCATCCTCTTCAGCTTCGCGGTCCAGTCGATCCTGGCCAAATATTCAGCTCCCAAGCCGGGACATTGCCCGACGATCGTGCAGATTGCGCGCCAAGCGGGGCGCTTTTCAGGCGGAAAACTCCGGTTCGGTCAAGTCACAACGTTTTCCCGGTGTGAAAGACCCCGCCCGTCCGGCGCTTTCGCGCCCGGCGGCGGAATTCATCGGCGAGGCCTCGCGCAATCGCCATGCTTGCGGGAACTCAAGCCGATCCAATACGTTCCGTTGAAGTCGCGTGCGCGCGAGTGGGGGTCTATGAGCGCGTTGGGGGATTTCGTTCGGCTGTTCAGCATTGGCGCCGCCGTAACCCGGCTGGCGCGGGTGAAGACGCGGCCGTGGTGGATTTCGGTCCTGACCGGCGTGGGCGCCGCGGCTGCGGCCCTTCTCGTCCGCGGCGCGCTGAGCGGCTTCTACGGCAATGTCACCGGCTTCATGATCCTGCTGCCGGCGGTGATCATCGCCTCGCTGGCCGCTGGCCGGCTGGCCGGGGCGACGGCCACGGCCGCCTGCCTGTTCGGCGGCTGGCTGGTTGTCGGTTTCGGCGCCGTCGGGGCCGGGATGGCGGACCGTCTCGGCCTGGTGGCCACGGTCAACTTCATCATCGTCGGCCTGTTCGTCACCGCCGTCGCCTCGGCGCTCCGGGACATGGTTCGCGCGCTCGACGCCTCGCTCGACGCCCTGCGCAGCTCCCACGCCCGCATCGACGATCGCGAACACCAGTTGCGCCTCATCAGCGAGCACGCCCCGGTGATGCTGTGGATGAGCGACGCGACCGGAAAATGCGTGCACCTCAACGCCGCCCAGCGGGAGTTCTGGAACGCCCCTGAATCACTTGAGGGTTTCGACTTCGTCGCCACGATCCACCCCGAAGACGCCGAGCGGGTGCTTGCGGCGACGGCCGACGCCGGTCAGCGCCAGGTCCCGTTCGAAATCGAGGGCCGGTATCGTCGCCACGACGGTCAGTGGCGCGTGCTTCATACCGACGCCCATCCGCGGATCGAACCCGACGGCGCCTATGGCGGCATGATCGGCGTCAATGTCGATGTGACGGAGGCCCGCGCCGCCGAGGCGGCGTTGCGTGAGAGCGAGTCCCGCTTCCGCCTGATGGCAGACACGGCCCCCTCGCCCGTCTGGATGACCAACGCCGAGGCCAAGGTCGAATTCGTCAATGCGGCCCTCGTCGAATTCTACGGCCAGCCCGCCGATCGCATCCTTGGCGACGTGTGGAAGGCGGCCATCCATCCCGACGACCGGGCGGGCGTTGAAGCCGCCATGGCGGCGGCCCGCCCCCAGCGCCTGCCCTACGGGTTCGAGGCGCGGTTCCAGCGCGCCGACGGCGCCTGGCGCTGGATGCGGATATCGGTCAACCCGCGTTTCGCCGGCGACGGCGTCTTCCTCGGCTATGTCGGCATGTCGTTCGACACCACCGAGACCCGGGAAGCGCTCGACGCCCTCGAGCGTCAGGAACGGCGGCAGACCTTCCTGCTGGCCCTGGCGGACCGGCTGCGCGACCTGACCTCTCCTGAAGACGTCATCCTCGAGGTCGAGCGGGCCCTGGGGGTCGAGCTCGGCGCGGACCGCGTCGGCTACGGCGAAGTCGATCAGGAACGCGGTGTCGTCTCCATGACCCGCGACTGGACCGCGGGCGTGATCAGCGCCCAGGGCGAATTCAGCCTTGAGGACCTCGGCGCGGACCTGATCGCCGACCTGGCTGAGGGTCGCCTGATCCAGATAGCCGACGTCCAGCAAGACCCGCGCACCCGCGACGCGCTGGAGGTCTTCAAACGGCTGGAAACCCGGGCCCTGATGCGGGCGCCGGTGATCCGGAGCGGCAGCCTGCGCGCCTTCCTCTACGCCCACCACTCGACGGTCCGCGCATGGACCGGAGCGGAGACCGCCCTGCTCCAGGACGTGGCCCTGCGCACCTGGACCGAGATCGAACGCACCCGCGCCGAAGCCGAGGTGCGCGAGAGCGAGGAACGCTTCCGCGCCATCGCCGACACCGCGCCGGTGCTGATCTGGGTGACCCAGCAGGACCGCACCCGCGCCTTCGTCAACCAGGCCTATGTCGCCTACAACGGCGGAACCTATGAAGAGGCCCGGCTGGCCGACTGGCGCGCGGTCATCCATCCGGAGGATCACGAGCGGGTGCTTGCCGAGTCGCTGGCCGGCGAGGCCTCGGGTCAACCCTTCTCGATGGAAGCCCGCTACCTGCGCCACGACGGCGAATACCGCTGGCTCAAATCCTTCTCCCGTCCCCGACTGGGCGGCGACAATGAGGTGATCGGCTTCGTCGGCGTGGCCTTCGACGTGACCGACATTCGCGAGGCCCAGTCCCGGTTGCTGGAATCCGAGACGCGGTTCCGCACCGTGGCCGACAGCGCCCCGGCCCTGATCTGGATGCTGGACGCCGAGGGCCGGCCGAGCTTCGCCAACCGTCGCTACCGCACCTTCTTCGGCGTTGAGACCGAAGACCAGATCGCCGAAGGCTGGCGGCGGTTGATTCACCCCGACGACGCGGAGGCCTTCACCAGCGCCTTCGACAGCGCCTTCGAGCGGCCCGACCGGTTCGAAAGCCTGATCCGGATCCGCCATCCGGTCCTGGGCGAGCGCTGGCTGAGGTGCGAAGGCCTTCCGCGCTTCGACGGCTCGGGCACGTTCCAGGGTTATGTCGGCGCCAACATCGACGTCACCGAAGCCAAGCGCGCCGAAGAGGACCTGAAGCGGATCAACGAACTGCTTGAGGAACGGGTCGGCGAGGCGCTGGCGGAAAAGGCCAAGGCCGAGGCGGATCTGATGCACGCGCAGCGGATGGAGGCCGTCGGCCGTCTGACCGGCGGCGTGGCGCACGACTTCAACAATCTGCTGACGGTGGTGATCGGCGCGCTGGACATCATGCTGCGCTCGCCCAATGACGCCGCCAAACGTCAGAAGCTGGGCGAGGCTGCGCTGGCGGCGGCGCGGCGCGGCGAGGGTCTGACCCACCAGTTGCTGGCCTTCTCGCGACGCCAGGCCCTGCGCCCCGAGGCCGTCGATCTCAACGTCCAGATTCGGGAGAGCGAGCCCCTGCTGCGCCGGGCTGTGGGCGAGGCCGTGGAGTTCAGGCTCAAGCTCCGGCGCGGCGGCGCGCGGGTCAACGTCGATCCCTCACAGTTCGAAGCCGCCCTGCTGAACCTGGTCGTCAACGCCCGCGACGCGGTCGGCGACAAGGGCCGGATCACAGTCCAGACCGAGTCCTGCACCGTCGAGCCGGGGGAGGTCCCTGACCTCGCGGCCGGCGACTATGTCTGCGTCACCGTCGCCGATAACGGCGCGGGCATGCCCCCCGAGGTGATCGCGCGCGTGTTCGAGCCCTTCTTCACCACCAAGGCCGTGGGCAAGGGAACGGGGCTGGGGCTGAGCCAGGTCTATGGCTTCGCCCGCCAGAGCGGCGGCGCCGCCCAGATCTCCTCCACGGTCGGCCGCGGAACCGAGATCAAACTGTTCCTGCCGCCGCAGGATGAATCGTCCGGCATCGCCGCCGACGTCGGGCCGGAAGCGGCCCGGCCGATGGCCGCCGGCCGCCGCCTGCTGCTGGTCGAGGACGACGTCAGCGTCGCCGTCGTGGCGCTGGAGCTGCTGGAGAGTCTGGGGCTGGAGGTGCGCGCCGTCGAGACCGCGCCCCAGGCGCTGGACCTGCTGAAGCGCGAAAAGTTCGACATGATGCTGAGTGATGTGGTGATGCCCGGCGGCATGACCGGCATCGAACTGGCGCGGGCATGCGGACGCGACTACCCCGACATGCGGGTGGTGCTGACTTCAGGCTATGCCGGCGAGGATGTGGATGCGGCCCTGGCCGACGCGCCCTGGCCGTTCCTGCGCAAGCCCTACTCCGGCGAGCAACTGGCCCGTATCCTGGGCGAGCTCACCTGAAGCGATGTCGGCCGGCCTTTCGGCCGACCGGCAGGAAAATCAGCGCGTGCGCGCCTTGCGGGCCGCATAGCGCGCGTCGCGGGCGGCCTTCTGTTCTTCCTTGGTGAGAGCCTTGCGCTCCTTGCGGGCGGCCCGCTTCTCGGCCTCAACGGCTTCCTGGGCCTCAAGGTCGGCCGCCATGCGCGCGGCTTCCTTCTCCGCCTTTTCCCGGCGGGCTTCCGCCTTGGCCAGTTCGTGCTGCTGGCGCAGCGCCTCCTTCTCGGCGGCGCGTTTGGCGGCCAGCTTGTCGAATTCGGGATCGGGGGCGGCGGCCTTGGGCTTGAACCGGGCGAGCAGAGCCTTCTTGGCCTCCTGCTGGGTCGAAAGTCGGTCCGTGAAGCCGGTCTGTTTCAGATCTCTCATGCGGAGGGTGTCGATGTCCTTGATCGTTTATGGATGCGCTGGAACGCGGCCGGGCGATTTGCAGCGCAGCCCGGCGCGTCGCTAACCCTATATGGGCGCGAAAATCAAGATCGCGAGGCGACGATGGCCGCCGCCCCGCTCACTCGACGCCCGACTGTGTCAGTTCGGCTTCTCGGCCTGGCCGACCGCCGCGCCCGCCGCGCCGCCCACGGCGGCGCCCACCGGTCCGGCGACGACGGCGCCCGCGATGGCGCCGGTTGCGGCGCGTTGCTCAATGGTCTGGCCGCACGCCGCGACCGAAACGGCGGCGACGGCGAGGACAAGGGTGATGACGGTGCGTTTCATGGGGGGGATCCTTCCAATGGCGGAGCTTGAACGCCGCTCGCCGGCGCCGGTTCCGGCATCGGCGCCCAAGTCGACGACCCTCCCGGACACGGTCCGAAGACAATAGACCTCGCCGCCTTCAATCCGGCGCGCCAACGGGGACACTGAATCCGTGTTCTGGTTGTGTTGGTAAATACAGTATCAGCGGCTTTCACTCAGACCGACAATGGTGCGCCCATAAGGCGTTAACTGCCGGATACACAGAAGTCGTCCCGCGATGTTGCGTCGCACAACAATCTTGCGAATCAACCACATTGGCGCCACAAACGGCTGGCTTAAGGCGCGTCCTCGATGTTCAGCCCGTTCGCTGACCGTCGATTTACCGCAAGCGGATCGCGACGCCGATCTCCAGGGATTGGAGCGGGTCGCCCGGTTGCGAGACTACCCGGGGGCGGCATTGCGCCCTGCCGAACAGGACTGAGCCCTTGCCGAAAGCCCCGCACACGCGTGTGAACCCCCCTGTTGATCGTGCGGCCCGGATTCGGCCCGGATCGGCGGCGGCGGCGTTCGGCGCATTGGTGGGACTGGCGATCGGCTGCGCCTATCTGGGGGGCACGGCGGCCAAGGCCACGACCGTGCGGGCCCAGGCGGAACGCATCGAGGGCGCGACCGCGGCGGGCTTCACCGAGGAAGCACTTGCGGCGGCCGCCGGCGGCCTCGACGAAAGCGCCCTGACCATCGCGCGCCGGCATGATCCCTATACCGTCGCCGGCGGCGCCCAGCGCGACCGTCAGGCCGAGCTCCTGACCGCCCGTCTCGAACAACTGCGCGGCCAACCCGCGGACGCCGGCCTGCGCCGGGTCAGCCTGACCGGCCCGGTTGCGGCCCTGCCCTTCCGCCTCGGCAGCGCGCTCGACGCCTCGCGCGATCTCGATTGCCTGACCCAGGCCGCCTATTACGAAGCCCGCGGCGAAGGCCGCGACGGCATGCGCGCCGTGGCCCAGGTCGTGCTGAACCGCGTCCGCCATGGCGCCTTCCCCAACAGCGTCTGCGGCGTGGTCTTCCAGGGCGCGGGTCGCCGGACGGGCTGCCAGTTCAGCTTCACCTGCGATGGTTCGATGCGCGGGCGGGTCAACCAGGCGGCCTGGAACCGGGCCCGCGAAGTGGCCTCGGCCGCCCTGTCCGGGGCGGTTTACGCCGATGTCGGCAACGCCACCCATTTCCACACCACCGGCGTCTCCCCCGGCTGGCGCAATTCGCTGGTGCGGGTCGGCCAGGTCGGCGACCATCTGTTCTACCGCTTCGGCGGCCGCTCCGGTTCGCGCGAAGCCTTTTCCTACGCCGCCCGTCCGTCGAGCGCTGTGGACGGCCCGCGCCTGATCCAGGCCAGCCTCGACCCCACGGGTCCGGTGCGCGAAGCGGGCGCGGTCGCCTACAATATGCTGATCGCCCAGGAACGCGGCGCGGACGCCGACGCTTCGGCCCCGGCGGCGCCGGCCTCCGCTCCGGCCGCCGTGACGACCACGCCGATCTCGACGGCCGATGCGCCGGTCCAGACCGCCCCCACCGCCTGATTCAGCCGGTCAAGGCGGCCGCGGGCCGCATCAGCGGTTCTGAACCTTCCACTGGTTCGTCAGATTCTGCTTCAGATTGCCGAACCTGCCCTGGGTGTCGAGATTGACGTCCGAGTCGCCCGGCTGGCCGGTCTGGATTTCGGTCTCAAGATCGCGCCGGTCGCTGTCGGCGGCGTCCTCGACCGCCTGAACGCCCTTGTCGGCGTAGCTGCGCTGTTCCTTCGGGATGCGGGGGGCGTGGGTCATCGGAGTCTCCTTCTGCGACCCTTAAACCCGCCCGACCCCGGGGCTGTTCCCGAACGGCGTTTGCGGGTCAGCCGGGCGCGACGTCCAGACCGACATCCAGCGCCGGCGCGGAATGGGTCAGGGCCCCGACCGAGATCACATCCACGCCCGTCTCCGCGATCGCGCGCACCGTCTGCAGACTGACCCCGCCCGAGGCCTCCAGCGAGGTCCGTCCGGCCGTACGGGTCACCGCCTCGCGCAGCATCGGCAGGGTGAAATTGTCCAGCATGATCACGTCAGGCCCGGCGGCCAGGGCCTCGTCGAGCTGATCCAGCCCGTCGACCTCGACCTCGACCTTCATCAGATGGCCGACGGCGGCGCGCGCCCGGCGGACGGCCTCGCCCACGCCGCCGCAGACGGCGACATGATTGTCCTTGATCAGGATGGCGTCATCCAGACCGAAACGGTGGTTGACCCCGCCGCCGCACAGCACCGCATGCTTCTCCAGCGCGCGCAGGCCGGGCGTGGTCTTGCGCGTGTCGGCGATCCGCGCCTTCGTACCCCCGACCGCCTCGACATAGGTCCGCGTCAGGGTGGCGATGCCGCACAGCCGTCCGAGCAGGTTCAGCGCCGTCCGCTCGGCGGCCAGAAACGCCCGCGCATCCGCCTCGACCTCGGCCAGCACCGCGCCGGCCTCGAAGGCGGCGCCGTCGCGCCGCTTCAGCTCGATCGACGCCCCGGGGTCCATCGCCAGCACGGCGAGGCGCACGCAGTCGATGCCCGCCAGCGTTCCCGCCTTGCGCGCCGCGAACACGGCCCGCATCCGGGCGCCCTCGGGGATACAGGCCTGCGCCGTCACATCACCGGCCCGGCCGAGGTCCTCGGCCAGCGCCATGCGCACGACGGGTTCGACAAGAATGTCAGGGAGGGATCGGATCATCGAGCGCTCGTTCAGGCCGCGGCGACCAGGGCGGGGCCGGCGCGGACGTGGGTATGGTCGGCGACGGCCGCGGTCTCCGGATAGTCCGAGCGATAGTGTCCGCCCCGGCTTTCGCGCCGCGCCAGCGCCGCTTCCGCGATGAGCCGGGCCGCCTCCAACGGAAGAGCGCCGGGCGTCGCGGTCTCCAGCCGGGCGATAACGGCCAGCGTGCCGGTCAGGCCGGCGGCGTCACGCACCACGCCCGCGCCCTCGCTCATGGATTCGCGCAGGGTCTGGAGCGCCTCGGGCGCCAGGTCCGGCGCCACAGGCGCCTTCAGGGCCGCGCCGGAGCCTGATGTCTCCGACGCCGCCGCCCGACCCGTCCGCCGTCCGAAGGCC
>NZ_BSOY01000015.1 GCF_030160755.1 Brevundimonas denitrificans | reverse complement strand
GGTCAGGGTCGCCAGCTGGAACAGGGCGCCGTGGCGCTGGGCGCGAAGCGGCGGCAGGGCGGCGCGGCTCGACTCCAGCGCCGAGCGGGCGCGGGCCACGTCCAGACCGTTGCCCGAGCCGGCGTCGAGCAGGCGTCGGGTCAGGCCAACCGTGTCGGACTGAAGCTCTATGGTCCGCTCCGCGACCGCGATCTGGGCGTTGGCGGAACAGGCGTCGGCATAGGCCCGGGCCGTCTCGGCCGCGACCGTGACGCGGATGATGTCGACGGCGGCCTCGGTGGCGTCAGCGTCGGCGCGGGCGGCGCGGATGGCGGCGGAGGCCCGGCCCCAGAGATCGATCTCATAGCTGACGTCGAGACCGGCGTCGTAGGTCTCCACCTCGTCCTGAGGACCGCCCGGAGCGCCGCCGCCGGGCGGGATCGAGCCCGCCGACTGGCGGCTGTAGAGGGCCGAGCCTGAGGCGTTGAGGCGCGGCAGGCGGGCGCCGCGGGTTTCGTTCAGGGTGGCGCGGACGGCGCGCAGATTGGCGCTCGCGGCCTCGAGCTGATTGTTCCCGGCCAGGGCCTGGCGGACCAGGCCGTCCAGGGTGGGATCGTCGTACAGCCGCCACCAGTCGTCACGCGCGGCGTCGGAGGTCATGGTGGGAGCAGAGCTTACGAAGGCGCCCGACGCCGAGGGGGGGAAGGGGGCGTCAGGCGCCTTCGGCCCGACCGCGCACGACGCCAGCAAGAGGCTGGCGAAGGCGGTTGCGGTCAGGATCCGGGGGTTCGGAAAGGGGGTCATCAGGCGTCTCCCGGCAGGGGTGTGGCCGGAGCGGGATCGGCCTCATGAGGCGGGGCGGCGACCTTGTTCCGCCCGCGGTGCACCTTCGAGGCCAGCCAGCGGCTGACGACATAGAAGACCGGCGTGAAGACCAGGCCGAAAACGGTCACGCCCAGCATGCCGGAGAAGACGGCGGTGCCCAGAGACTGGCGCATCTCCGCCCCCGGCCCCGTGGCCAGCATCAGCGGCACGACGCCGAAGATGAAGGCGAAGGAGGTCATCAGGATCGGCCGCAGACGGGTGCGCGCCGCCTGAACGGCCGCGTCCCAGCGGTTCATGCCCTCGTCCTCGGCCTGTTTGGCGAACTCGACGATCAGGATGGCGTTCTTCGCCGCCAGCGCGATCAGCACCACCAGTCCGATCTGGACCAGGATGTTGTTGTCCAGACCGCGGAGCCCGATCCCGAGCATTGCCGCCAGCACGCACATCGGCACGATCAGCACCACCGCCAGCGGCAGGGTGAAGGCCTCGTACTGGGCCGCCAGCACCAGGAAGACGAAGACGACCGCCATCAGGAAGACCAGGGTGGTTCCGCCCGAGGACGACCGCTCCTGCAGCGCCAGCTCGGTCCATTCGTAGGAGAAGCCGGCCGGCAGGGCGTTGGCGGCCAGACCTTCCATGGCGTCCAGCGCCTGTCCCGACGAGACGCCGGGCGCGGCCTGACCCTGAAGCTCCGAGGCCGGGAACAGGTTGTAGCGCACCACGCGCGCCGGGCCGGAATCGTCCCTCAGCGTCGCCACCGAACCGATCGGCACCATGGCGCCGGAGGCCGAGCGGGTCTTCAGATTGGCGATGTCGGCGACGTCATCGCGATAGGCCGGCTCGGCCTGGGCCGTGACCCGGAAGGTGCGGCCCAGGAAGTTGAAATCGTTGATGTAGGCCGAGCCCAGATAGATGCCGAGCGTGCTGAACACATCGGCCGGCTGGACCCCCATCATAAGGGCCCGGTCGCGGTCGATGTCGGCCGAGATGCGGGGCGAGCCGGTGTTGTAGGTCGAGAACACCTGCTGCACCTGATCCGGCGACTGGGCCGCGGCGCCCATCATGGCGAAGGTGGCGCCTTCGAGGGCCCGGTAGCCGGCGCCGGAGCGGTCCTGCACCATCATCTTGAAGCCGTTGCCATTGCCGAGTCCCTGCACCGCCGGCGGGGCGATGACGAAGATGTTGGCGTCCTCGATGCCGAAGGTGGCGCCGGTGATGGCTCCGGCCAGGGCGACGGCGGACTGTTCGGCGGTGCGATGATCGAACTCGTCCAGCCGCACGAAGATGGTCGCGGCGTTGGAGCCGAACGAGAAGCTGGATCCATCCAGGCCGGCGAAGGCGACGGTGCCGTCGACCCCCTCGGTGTTCTTGATGATCTCCGAGGCGCGGCTCATCACGGCCTCGGTGCGTTCCAGCGAGGCGCCCGCGGGCAGCTGGATGACGCCGATGAGATAGCCCTGGTCCTGCTCCGGGATGAAGCCCGTCGGGGTGTCGACCACGCGCCAGGCTGTCAGGGCCAGCAGGCCGATGTAGATAGCCAGCACCACGCCCACGGTCCGCACCAGCCGCGCGGTCAGGCGGCCGTATTTGTCCGAAAGCCAGTCGAAACCCTCGTTGAACCGCCGTCCGGCCCAGCCGCCATAGTAGACCACGCTGCCCAGCAGGCCCGGCCTGCGCGTCGGCTCGTGGGTCAGGTCGTGCGGCTTCAGCAGCACCGCCGCCATGGCCGGCGAGAGGGTCAGGGAGACCAGCAGGGAGATCACCGAGGCCGAGGCGATCGTCACCGCGAACTGCTGGTAGAAGATGCCGGGGATGCCGGGCACGAAGGCGGTCGGTACGAACACCGCCACCAGCACCAGACCGATGGCGATCAGGGCGCCGGAGACTTCCTTCATCGACCGGTACGCGGCTTCGCGGGGCGACAGCCCCATGCGGATGTAGCGTTCGACGTTCTCGACCACGACGATGGCGTCATCGACGACGATGCCGATGGCCAGCACCAGACCGAACAGCGACAGCGAGTTGATCGAATAGCCGAGCGCCAGCAGCACGGCGAAGGTGCCGACGAGCGAAACCGGAATGGCCACGATCGGAATGATGGCCGCCCGCCAGGTCTGCAGGAAGACGATGACCACCAGGACGACGAGGATCATCGCCTCGAACACCGTATGCTGCACCGCCTCGACGGACTCGGCGACGAATTCGGTCGGGTTGTAGGGCACGGAGATGGCCATGCCCTGGGGCAGACCGGCGCGCACGGCGGCGATCTCGGCCTGGACCCGTTCGGCGGTCTCCAGGGCGTTGGCGCCGGGCTGTTGCTGGATCGCCAGGGCGACCCCCGGCTGGCCGTCGAAATAGCCGCGGATGCCGTAGTCCTGCGAACCCAGTTCGACGCGCGCCACGTCGCTGACGCGGGTGACGCGGCCCTCGGCGTCGGTCTTGATGACGATCTGGCCGAACTGCTCGGGATCGCTGAGGCGGGACTGCACCTGAACCGGCAGCTGGAAGGCCGCAGCGTTGGTGGGGAAGGGCGGCTGGCCGATGGCGCCGGCGGCCGCGGACGTATTCTGGCCGCGCAGGGCGCCGACGATTTCCTGGGCCGTCAGATTGCGGGCGGCGGCCTTGTTCGGGTCGATCCAGACCCGCATCGAATAGTTGCCGCCGCCGAACACCTGCACCGCGCCGACGCCGTCGAGGCGCAGCATCCGGTCCCGGATCACCGAGTTGGCGTAGTTGCCGATATAGTCATTGGCCAGGCTGCGGTCGGGCGAGGTCAGGCCGATGATCAGCAGGAAATCCTGCTGCTGCTTGTTCACCGTCACGCCGATCTGGCGCACCGGCTCGGGCAGGCGCGGCTCGGCCAGGGAGACGCGGTTCTGGACCAGCACCTGGGCGGCGTCCAGGTCCGTGCCCGGCTCGAAGGTGACGGTGACGGTCGCCACCCCGTCCGAGGTCGAGGAGGACGAGATGTAGAGCATCCGCTCGACGCCGTTGACCTCCTGCTCGATCGGCGCGGCCACGGTCTCGGCCATGGTCTCGGCCGAGGCGCCCGGATAGACGGCGGTGACGGCGATCGTGGGCGGCGCGATCTCCGGGTACTGCGACAGCGGCAGCAGGGGATAGGCGAAGACGCCCAGCAGGGTGATGAACACCGAGATCACGGCCGCGAAGATCGGCCGGTCGATGAAGAAGCGTGAGATGTTCATGGGCTCAGTCGCCCGAGGACAGGCTGTTGGCGAAGGTGGCGCTGGAAGCGGGCGCGGCCTGGGTCACCGGGACCTGGGCTTCGCGGGCGACCGGACGGATCTGGCCGTTGCGGGCCTGGACCTTCATGCCGGGCTGCTGGATGCGCTGAACCCCGGCGATGATGACCCTGTCTGTGCGCTGGAGGCCTGAGCGGATGATGCGCAGCCCGTCGACCACCGGGCCGAGCTGGACCGGGCGGGGCGAAACGGAGCCGTCGGCGGCCACGACATAGACGATCCGTCGGGCCTGATCCGTCGCCACCGCCGCGTCGGGCACCAGCATGGCGTCATAGGTTCCGGCCCCGGCGAGCCGGGCCTGGCCGAACATGCCGGGCTTGAGGAAACCGTCCGGGTTCGGAATCACGGCCCGCAGCCGGATCACGCCCGAGGCGGTGTCGACGGTGTTGTCGGTGAAATCGAGCGTGCCTGACCGGGTGAAGCCCGTCTCATCCTGCAGCCGCACCTGGATCGGGGCGGCCCCGCGACGGACCTGCCGCTGGTATTTCAGCAGCACGGCTTCGGAGCCGTCGAAGACGAAATGGATCGGCGCGCTGGAGACGACGGTCGTCAGGACGTCCGCCGCCGACGATCCGCCGGCGACGAGGTTGCCGGCGTCGACGCGGCGATCCGAAACGCGGCCCGAGATGGGGGCGGTGACGCGGGTGAATTCGAGGTCCAGCTGGCGGGCGCGGACGTTGGCGTTGGCGGCGGCGATGGCCGCCTGGGCTGTCTGCAGGGCGCCGCGCCGGGTGTCGACCTCAGCCTGGGACACGGCCTGGGAGGCCAGCAGGGTCTCGGACCGCGTCAGTTCGCTCTGCGCCAGCGCCAGTTGCGCCTGGGCCTGCGACAATTGGGCCCGGGCCGAGGCCAGGGCCGCCTGGGCCGGGCGCGGATCGAGCGAGAACAGCAGCTGGCCGCGGCGCACATAGTCGCCGTCGCGGAAATGCACGCCCGAGACATAGCCGCCGACACGCGCCCGCACCTCGACCGACTGGGTCGCCTCGAACCGGCCGGTGAATTCGTCCCAGTCCTGCACAGCCTGGACCAACGGGACCGCCACGGTCACCGAAGGCGCGGGCGGAGCCTGGGCCTCGCTCGGCCCGGAGCAGCCATAGAGCGCGGCCGTCATCAGGACGGACGCGGCCAAGATTTTGGCGGTGCGCATGAATGATCAATCCCTGTCATGTCGACCGCGGCGAACGGGGAGGAAGCCGGTAGTCAACGCCCGGTGACTTAATGGTGATCGTGCTTTCGCTTGTCAACGGGTGATGACAAAGCCATATGCATATTGGGGCTATTGCGGAGATCACGAATTGTTTTGCCACGTCGCGCCCCGGCCCCGGAATGCCGAGGCGACCCGCGCCGCCATCCTGGCCGCCGCCCGCGAGCGATTCGCGCGGGAAAGCTATGACGACGTCGGCATGCGCGACATCGCCGGGGACGTCGGCGTCGACGCCGCCCTGGTGTCCCGCTATTTCGGCTCAAAGGAGGAGCTGTTCCTGACGGTCCTCGACAGCTGCGCGAACGGCCGGGACCTGATGGATGGCGAACGGGCCGATTTCGGCCGACGGGTCGCCCGCGACGTCATATTCGAGGGCGGCGGCGAGGGCAAGCTCAAGAAGCTGCTGATCATGCTTCGCTCCATCGGCTCGGCCAAGGCTATGGAACTGGTTCAGCGAACCGGCAGCGAGAGCTTCTTCGATCCCTTCGCGGCCTGGATCGGTGGAGAGGACGGGGCGGTGCGGGCCCGCCTCGCCGCCGCGACCATCATGGGCATGGCGGTGAGCCGCGAGATCACCGCCGGTTTCGGCCTGACTCCGGCCGAATGCGAACGGCTGGCCGACCGGATGGCCTTGATCCTTCAGAACATTATCGACAACTGACACCGGTAGCGCGGTTATCGACGCTCAGTCGCGCGGCTGGAATTTCCGGATCACGCCCGAGAAGGTCATCAGCACCCGCTCGCCCGCGTGGATCTGGCCGCGAACGAAGATCAGGCTCTTTCCGGCGCGGACCACCTCGCCCGTCGCCTCGACGAGTTCGCCGACATAGGCGCCGTCGATGAAGGTGGAATCCAGCGACACCGTCACCCCGGAAGCCCCTTCCATCTCCTGATAGGCGGTCTGGAACAGGGCGATGTCGGCGAAGGTCATCAGGCAGCCGCCGTGCATCCGGTGGCCCGCGTTCATATGCTTGGGTTCGGCGCGGAAGGCGCAGCGCATGCCTCCGTCGGGGTCCGGCCTGAAGTAGAACGGGCCCACCACCTGATCGAAGGTGCCGTGCAGATCGTACATCTGCCAGCCGGCGAACTCGCCCTCCGTCACCGTGACCTTCTGAACCATCGTTCGCGCTCCGCCTTACTATCGCTCTCGCAATGCAGCATATAGGCGCGATGAGCGACCCCATCGAAACCGCCATCTTCGAAAAACTGGCGAAGGCCGACCCCAAGGGCGTCGGCGGCAAGAGCATTGAACCGGCCGATGTGGCCAAGGAGCTGCAGCCCGAACAATGGCAGCGGATGTTGCCCAAGGTGCGGCACTGCGCTCTCGCCCTGATGCGTCAGGGCAAGCTGACGATCACCAAGAAGGGCAAGGCGATCGATCCCAACGCCTTCAAGGGCGTCATCCGCCTGCGCCTGCCGACCGAGGCCGAGACCGCCGCGGCGCTCGCCGCCCTGCCGCCCGTCGTCGAGGACGATGACGACTTCGCCTGATCCGGCGGAGGGCCTTCAGGCCGTTCTGGACGACATCCGCGCCTGCCGGGCCTGTCTAGGCCAGCTTCCGCATACGCCGCGCCCGGTGGTCCGCGTCTTTCCGGAGACCCGGCTGCTGATCTGCGGCCAGGCCCCGGGCCGGCGCGTGCATGAGAGCGGCCTGCCGTTCACCGATCCCTCAGGCGACCGCCTGCGCGACTGGCTGGGCGTGGACTGTGAGACCTTCTACGCCGACCGGCGCATCGGCGTGGCGGCCCAGGCCTTCTGCTATCCCGGCACAGCGCCGAAGGGCGGGGACTATCCGCCGCCGCGGCGCTGCGCGGAACTGTGGCGGCCGCAACTGCTGGCGGGCCTGCCCGAGGTCGAACTGACCCTGCTGGTCGGCGGCTACGCCCAGGTCTGGGCCCTGGGCGAGCGGGCGAAGGCGAACATGACCGAAACCGTGCGGGCCTGGCGCGACTGCGCCCCCTCGATCCTGCCCCTGCCGCATCCGTCGTGGCGCAATACCGCCTGGCTGAGAAAGAACCCCTGGTTCGAGCAAGAGGTCCTGCCCTACCTGCGCGAGCGGGTGCGTGGCATCCTGACGCCATGATCCGCGCCCTCGGCCTCCTCCTCGCCCTGCTTGCACTGGCCGCCTGCGCCACGCCGGCCATCCAGCCGCCGATGGTCCCGCCCCCCGGATTCGCCGGACCGGCTCTGGAAGCGCAGGCGCTCGTCATGGACGACGGCGCCCGTCTGCCGCTGGCGCGCTGGGCGCCGGACAGCGGCGAACCCTGGGCCGTCATCGTCACCCTGCACGGGATGAACGACTCGCGCGCCGCCTTTCGGTTGGCGGGGCCCTGGTGGGCCGAGCGGGGCATAGAGACCTGGGCCATCGACCAGCGGGGCTTCGGCGAGGCACCGGGCCGCGGCGTCTGGGCCGGAGAGGCGCGCATGGCCGGGGATCTGCGCACCGCCGTCGCCCTCGCCCGCGCCCGCCATCCGCGCGCCGTCATTGCGGTTGCGGGGGAGAGCATGGGCGGGGCGGTGGCCGTCGCCGCCTTCGGCTCGAACCGGCCGCCGGAGGCAGACCGCGTCGTCCTTCTGGCCCCGGCCGTCTGGGGCTGGTCGGCGCAGGGGCCGGTGAATTCCGCCGGCCTGTGGATCGCCGCCCGCGCCATGGGCGACCGCGCCGTCGATGCGCCCGAATGGGCGGTCCGGGCGCTTCCGGCCTCCGACAACCGCATGGAGCTGTTTCGCAACTATCGCGACCCGAACAGCCTCATCTCGACCCGGTTCGACGCCCTGCACGGCCTGGTCGATCTGATGGAGACGGCGTCACTCCGCCTTGGCGACATACGCGTCCCGACCCTGCTGCTGTACGGAGCGAACGACAATGTCATCCGGCCGGACCCGATGCGCCGCGCGCTGGAGCGGGCAGGGGACCGGCCCGGTTTTCGCACCGGCTTCTATCCCGACGGCTGGCACATCCTGAACCGCGACCTGCAGGCCGAGGTCATGTACCGCGACGTCGAGGCCTGGCTGCGCGACCCCGCGGCGCCGCTGCCGTCGGGAGCCGGGGCGGTGCTGCCGGCGCTTCGACAGGGAAGAAGCGGCTAGTGGCCACCGGCCATTCCTCGTCGCGAAACCGCCATGCTTGCCCTGTTAAGCGTCCCGGCGTATCAGCCGCCCAAACAAAAAATACCCCGGGAGACGCCCAAGTGAGCATGACGCTGTTTGATTCCCCGTCCTTCGCGAACCACGAAGGCGTGCACGCGGTCTTTGATGAAAAGACCGGCCTCCGCGCCATTATCGCTGTTCACTCAACCGCGCGCGGCCCGGCCGTCGGCGGCACCCGGATGTGGAACTACGCCTCCAGCGCCGAAGCTCTTGAGGACGTCCTGCGCCTGTCGCGCGGCATGAGCTACAAGAACGCCGTCGCGGATCTGGAGATGGGCGGCGGAAAGTCGGTCATCATCGGCGACTCCCGCACCCAGAAGACCCCCGAGCTTTTCCGCGCCTTCGGTCGTGCGGTCGATACCCTCGGCGGCATCTACTATGCGGCGGAAGACGTCGGCGTGTCGGTCTCCGACATCGCCGAGGCCCGCAAGGTCACCCCCTATGTGCTGGGTCTGAACGACGGTCCCGAGGCCTCGGGCGATCCCAGCCCCGTCACCGCCGAGGGCGTTTTCCGCTCGACCCTCACCGTCGCCCGTCGACTGTGGAAGCAGGACGACCTGACCGGCCTGACCGTCTCGGTGCAGGGCATCGGCCACGTCGGCGGCTATCTGGCGGACAAGCTGTACGCGGCCGGCGCGAAGCTGATCATGACGGACGTCAACACGGCCCTGCTGGCCGAGGTCGCCGCCCGCACCAACGCGGAAATCGTGGCCCCGGACGCCATCTATGACGTCAAGGCCGACATCTACGCCCCCTGCGCCCTCGGGGCGACGCTGAACCCGCAGACGCTGGACCGGCTGACGGTCAAGGCCGTGGTCGGCGCCGCCAACAACCAGCTGGCCACGCCGGACATCGGCCAGATCCTGTTCGAGCGCGGCGTGCTCTACGCCCCCGACTATGTCGTCAACGGCGGCGGCATCATCAACGTCGCCTCGGAACTGACGGCTCGCCAGACCGGCGGCGCCTATGACCCGGCCTGGGTCGAGACCAAGCTGTCGCGCCTGATGGACACGCTGGCGGAGGTGCTGGAGCGTTCGGAAGCCGAGAAGCGCCCGACCCACCAGATCGCCGACTCCATCGCCGAGGCCCGCATCAACGCCGCGCGCGACCTGAAGGCCGAGCAGCGCAAGGCCGCCTGACACGCGGGAATCCATCCGTTCGCCTTCGCGACGCCATCGGCTAGGCTGGCGGGATGAACGGCTGGCCCAAACCGTGGATATGGCGCGCCGTCGGCGCATCGCTCTGCTGGCTCGCCCTGTTCGTCGTCTGGAGCGCGGGCGTGGCCTGGCTCTACGGCGAGGTCAAGCCCGAGGTTCCCGACTGGTGGCTGGCTGAGCGGCGCGGGTATCGGCGGCTGTCTCCCCTGGATTCGCTCTTCCTCGGCTTCTATGTCGTCGGCCTGATGATCGGCGGCGTCCTGTCCGCCCTCGGCCTTTTCCGGATCTGGCGCGTGTCCTGGGACGCCCTGAGTTTCGTCTCGGGAACGACGCCTGACTACCCGAGGATCAGGCGCCGGCGGACGGTGTCGCATGACGACGTCTTCGGGGACGACGACTAGGTTTGGCTCGCTTCCGCCCCGGAATCCTGGATTCGCGCGCCGGGCGCATACGGAACACTATGGCGCATGCTTCCCGTGCTGATTCGGGCTGAGGCGCCATGACCGCAACCGCTGTGACCTCCACCAGGGGCCGACCCTTCGATCCGCTGCTGATCGTGATGGCGGTCGGCTTCGTGGTCGCGGTCGGAGC
This sequence comes from Brevundimonas denitrificans, assembly GCF_030160755.1. Taxonomy (GTDB): domain Bacteria; phylum Pseudomonadota; class Alphaproteobacteria; order Caulobacterales; family Caulobacteraceae; genus Brevundimonas; species Brevundimonas denitrificans. The sequence goes on along the minus strand of NZ_BSOY01000015.1, from coordinate 33,228 downwards.
CCTGGCCTATCCGGCGTTCCGCGCCGATCCGACGAGCGCGCCGGGGCTGGTGCTGATCTTCACCGTCGGCGCCGTGGCCCTGATCGGCCTGTTCGCCTTCGCCCGCAGCGAGACACGCAAGCCGATCGGCGACGCCACGGTCGAACTGCTGGACGCCATGGCCGAGCCGGCGGCGCTGGTCTGGTCGACCGGCCAGGTGCTGGCCTTCAACGGCGCCTGGGCGGAGGCCAACGGCGCCACGGTCGCCCTGCCGAAAGGGAAGTCGGCCTCGGCCCTCTACATGGCCTTCGCCCAGGCCCGCGCCGGCGAACAGGGCCGCGCCATCGTGGTCATCGGCGACCGCGAGCAGGAAGTCCTGATCGGTCAGGCCGGGGAGGGGCGGTTTCTCGTCCGTGCCGCACCGGAGGCCGTGCTGCCCGTGGGGGCCGCTGTCTCGCCGCGCCATGCCGCGACCTCCAACGCCGTCGAGAGCCGCGCCATGGCCGCCGGCGCGCCCTTCGGCTCGGCGGTGATCGACGCCCAGGATCTGTTCTCCGGCAAGGTCGAAGAGCCCAACGCGGCCCTGTCAGTCCTGACCGGTCCGGCCGCGGCCCGCGACGCCGCCTTCGGCCATCTGTTCGATCCGGCGGGCGTGGCCGAGGCGCGGTTGAAGCTGGACGCCGGTTCTTCCGGCCCGATCGAACTGGTCGCCCGCGCCTTTCCCGACCGCATGCTCCACCTCTATGTCGCCCCTGAAGGCGACCGCCGCCGCATCTGGCTGTTCGACGTCTCGGCCCAGAAGTCGATGGAGCTGCAGCTCTCGCAGGCCCAGAAGATGCAGGCCGTGGGTCAGCTGGCCGGCGGCGTGGCGCACGACTTCAACAACCTGCTGACCGCGATCCAGCTGCAGCTGTCCGGCCTGCTGGAACGGCATCCGGTCGGCGACCCTTCGTATGAGGGGCTCAACGAAATCCGTCAGACCGCCATCCGCGCCGCCGATCTGGTGCGCAAGCTGCTGGCCTTCTCGCGCAAGTCGACGGTGCGGCGCGAGCGGCTGGATCTGGGCGAGCTGGTCGGCGAGTTCGCCGTCCTGCTGCGCCGCCTGCTGCGCGAGGATGTGCGGCTCGAGACCGACTACGGCCGCGACCTGCCGGTGGTGTTGGCCGACAAGAGCCAGCTCGAGACGGCGGTGATGAACCTCGCCGTCAACGCCCGCGACGCCATGCGCGGCGTGGTCGAGCCGGGCGCCGGCGTGGTGACCATCCGCACCGCTCGCCTGACCGCCGACGAGGCCCGGCTTCTGGGCTGGAGCGCGGCCTCCACGGCCGCCGTGGCCCTGATCGAGGTCAGCGATTCCGGCCCCGGGGTTCCGCCGGAGCTCCTCGACAAGATCTTCGAACCCTTCTTCACCACCAAGGCGGTGAACGAGGGCACAGGCATGGGCCTGGCCACCGTCTATGGCATCGTCGAACAGGCGGGGGGCCACATCAATGTGTCGAACGCCCCGGCCGGCGGCGCCGTGTTCCGCATCTTCCTGCCCGAAGCCGCCGAGGCCGAGCTGGCCGAGACGCCGGTGGTCGAGAAGGTCGCCAAGGCGCCGCGTGACCTGTCCGGCGCCGGCCGCATCCTGTTCGTCGAGGACGAGGCCGCCGTGCGCGGCATCGCCGCCCGCCTGCTGCGTCAGCGCGGCTATGAGGTGATCGAGGCCGCCGACGGCGAGGAAGCGCTGATCCTCGCCGAGGAACATGCCGGGACCATCGACATGATGATCTCCGACGTCATCATGCCCGGTCTCGACGGCCCGGCCCTGCTCAAGAAGGCCCGGCAATACCTCGGCGATGCGCCGGTCCTGTTCATCTCCGGCTACGCCGAAAGCGACTTCTCGGACCTGCTGCAGGACGAGGTCGGGGTCTCCTTCCTGCCCAAGCCGCTGGACATCAAGACCCTGGCCGAACGCGTGAAGCAGGAACTGCACGCAAGCTGAACCATCGGTAACTTGCCAATCCGCATCGGGCGCCATCCTCTGGCGCCTCGCGCCACGGAGCCTGCCGCCATGATGATCGATCGCCGCCGCCTGCTGTTCACCGCCGCTGCGGGAGCGGGCCTCGCCGCCTGCGGCCAGGCCCTGGCGCAAACGCCTGCCGCGGCCGCCTCCGCCTCCGCCGCCCTGACCGCCCTGATGGACGCGATCGTCCAGAGTTTCCTGCTGGAGTCGCCTGAGACCCTGACGTCGCTGGGCATGGACAAGGGGCCGATGGCGGCGATGAAGTCGCGCCTCGACGACCGCTCCCAGGCCAAGATCGACGCCGATCGCGTGGTCTTCCACGGCCAGATGGATCAGCTCCGGGCCATCGATCGAGCGGCCCTGCCAGTGACCGAAGGCGTCTACTACGACGCCCTGCGCTTCTTCGGCGAGACCCAGATCATGGGCGAACGGTTCCCGTACGGCAACGGCGCGCCCTATACGATCTCGCAGCTGACCGGCTCGTACCAGAGCCTGCCGGACTTCCTCGACACCCAGCACGCGATCGAGACCGCCGAGGACGCCGAGGCCTATCTGTCGCGCGTCGCCGCCTTCCCGACCGCGCTGGATCAGGAAACGGCGCGGATGCAGGCCGATTTCGCGGCCGGCGCCGTGCCGCCCGACTTCATCATCGACAAGACCCTGCTGCAACTCGCCAACCTCTACGACACCCCCGCGGGCCAGTCGGTTCTGACCACCTCCGTCGTGCGCCGGACGGCCGAGAAGAACCTGGCCGGCGACTGGGGCGCCCGGGCCCAGCGGATCGTCGAGGGCGAGGTCTATCCAGCCCTGCGCCGCCAGGCCGAGGCCATGCGCGCCCGCCGCGCCGACGCTGTCCATGACGCCGGAGTCTGGCGTCTGCCGGACGGCGAGGCCTATTACGACTGGGGCATCCGCAGCTACACGACCTCGACCCTGTCGGGCGCCGAAATCCACGACCTTGGCCTGCAACAGGTAGCCGAGCTTTCGGCCCGCGCCGATGTCCTGCTCAAGGCCCAGGGCCTGACCCAGGGAACCGTCGGCGAGCGCATCTCCGCCCTCGGCAAGGACCCGAGCCAGCTCTATCCCAACACCGACGCGGGCAAGGAGCAGTTGCTGGCCGACCTCAACGCCCAGATGGCCGATATGGCGACGCGGCTGCCGCAGTATTTCGGCCGCATCCCGGCCGCCCCGGTCGAAATCCGCCGCGTGCCGACCTTCATCGAGGCGGGCGCGCCGGGCGGTTACTACAACTCGCCGGCGCTCGACGGTTCCCGGCCCGGCGCCTATTACATCAACCTGCGCGACACGGCCGAATGGCCGCGCATGCAGCTGCCGACCCTGACCTATCACGAGGCGTCGCCGGGCCATCACCACCAGATCGCCCTGCAGCAGGAACAGGCCGACCGTCCTCTGCTCATGAAGGTGCTGGGCTTCTCGGCCTATTCCGAGGGCTGGGGCCTCTACGCCGAGCAACTGGCCGATGAGATGGGCGTCTATGCCGACAATCCGATCGGCCAGATCGGCTATCTGCAGTCGCTGCTGTTCCGCGCCACGCGGCTGGTCGCCGACTCCGGCCTGCACCACAAGCGCTGGAGCCGCGAACAGACGATCCGCTACATGGTCGAGACCCTGGGCGACTCCGAAACCGCCGTCACCACCGAGGTCGAGCGCTACTGCGTCTGGCCGGGTCAGGCTTCCAGCTACAAGGTCGGCCACAACAAATGGATCGAACTGCGCGCCCGGGCCCAGGCCGCCCTCGGCGACCGGTTCGACATCAAGGCCTTCCACGACGCGGGCATGAACGCGGGCGGCGTGCCGCTGACCGTGCTCGACAAGATCATGACCGACTGGATCGCGGCCCAGCGGACCTGAGACGAAACCCGGTCCTCCGCTCGCCGCGCCGGGTCGGAGGACCGACTTCGCAGCCAGAGGATATTCCATGCTCGACCGCCGTCGCCTGATGCTGTCCTCCGCGGGCCTCGGCCTGACGGCGGCGCTGCCCGCCGTCGCACAGACCCCGGCGTTCGAGGACGACCGGCTGGACGCCCTGCTGCAGGGCCAGTTTGAGGACGGTCTGAATCGCAGTCCTGAAAGCGCAACGTCTCTCGGGCTCGACGTCGGCGCGCGCGCGGCGCAGAGGGGCCGGCTGAACGACCGCTCGGTCGCCGCCTTCCAGGCGGAAGTCCCGCGCAACCGCGAACGGCTGGACCGGCTGCGGGCCATAAGCGCCGAGGCCCTCTCGCCGGAAGGACGGCTGAGCTTCGACATCGCCCTGTTCCAGCGCGAGCTGGCCGTCGGCTACGCCCGCTTTCCCTGGCACACGCCGGACGGCTGGCGGCAGACACCCTATGGCGTGTCACAGCTGGGCGGCGCCTATGCGACCGTACCGGACTTCCTGGACAGCACCCATCCGATCGAGACCGAGGAGGACGTGGTCGCCTTCCTGAACCGTCTCGATGCCTTTCCGACCGCGCTCGATCAGGACACGGAGCGGATGCTGGCCAATGCCGAGATGGGCGTGATCGCGCCCGACTTCGTACTGGACAAGACAAGGCTCCAACTGACCGCGCTGCGCGACCAGCCGGGCGAAGAGCAGGCCATGATCCGGTCGCTTGTGCGCCGGTCGACCGAGAAGGGTCTGCCGAATTTCGGCGAAGGCGCCGCCCGAATGTTCGACGGTCGGGTACGGGATGCGCTGACCCGTCAGATCGCCGCGGTCGAGGCCTTGCGGCTCCGCTCCAGCCATCAGGCCGGGGTCCTGCGCGTTCCGGACGGCGAGGCCTATTACGCCCTCAACCTGCGCAATTTCACCACCACCGACTATTCGCCCGCGGACATTCACCGCATCGGTCTGGAACAGGTCGCCGACCTTCAGAACCAGATCGACCTTCTGCTGAAGGGCGAGGGCTATACGCAGGGGACGGTCGCCGAACGGCTGGCCGGCCTGCGCACCGAGGCGCGCTTCCGCTTCGCCAACACCGACGCCGGGCGCGAGGAACTGCTGGCCTTTGTCAATGCGGAGATGGCCAGCATCCGCGCCCGCATGCCCGAGGTCTTCCCGCGCATTCCGCGCAATGACTTTCTGGTGCGCCGCGTGCCGCCGGCGATCGAGGCCGGCGCGCCGGGCGGCTACGCCCAGGGCGGCAGTCTGGATGGGTCGCGGCCCGGAATCTACTACATCAACCTGCGTGACACGGCGGAGTGGCCGCGCTGGACGCTGAAGACCCTGACCTATCACGAGGCGGCGCCGGGCCATCTGTTCCAGGGCGCCCTGGCGCGCGAGGCGGGCGAACTGCCGATCTACCGGCGGGTCGGCGGCTTTTCGGCCTATGGCGAGGGCTGGGGCCTGTATTCAGAGCGTCTGGCCGATGAGCTGGGTGTCTATGACGGCGACCCCTTCGGTCGCATCGGCTATCTGGAGAGCTTCCTGTTCAGGGCCTGCCGTCTGGTGGTCGACACGGGCCTGCACGCCCAGGACTGGAGCCGCGAGCGGGCCATCCAGTATTTCACCGAGAACGTCGGCGATCCCAACGAGGCCGAGGTCGAACGCTATTGCGTCGCGCCCGGGCAGGCGTGCAGCTACAAGATCGGCGAAACCTTCATCACCGCCCTGCGAGGCAGTCTGAAGGACCGGCCGGGCTTTGACCTGAAACGCTTCCACGCCGCGGTGATCGACGGCGGCAACATTCCCCTGACCATCCTCGAGCGGCGCGTCCGCGCGGCGATGGCTTCATAAGACCCGGAGCCTGAGCATGATCGACCGCCGCCGCCTGATGCTGTCTTCCGCCGGCCTCGGCCTGATGGCGGCCCTGCCCGTCATGGCCCAGACACCGGCGATGTCGCCTGCCGACGCGCGGCTGGACGCCATGCTGACGCGCTGGTTCGAGGAGAATGTCGACCTGTCGCCGGAGTATGCGACCAACCTCGGTCTCGACAGGGGCGCACGGGCCGCTCTTTCGGGTCAACTGCGTCAGGCCGGGATCGCGGACGCGGAGGCCGACCGCGTCCGCGCCCGCGCCCGCTGGGCCGAAATCCAGACCGTGTCGGATGAGGGCCTGTCGGATCAGGCCCGGGTCTCGCTGGCCGTCTATCGCTTCACCGCCGAGGGCGCGGCCCGCGCGGCGGACATCCCCTACGGCGGGGGCGGGCCCTATGTCGTGACCCAGCGGTCCGGGGCCTATTTCTCCGTACCGGACTTCATGGCCAACCAGCACCGGCTTGAGACCGAGGCCGACGCCGAGGCCTTTATCTCGCGGCTGTCAGCCTTCGCCCGGCTGCTGGATCAGGAGAGCGAAAGGATCGCGGCCGACGCCGCGCTCGGCGTCATGCTGCCCAGCTTCCTGATGGACAAGACCCTGACCCAGTTGCGGACGCTGCGCGATACGCCGGCCTATGACATGGCCATGCTCCAGGCGCTGATCCGCAAGACGGACGAGCGCAATATGATGGGCGATTGGGGCGCCCAGGCCGCCAGTGTGATCGACGCCGAGATCAAGCCGGCCCTGAGCCGCCAGATCGCCGTCTTCGAGGCCCAGCGCCCGAATGCGACCGAAGACGCCGGGGCCTGGAAACTGCCGCAGGGCGACAAGGCCTACGCCCTCGCCCTTCGCGCCTTCACCACCACGGACTACAGCGCCCAGGACATCCACGACATCGGCCTGCAGCAGGTCGCCTCCATCCAGGCCGAGATCGATACGATCCTCAAGCGAATGGGCATGACCGAGGGTTCGGTCGGCGCCCGGATCAAGACCCTCAGCGAGGACCCGCAGCATCTCTGGCCCAACACGGACGAGGCCAAGGTCGAGCTGATCGAATCCCTGAACCGGCAGATGGCCGAGCTGGAGCCGATGCTGCCGCGGGTGTTCAACACCCTGCCGGGCGCGAAGGTCGAAATCCGCCGGGTGCCGCCGTCGATCGAGCTGGGCGCGCCGGGCGGCTACTACCAGGCCGCCTCGCTCGATGGGACCCGGCCGGGCGCCTATTACATCAATCTGTCGAACACGGCGAACTGGCCGAAATGGGGTCTGCCGACCCTGACCTATCACGAGGCCTCGCCGGGCCACCATTTCCAGATCACAGTCGCGCGCGAGGCCGGCAGCCTGCCGATCTATCGCCGCGTCGCCGGCAATTCGGCCTTCAACGAGGGTTGGGCCCTGTACGCCGAGCGCGTCGCCGCCGACGATCTGGACGTCTATGCGGGCAATCCGCTGGGCCGGGTCGGATACCTGCAGTCCTATCTGTTCCGCGCCGTGCGCCTCGTGGTCGACACCGGCCTGCACCACAAGCGCTGGAGCCGCGACCAGGCCATCCGCTACATGATCGAGGAATGCGGCGAGCCGCCGGAGTCGGCCGAGAAGGAGATCGATCGCTACTGCGTCTCGATCGGCCAGGCCTGTTCCTACAAGCTGGGCCAGACCGTGATCGCCCGGCTGCGGGCCGAGGCCGAGGCGCGTCCGGGCTTCGATCTGAAGGCCTTCCACGACCGGGTGCTGCTGAACGGCTCCGTGCCGCTGGCGGTGCTGGAAGGGCTGATGCGGGCCTAGACGGCCCCGCCAGAAGTCCCCCGCGCGGCGACGATCGTGGGATCGGCGTCGGCCTGGGCGGCCAGCCACTCCCGGAAACGGGCGATCTTGGGCGAGCGCCGCCGTCCCTCGGGCCAGACCAGATAGTAGCCGGTGTGGAACGACACCGTCTGGGTGAAGGGCCGCACCAGCAGGCCGTTGCGAAGCTCGCGCGCGAACAGGATGGGCGAGGCGAGGGCTACGCCCTGGTCGCCGAGCGCCGCCGCGACTTCCAGCACCTGATAGTCGGCGGTCAGCCGACTCATGGGCTGGGTCCCGCCGTTGACGCCCGCCGCCGCGAACCATGCGGCCCATTCCTTCTCCATGCCGATGCGTGGCGCATCGAGCAGGTCGCCGGGCTGTTTCAGATTCAGCCGCTCGGCCATGGCCGGGCTGCACACCGGCGTGAAGACGCTGGGCATCAACAGCTGGCTCTCCATGCCGGGCCAGTCGCCGGAGCCGGAGCGGATGCCGATGTCGAACCCCTCGCGGGCGAGGTCCAGCAGGTTGGGATTGGTGTCCAGCCGCACCGCCAGACCCGGGTTGGCGACCTGGAATCCGCCGAGGCGCGGCGCCAGCCATTGGGCCGCCAGGGAGGCGAGGGTGGTGATCGACAGGATGTGCTCGTCCGCCTCCGTCAGGTCGCTGACGGCCCGGCGCAACAGGGTCATGGCCTCCGTCGCGGCGCGCGAAAGCCGCTCTCCGCCCTCGGTCGGCTGGACCTCGCGCGGGAGGCGGCGGAACAGGCTCTGACCCAGCCGGCCCTCAAGCGCCTTGATCTGCCAACTGACGGCGGCCTGGGTCATGCCCAGTTCCTCGGCGGCGCGAGTGAAACTCTTCAAACGGGCGGCGGCCTCGAACACCCGGATGGAGGCGAGGGGGATGCCGGCGAGCGGATCGGCCATAAGGTGTCCTTGTGGTTTGCGCCGATCATCTGGTTTGTGGGGCCACGCCGTCAAGCCTAGATATTCGTCATCGCAACCACAACACAGGAGGTCGTGATGGAAAACGTCCACAGCACCCACAGGGAAGACTCATCGGGTTGGTTCAGCGCCATGGTCGGCGTGGCGGCCCGCATGAAGCGCCGGTCCGACGCCCGTTCGCGCGGACTGGTCGTGACGCCCTGGAGCGGACGGTCGCCCGCCGGCTGGTCCGCCTGACAAATCACCAAAGCTCGATCCAGGGAGGCGAGGATGGAAGAAGCGCACCACACCCATAAGGAAACCCCATGGGGTTGGGCCGAGGTCCTGAAGGACTGGCGCCGCAGCCGGACCCGTCAGCGTCTGCGCACGCCGTCGCGTATCCTCACGCCCACGACCCGCTGACGCCCCACAGAATCCGGTCCGCCGCAGGAGACCACCCTTCCCCCGCCCGTGACCGTCGGCCCCTCCCCGGGTCGTGGCCCGAACTCCGGAGTCTCCTGCTTCCGGGGTTCGGGTCGAGCCGTGTCTGGCCTCAGCCGAGCGTCCAGCCGTCCGCCTCGCGCAGGGCGTTGTGGATGGCCGTCGCCGCCACGGCCGCCTCGGCCGAGGCCACCGCGATCTGATTCAGGCCGCGGACCACGTCGCCGGCCGCGTACAGGCCGTCAATGCTGGTCTGCTGCCGGGCATCGACGACCAGACGCCCGTCCTCGCCCGTCCGCGCTTGGAGGGCCTCGGCCAGCGCTGCGTTCGGCGAGGTTCCGAGCGCTGAATAGACCAGATCAAAAGTGCGAAAAGCTCCGCCCCAGCTCAGCGCGGTCACACGGTCGCCCTCCAGCCTGACATTGTCGATCGGCGCGCGGATCAGTTCGATCCCCAACCGGTCGAGCTCAGCGGTCGCGGCCAGGGCTTCCGGCGGACCGATATGGATCAGGGTGACCCGGTCGGAATAGGTGCGCAGGAAGGCCGCCTCGCGCAGGCCCCTGTCGTCCTGGCCGATGACGGCCACCGCCTTGTCGATCGCTTCATAGCCGTCGCAGATCGGGCAGATGCGGACCAGCGAGCGCTCGATGGCGCGTTCGACGCCCGGCAGGTCGGGATGGTGGTCGATCACGCCGGTGGCCAGAAGGACCGCCCGCACCCGCACCTCGCGGCCGTTCAGGCGGGCGATGAAACCGCCGGCGTCCTTCGACAGGCTTTCGATTCGCCCAGCCTCGATGACCGCGCCGTATTCCAGGGCCTGCTCGGTCATTCGCTTCAGGATGGAGTCGCCGGTGATCCCCTGCGGAAAGCCGGGCATATTGTGGCTGACCGGAATCCAGCAGGCGCGCGGCGCGCCGCCGTCCGCCACCAGAACCCGCCGCCGGAACCGCGCCAGATAGGTCGCCGCCGTCAGCCCCGCCGGACCCCCGCCGACAATCAGGATTTCGGGATCGTTCACCGCGTGCGCCATGTGCTGGGCCAGTAATCAACCGGGACGCCCCAGCACTCGGTCATCGCCGTTTCCGCGCTGAGTACGAAGGCGCGGCCCGTCCAGGTCCAGGTCGAGGCCGTGCCGCAATCCCCGATGCCCCGCCCCTTGGAGAAGGCGGTCAGGGTGCGGGCGCCGGCGTCGTAGCCGCCGTTGATCGTGCCGGCGCCGCTTTCGCCGTCCGCGGACTGCAGGCTGACGGCCCGGGGATTCCGCCCGTTCGGTCCGGTCAGATACCAGTCGTGGCCGATGTTGTAGGCCCCGGCGAAACAGGGGACCGCCCAGAGTTCGGTGGAGGCGTCGAGCCGCGCCGACATCACCGCGTCGCTCAACCCGGTTCCGCCGGTCTCGGCCCGGCAGGCCTTGACGGCGGGGACATCCTCCAGCGCGGGGGGCAGGGTCTGGCCAGTGTCGCCGAACCCCGTCTGGGCGATCGGCGGCGCGGCGACCACAGGCGGCGCCGCGGGCGCGCCGGGCACGGAGGTGGCGGGACGGGGTCCCTTGCGGACGAGGGCCGTCACGGTGTCCAGCCGTCCCTGACGTTCGTCGATCCAGAGCAGGGCCGCCGCCGCGCCCGACAACGATATCGGGACCGTCTCGCCGCCCGCCGCCAGCGTCAGGGTCCGTCCGCCCGCCAGATCTGAGGCGGCCGCGGCTGCGTCGGCCGCGCGGACTTCTGCTGTACTGACGGGATCATGGTCCCCGGCGACCGGCGTCGCGATGTGGCGCCGACCGTCCAGGGTCAAGGTGATGGGGCCGGTCAGGCCGTCGCCGCCTGAAGGCCAGAAGCCGACCGTCACCGTCCGCGCGCCATCCGGGCCGGGGGCCGACCCAACCCGGACCCAGCCCGTGCCCTCGCTCGCGGGACCGAAGGCGACGCAGTCGTTGACGTTGTCGCAGACAGCCAGCCAGTCGCGGAATTTGCGGCTTTCGCTAAGCGCCGCCGAGGCGGGCGCGCCAGGGTCGCTCGCGGTCGCCTGTGCAGGGACGGAAGCCGCCGGCGCCTGATCCGCAGGGCTGCAGGCGGCCAGCGTCATGGCCGCAAGACAAGTTCTTCCAGGATTGCGCATGGTCCATCCCCTGATCCCGCAGGCCGCCGCCCTTCCGAACGATAACCGGAATCTGCGAGGGAAGCGTCCGCTTTGTCAGTCCGTCAAACGGGAGACCGACGGCGCACTGCCGGTGTCCGCGACCCGGGCGTCGTATTCGCTCAGCACGCGCTGCATCAGATCGTGGTCGATCAGGATGGGCGTCTCGGAAAACGCGATGATCCAGCGCTGAACCAGCGCCGTGGTTTCTGATCTCAAGAGATTCCCCCGTACCCGAAAGGCGTTTGTCAGGATGCTGAAACGAGGCCGGCGGGATAGGGTTCAGCTTGGCCGCAGAAGCCTTTGCGAAATGAGGGTTAACCGGCCCGACCGTGCCCTTTGCGCCAGCCCGCGCGCCCCGCTATACCGCCCGCCACACTCCCCCTTCCAGACAGAGGCGAACACCGCATGGCCAAGATCAAGGTCGCCAATCCCATCGTGGACATCGACGGCGACGAGATGACCCGCATCATCTGGCAGATGATCAAGGACAAGCTGGTCTTCCCCTTCCTGGACGTCGAGCTCGACTACTACGACCTGGGCATGGAGCACCGCGACGCCACCGACGACCAGGTGACGATCGACGCGGCCAAGGCGATCCAGAAGCACGGCGTGGGCGTGAAATGCGCCACCATCACCCCCGACGAGGCGCGGGTGAAGGAGTTCGGCCTCAAGAAGATGTGGAAGTCGCCGAACGGCACGATCCGCAACATCCTCGGCGGCGTGGTCTTCCGCGAGCCGATCATCTGCTCGAACGTGCCGCGTCTGGTGCCCGGCTGGACCCAGCCGATCGTCGTCGGCCGTCACGCCTTCGGCGACCAGTACAAGGCCACGGACTTCCTCGTCCCCGGCCCCGGCAAGCTGATGATGACCTTCACCGGCGACGACGGGAAGGTCATTGAGCACGAGGTGTTCCAGTTCCCCTCGGCCGGCGTGGCCATGGGCATGTACAACCTCGATGACTCGATCACCGAGTTCGCCCGCGCCAGCTTCGCCTTCGGTCTGGGCCGCAACTTCCCGGTCTATCTGTCGACCAAGAACACCATCCTCAAAGCCTATGACGGTCGCTTCAAGGACATCTTCCAGGACGTCTTCGACAAGGAATTCGCCGACAAGTTCAAGGCCGCCGGCCTGACCTATGAGCACCGCCTGATCGACGACATGGTGGCCGCGGCCATCAAGTGGTCGGGCGGCTTCGTCTGGGCCTGCAAGAACTACGACGGCGACGTCCAGTCCGACGTGGTGGCGCAGGGCTTCGGCTCGCTGGGGCTGATGACCTCGGTGCTGATGACGCCGGACGGCAAGATCCTGGAGTCGGAAGCGGCGCACGGCACCGTCACCCGCCACTACCGCCAGCACCAGAAGGGCGAGGCGACCTCGACCAACTCCATCGCCTCGATCTACGCCTGGACCCGCGGCTTCTCGCACCGGGCCAAGCTGGACGGCAACGCCGAGCTGGCCACCTTCGCCGATACGCTGGAGCGCGTCGTCGTCGAGACCGTCGAGGCCGGCTACATGACCAAGGACCTGGCGCTGCTCGTCGGCGATCAGCAGGGCTGGCTGACCACCGAGGGCTTCCTCGACAAGGTGGCCGAGAACCTGACCGCGGCGATGAAGGCATCCTAGAAGGGCGCTAACGCCAGCGACGCGGTCGCTCGCTGCTTGAGCGCACGGGATGCGCGAAGCGCGAGGCCGCGTCGGGTCGAGAAGGCGGAGCCCTCTGACCGCGGCCAAACCAAGGGAGGCCCGCCGGACTCGCGTCCGGCGGGCCTTTCGTTTGAGCCCGCGACGGGTTCGTGCATGATGTCCTCTCACGAGGGAGGACGGCCTTGAACGCGCCAACCGAAGAGCACCATCAGCCGGTATGGGCCCGGAAGCAGACGCGCCGGCGCGGGGGCGGGGGGCTGTTCGGCAAGCTGATCCTGTTCGCCGTATTGATGGCGGTGTTCGTCTTCTTCGCCGCCCCGGCTGTCGCATTCTTCGGCATCCGTTCGGCGGCCGAGGCCAGCGACGTCGCCGGGCTTTCACGACTGATCGACTATGCCGCCGTCCGCCAGTCCCTGCGGCCGCAACTCGACGGCGATCCGGCCGCTTCGGCTCCGGCGCCGTCCTTCATGGAAGACCCCATCGGCGCCGTCCGACGCCAGATCGAACAGGCGACGGCGGCTCCCGCGCCGGACGTCGACGCCTATCTGACCCCCGCGGCCATTGCGGCCCTGACCCGCGGCGAGGGGCGGTACGCCTCGCAGCGCGTCGAAGGCGGCTTGCCTTCGCCGGACAACGCCGACACCGGCGGTCCGATGCCGAAGCCGGTCTACTGGGGCATGAACCGCGCCCGGATGAGCGTCGCTGACGAGGGCGGGTCCGAGACGGTCTTCACCTTCGAGCGCAAGGGGCCGTTCGAGTGGAAGCTGGTCCATATCGGTCTGCCCGATGGCGTCGCGCCGGCGGCCGCCGCCCCGCCTGCTCCGACGGTCCGCGGGAGCGGCAAGAACGGCGGTTGATCCCTTGCACCCTTGGCGGCCCTGCGCGACTCGGGCAACCGTAGCGGTAGGGAGGCGTTACGACGCCAGAGGGTTGCATGAACAGATCACTGATCGTCGGCGTCGCCGTCGGGGCCCTGGCCCTGTTCGGAATCGCCTGGGCCGCCGCGCCAGTGCTGGCGGCGCAGGCCCTGATCCGCGCGGCCAAGGCCGGGGATGAGGACAGGATCGAGACGCTGGTCGACTTTCCGTCGCTGCGCGAAAGCCTGAAGTCCGAGCTCAACGCTGAACTGATGGCGCGCATGAGCCGCGATCCGCGCGTGACCGACAGCGGTCTCGGCGGCCTCGGGATGATGCTGGCGCCGATGATCCTGTCCGGGGCGGTCGACACTCTGGTCACGCCTGAGGTGGTCGCGCACATGGTCACCACGGCCGAGGCGCCCGATCCCACACGCCGCCCCGCGCCCGAACCGGCCGGGGACGAGGCCGATGGCGACGACATCCACCAGTCCTGGGGCTATCGCAGCCTGAACGAATTCGCCGTCACCCTGACCGACCGGGACCAGCCGGACGACCACCTCGCCCTGATCCTGGAGCGCCGCGGCCTGTTCGACTGGAAGCTGGCGGCGGTGGACCTGCAGACGGGGCCGGAGGCCTAACCCGCCAGCGCCGCCCGCACCGCGGCGAGGCCCTCTTCGGCTTTCGACCCGTCCGGGGCTCCGCCCTGGGCGAAATCCGGCTTGCCGCCGGCGCCCTGACCGCCCATGGCGATCACAGCGACCCGGGCGAGGTCGGCGGCGTTGACGCGACCCGCCATGTCCGAGGTCACTGCGACGGTGATGGCCGCCTTGCCCTCGGTCACGCCGACCAGGGCCACGACGCCCGAGCCGACCTGTTTGCGGAAGTCCTCGGCCACGCCGCGCAGGCCCTTGCCGTCGACGCCGTCGAGGACGCGGGCGATCAGCTTGACGCCGTTGATCTCCTCCGGCGCGGCGTTGGCGGAGGCGCCGCCGCCGCCGAGGGCCAGCTGCTTCTTCAGCTCTGCGACCTGTTTCTCCAGCGCGCGGCGGTCGGCGGCCAGGGCCTCGACGCGGGCGGGGACGTCGGCGACCTGGACCTTGAACGACTGGGCCAGCGATTTCGCCACCCCGGCCTGGGCCAGCAGATACTGGCGCGCGGCCTCGCCGGTCAGGGCCTCGATGCGGCGCACGCCGGCGGCGATGCCGGTCTCCGACACGATCTTGAACAGGGCGATGTCGCCGGTGCGGGCGACATGGGTGCCGCCGCACAGTTCGACGGAGTAGGGGCCCTCGCCGGTCAGGGCGCGGCCGAGCGTCAGCACCCGGACCTCGTCGCCGTATTTCTCGCCGAACAGGGCGACGGCGCCGGCGGCGATGGCCTCCTGCGGGCCCATCATCTTCGTTTCGGCGGGCAGGTTCTGGCGGATGACGGCGTTCACCTCATCCTCCATCCGGGCCAGTTCGTCCTCGGTGACCGGGGCGTTGTGGCTGAAGTCGAAGCGCAGGCGTTCGGCGTCGACCATCTGGCCCTTCTGGGCCACATGGCCGCCCAGCACATTGGCCAGGGCCTTGTGCAGCAGGTGGGCGGCGGAATGGTTGGCGCGGGTGGTCAGGCGGGCGGCGGCGCTGGAGCGTAGCTGGGCGCGGGCGCCGATGGCGAGGGTTCCCGAGGTCACCTCGATGCGGTGGGCGAACAGGTCGCCGGCATGCTTCTGGACGTCGAGGACGGTCCCCGCGCCGGTCTCGCCGTGCGCGTCGGTCCATTCGATCTCGCCCTTGTCGCCGGCCTGGCCGCCGCCCTCGCCGTAGAAGGGGGTCTGGTCGAACAGGACCTCGGCGGTCTCGCCGGGCGCCAGTTCGTCGACCGAGGCGCCGCCACGCACGATGGCGAGGACCTCGCCCGTGCCCTCGACTGCGTCATAGCCGGTGAAGACGGTGGGGCCGAGCCGGTCGCGCAGGGCCAGCCATTCGCCGGTCGAGGCGGTCTGGCCCGACCCGGTCCAATGCTCGCGGCTGCGGGCCTTCTGTTCGTTCATGGCGGCGTCGAAGGCGTCGGTGTCGACGGTGAAGCCGCGACGGCGCGCCTCGTCCTGGGTCAGGTCGAGCGGGAAGCCGTAGGTGTCATAGAGGGTGAAGGCGGTCTGGCCCGACAACACGCCGCCCTCGCCGAGGTCGCGCGAGGCGTCCTCCAGCAGGCCCATGCCGCGGCCGAGGGTGGTGCGGAAGCGGATCTCTTCCTGCTTCAGCGTGTCTTCGACGAAGGCCTGGGCGCGCTTGAGCTCGGGGAAGGCCTCGCCCATCTCGGCGACGAGGGTCGGCACCAGCCGGTGCATCAGGGGGTCGGCGGCGCCCAGCAGGTGGGCGTGACGCATGGCCCGGCGCATGATCCGGCGCAGCACATAGCCGCGGCCCTCGTTCGAGGGGGTGACGCCGTCGGCGATCAGGAAGGACGACGAGCGCAGGTGGTCGGCGATGACCCGGTGGCTGGCGGCCATGGCGCCGTTGGGATCGGTCGAGGTGGCGTCGGCCGAGGCCGCGATCAGGGTCTGGAACAGGTCAGTGTCGAAGACAGAATTCTTGCCCTGCAGGACCGAGGCGATGCGCTCCAGCCCCATGCCGGTGTCGACGCTGGGCTTCGGGAGGGAGCGGACGATCTCGTCGTTCTCCTTCTCAAACTGCATGAAGACGTTGTTCCAGATCTCGACGAACCGGTCGCCGTCCTCATCCGGCGAACCCGGAGGGCCGCCGGGCACGTGGTCGCCGTAGTCCCAGAAGATCTCGGTGCAGGGCCCGCAGGGGCCGTTGTCGCCCATGGCCCAGAAATTGTCGGAGCCGGCGATGCGGATGATCTTGTCGTCGCTGAAGCCGGTGACCTTCTTCCAGATCGCCGCGGCCTCGTCGTCATCGATATAGACGGTGACCAGCAGGCGGTTCGGGTCGAGGCCGAAATCCTTCGTGACCAGGTTCCAGGCGCGATCGATCGCGTGTTCCTTGAAATAGTCTCCGAAGGAGAAATTCCCCAGCATCTCGAAGAAGGTCAGGTGCCGGGCGGTGTAGCCGACATTGTCCAGATCGTTGTGCTTGCCGCCCGCGCGGACGCATTTCTGCGAGCTGGTGGCGCGGGGCCAGGGCGGGGTCGAGGCGCCGGTGAAATAGTCCTTGAACGGCACCATGCCCGCATTGACGAACAGCAGGGTCGGGTCGTTCTGCGGCACCAGCGGGGCCGAATGGACCTTCTCGTGCCCGTCGGCGGCGAAATAGTCGAGGAAGGTCGAGCGGATCTGTTTGAGGCTGGACATGACGGTGCGCGTTCGGTCGGGGGAGAAACGGGGAACGGGCGTCATATAGGGGTTTCAGCCCCAATGCATCACCCGCCCGTGATGGTGACGGCTCAGCCGGCGCCGAGCATGCGGCGCGCCACCCAGGCGATGGGCAGGCCCACGGCCAGGATATGGACCGCGACGGGTTTCAGCGCGGTCATCAGGTCGGCGGGCGGCGTCAGCGTCGAGGCCGACATCGGCACCACGAGGAAGGTCATGGCCAGCCAGACCGCGACGCCGAACGCTACCCCGACGGGGAACCAGAAGCGGCGCAGCGCAGGGAAGGCGGCGGCGGCGGCGATGAAGATGACGGCGATGACCAGCATGAGGGCGAAATGGGAGGCCAGACCGAGCCAGGCCGTGGGCCAGCCGCCGCGATACGCCGCCGGACCGAGCCAGCCGCCGGCGACGGACTGCAGCACGACCCGGGCGGGAACCTGAAGATTGGTGATGATGGCGGCGCTGATGTCGAGCGCCCCGGCCAGCAGGCCGGCGTAGAGAGCGGTGCGGGCCAGGGTCACGGTGCTGGCGACGTCGGTCATAGCGGGCTCCCTTGGGTGTGACGTTCGCGCGGGTGGCGGGCCGGTGCAAGAGGGCGGGGACGGGCTCCGGACAGATCGCCGCACGACCGGGCATCGCCGGGCGTGAGGGCCGACGGAGGTGTAGGATGCGCCCATGTCCACGCTTGAGGTCTGGTTTGACGGCGACTGCCCCCTGTGCCGGCGCGAGATCGCTGTGATGCGCAGGCTGGACCGGCGCGGCGCCATCGCCTTCACCGACGTGGCGAACGGTCAGGGAAGCTGCCCGCTCGACCGGGCCGAACTGCTGGCCCGGTTCCATGCGCGCGAGGACGGGGCCATGCTGTCGGGCGCCGCGGCCTTCGCCGCCATGTGGCGCGCCATACCCCTGTTGCGGCCGTTCGGCCTCGCGGCGCGGAACACGATGGTGCTGGGGCTGCTGGAGCGGCTGTACATCGCCTTTCTGCGGATTCGTCCGGCGCTGGCCCGTCGGCTTCGACGATAAAAAAGGGCCGCCCGGTCCGGGTGGAGACCAGGCGGCCCGCTCCGTCCGGCCCGGCCCCGCGGGGGTCGAGGCGGGTCGCGGGACCCGGCCGGAGAAGGTTCATGCCTCCCCCGCAGGGGGTGGAGGAGGGTCGGCGGAGCCGATCCGCCGACGGGACCACGCGCAGCGTGGTGGAGGGGTCTGACCGCAGGCTCGGTGCGAAGGACACGCCCCTCCACCGTCGTTCCGACGGTCCCCCTTCCCTGAAAGGGAGGAATGGCCGGCCCTACCCCTCCAGGTCCTGGCCCTCGTCCGGCTCGGGCGTGCCCAGCAGTTCCTCGGCGATCTTGGTGGTCGAGGCGCGCACGGCCTTTTCGATCGAGTCGGCGATGTCGGGATTGGCCTTGAGGAAGGCGCGCACGTTCTCGCGGCCCTGGCCGATGCGCTGGCTGTCGTAGGAGAACCAGCTGCCGGACTTCTCGACGATGCCGGCCTTGACGCCCAGGTCGATGATCTCGCCGAGCTTGGAGATGCCTTCGCCGTACATGATGTCGAAGATGACCTCGCGGAACGGCGGGGCGACCTTGTTCTTGACCACCTTCACGCGGGTGGTGTTGCCGACGACCTCGTCGCGGTCCTTGATCGCGCCGGTGCGGCGGATGTCGAGGCGGACCGAGGCGTAGAATTTCAGCGCATTGCCGCCCGTCGTCGTCTCGGGCGAGCCGTACATGACGCCGATCTTGTGACGGATCTGGTTGATGAACAGGACGATGCACTGCGACTTGTTGATCGAGGCGGTCAGCTTGCGCAGGGCCTGGCTCATCAGACGGGCCTGCAGGCCGGGCAGGCTGTCGCCCATCTCGCCCTCGATCTCGGCGCGCGGCGTCAGGGCGGCGACGGAGTCGACCACCACGATGTCCACGGCGCCCGAGCGGACCAGGGTGTCGACGATCTCGAGCGCCTGCTCGCCCGTATCGGGCTGGGACACCAGCAGGTCGTCGAGGTTGACGCCCAGCTTTTGGGCGTAGCCCGGGTCGAGCGCGTGTTCGGCGTCGACGAAGGCGGCGGTGCCGCCGGCCTTCTGGATCTCGGCCACGGTGTGCAGGGCGAGCGTCGTCTTGCCCGAGCTTTCCGGCCCGAAAACCTCGATCACCCGGCCGCGCGGCAGGCCGCCGATGCCGAGCGCCATGTCGAGGCCCAGGGAGCCGGTCGAGACGGACGGAATCTCCGCCACCACCCCGCCCTTGCCGAGCTTCATCACCGAGCCCTTGCCGAAGGCGCGGTCGATCTGGGCGATCGCCGCCTCCAGAGCCCGCTGTTTATCGCCGTCGTCCCGGGTCACCAATTTCAGATTCGCCTGTGCCGCCACCTTGCCGCTCTCCCTTGCCATGATTCCCGCTGGGTACTCTGGAGGAGAGGCCCGCCTTCGGTCCGATGACCGTGACCCACTCCCTTTGTGAGCGGCACTATGTGCATGGTTTGTTCTGGTTGCCAATATGTTCTTTTTTGAACGCCGGCCGGATACGACCGATTTTGACGTAGGGTCGCCGCCCGCCGGATCGTGAGGCGGCGGCGGACGGTCTGGAACGGTCCTTGACGCTCGCCGGCCGGGCCGGTTCCCAGCACGGCTTGATCCAGATCACGGGTCGAGGGTTCGTTCGCTGGCATATTGCGAGAACCAGCCCGGATCCTGCCCTCATGCCACAATGGACGAGACAATCACACGCGCCGGGCGACCCAGGGCGCCCGCCCGGCCGATGACAGGCTCCGAGGATAAACGGGCGCCGCCGCACCCGCTGTGCTTTCGCGCCCGCGGCGTGACCCGGGTCTATGGGGCCGGCGCCGCGGCGGTTCACGCCCTGCGCGGCGTGGATCTCGATCTGCCCGACGGCGAACTGGTCGTGGTGCTGGGCGCGTCCGGCAGCGGCAAGTCGACGTTTCTCAACATCCTCGGCGGGCTGGACATCCCGACCGAGGGCGAGGTTCTGTTCCGCGGCGAGGACATCAGCCGGGCGAACCAGCACCAGTTGACCGAATATCGCCGCCGGCACATCGGCTTCGTCTTCCAGTTCTACAACCTGATGCCGAGCCTGACGGCGCGCGAGAACGTGGCCCTCGTCACCGAGATCGCCGAGGCTCCCCTGAGCCCGGAACAGGCCCTAGCCATGGTCGGTCTTGAGAACCGTCTGGATCACTTTCCGGCCCAGCTGTCCGGCGGCGAGCAGCAGCGCGTGGCCATCGCCCGCGCCGTGGCCAAACAGCCGTCCGTGCTGCTTTGCGACGAGCCGACGGGCGCGCTGGATTCGGCGACCGGGATTCTGGTGCTGGAGGCGCTCAAGACGGTCAACGACACCCTCGGCGCCACGACCCTGCTGATCACGCACAACGCCGCCATCGCCGCCATCGCCGACCGCGTGGTGATCTTCGCCGACGGGCGGGTGCGCGAGGTTCGCGAGAACGCCGACAAGCGGGCGCCCGGGGAGATCTCCTGGTGAACCGTCTTCCGGCCTGGATGGGGGCGCTGGACCGCAAGCTGGTGCGGGAGCTCTGGGGCATGAAGACCCAGGCGCTCGCGATCGCCTTCGTCATCGCGGGGGGCGTCGCCGTCCATCTGCTCGCCGCCGGAATGCTGAGTTCGCTGCAGGAGACCCGACGGGCCTACTATGAGCGCTATCTGTTCGCGGACCTGTGGGCCCCGACTGTGCGCGCGCCCCAGCGTCTGATCGCCGACATCCGGGCCATCGACGGCGTCCAGGCCGCGACGACCCGCATCCGCGTTCCGGCGCTCTTCGCCATGGAGGGGATGAGCGCCCCCGCGACCGGCGAGGTCCTGTCATTGCCGGACGTGGGCGAGGCGGCGGTCAATCGGCTCCATCTGGTGCGCGGCCGTCTGCCGGTCGCGGGACAGAGGGATGAGGCGGTCGTGCTCCAGGCCTTCGCCGACGCGCACGGGCTGGAGATCGGCGACACGGTTCCGGCCACCCTCTACGGCGGTCGCCGGCGCCTGACCGTGGTCGGGATCGCCCTGTCGCCCGAGCATGTCTACGCCATCGGCCCGGGCCAGTTCGTGCCCGATGACCGCCTGTTCGGCGTGCTCTGGATGCGACGGGGTGCCCTGGCGCAGGCCGTCAACCAGGACGAGGCCTTCAACGAGGCGGTGGTGCGCCTCTCTCGCGACGCTTCGGAGCCGGCGGTGATCGCCCGTCTGGACCGTCTTCTCGAGCCCTATGGGGCGCCGGGCGCCTATGGCCGCGCCGACCAGATATCGGACGCCTTCGTATCCAGCGAGATCGACCAGCTGGCGACCATGGGCCGGGTCCTGCCGCCGGTCTTCCTGCTGGTGGCGGCCTTCCTGGTCAATGTCGTGGTTTCAAGGCTGATCGCCGTCCAGCGCGCCGGCATCGGACTGTTGAAGGCCTTCGGCTACCGCGACCGCGACATCATCGGCCACTATCTCAAACTGGTCGCCGTCATAGCGGCGACGGGGGTGCTGATCGGGGGCGCGGCGGGGATATGGCTCGGCCGGGGCATGGCGGAGCTCTATATGGAATACTACCGCTTTCCCTTCCTGCTGTTTCAGGCCGACCCGGCCGACTACGCCACCGTGATCGGCGTGGCGATGCTGACGGTCATGGGCGGCGCGGCCCTGGCCGTGCGGCGGGCCGCGGCCCTGAACCCGGCGGAAGCCATGACCCCCGCGCCGCCGCCTGACTATTCCAAGGTCGCGGGCGCGTGGATCACCCGGATGAGGGTGCTGGACCAGCAGTCGCGCATGATCCTGCGCCAGATCATCCGCTGGCCCTGGCGCGCGGCCCTGACCGTGGCCGGGATCGCCGCCTCGGGCGCCCTTCTGATCGGGACCCTGTCGATGATGGACGGGATCGAGGTGATGATCGATTCCAGCTTCAACGTATCGAACCCCCACGATGTGTCGGTGAGCTTCGTCGAGCCCCGGTCGCGCGCCGCCCTGTTCAGTCTCGCCCGCGAGGACGGGGTGCTGGCCGCCGAGCCGTTTCGCGTCGTCCCGGTCCGCCTGCGCCACGGCGCGCGCGAGGAGCGGGCGGTGATCACCGGCGCGCCGCTGGACGGGACCCTGTCGCGGATGGTCGACACGGACAACCGGCCGGTCCAGCCGCATCCCGGCGGGCTGGTCCTGTCCAGCGACCTGGCCGCCAAGCTCGGGATCGAGGCCGGGGACACCGTCGAGGCGCAGGTCACGGAAGGCCGGCGGCCCTTGCTGGCGCTGCCGGTCTCGGCCGTCACCGCCAGCTATGTCGGCTCCGGGGCGCGGATGCGGATCGAGGATCTGAACCGGGCCCTGGAAGAGGGGGCGCTGGTGTCGGGCGCCTGGCTGACGGTCGACGCCGACCGGACCGGGAGTCTCTATGCGCGCCTGAAGGAAACCCCGTCGGTCGCCGGCGTGGGTCTGCAGGCGGAGGCCGTCAAACGCCTGGCCGCCATGCTCGACGAGAATCTCGGCCGCTCCATCCTGACCTTCTTCCTCTTCGCCGGCCTGATCGCCTCGGGCGTGGTCTACAATACGGTTCGCATTTCCTTCGCCGAGCGCCGGCGCGAGCTGGCCTCGCTGCGGGTGCTCGGCTTTTCCCGCGCTGACGTGTCCTACATACTGCTGGGGGAGGTGGCCTTTCTGACCCTTCTGGCCTTGCCGCTGGGCGCGGCGGCGGGGGCCGGTCTCGCCTGGTATCTGGCCCACGCCATGAGTTCGGATCTGTTCCGGCTGCCCTTCGCCGTCGCGCCCGCGACCTTCGGCATGGCCGGGGCGGTGGTGCTGGTCATCACCGTCGTGGCGAGCCTGATGGTGCGAAGTCAGATCGACCGGCTCGATCTGGCCGAAGCCTTGAAGACCGGAGAGTAGCGCCATGAAGATCAACCGGTTCAATCTCAAATTCCGGACCCTGTTCTGGGTCGCCGCCGCGCTGGCGCTGGCCGGGTTGCTGGTCTTCGCCTTCCGGCCGCGGCCGGTCCTCGTGGACCTCGGCGAGATCAGCCGGGGTGCGCTGACGGTCGCGGTTCGCGACGAGGCGCGGACGCGGGCGCGGAACGTCTATGTGGTGTCCGCTCCGGTGTCGGGCCGGCTGCTTCGGATCGGCAACCGCGCGGGCGAACGGGTCGAGGCCGGGGCGGTGATCGCGACAATCCAGCCGGCCCCGGCGATCTTCGTGGACGCGCGGTCCCGGCTGGAAATCCAGGCCGGGGTTCGCTCGGCCGAAGCCGCCCTGGCCCTCGCCCGCGCCGAGCTGGAAGGCGTCGAGGCCCGGCTGGCCCATGCGCGGATCGAGGCCGAACGGACCGAGACCCTATTCGCCGCCGATATCGCCTCCCGGAGCGCCCTCGATCGGGCCCGCCTCGATGTCCGCACCGCCGCCGCCGCCGTCGGCAACGCCCGGGCGGGCGTCGGCGTGCGGCAGGCGGCCCTCGAGGCGGCTCGCGTGCGATTGATCGAGCCGTCGGCCGCGGGTTCCGGCGCCCGCGCCGTGTCCATTCGCGCGCCCGTGACAGGCCGGGTGCTGCGGGTGTTGCAGGAGAGCGAAAGCGTGGTCGTCCAGGGCGCGCCGGTGATGGAGATCGGCGACCCCCGCGATCTCGAGGTGGTCGCCGAACTGCTGTCGAGCGACGCGGCGCGGATCTCCGAGGGGGCGCCGGCCGTGATCGACGCCTGGGGCGACGGCCCGGCGCTTCAGGGTCGGGTCCGGCAGGTCGAACCGTATGGCTTCCTCAAGATCTCGGCCCTCGGCGTCGAGGAGCAGCGGGTCAATGTGATCATCGATCCCGTCGATCCTCCCGCGGCCTGGGCGGCGGTGGGTCATGGGTACAGGGTCGAGGCGGCGGTGACGGTCTGGCAGGCCGAGTCGGTGGTCCGGGCGCCCGTGGCCGCCCTGTTCCGGCACGAGGGACAGTGGGCCGTGTTCAAGGTCGAGGGCGGCCGCGCCCGCCTGCAGCGGGTCGAGATCGGCCAGAACAATGGCGACCTCGCCGAGGTTCGCGCCGGGCTGAGGCCGGGCGAGCGGGTGGTGCTCCATCCGGGGCAGTCCATTTCGGACGGCATGGCGGTAAGGGTCCGGTCTTCCTCGCCCGGCCTTGAATAGGGCGGGGCCCGGCGCGGGTCAGGACAAAAATGACCTGTAGGACCGCCGGCCAGGGATTGATCCTCAAGCTTCGCCATGCGTTCAGGGCGGATGACAAAACCCTCCAAGCCCGCCGTCCTCTCCATCCGCAACGCCAAACTGGCCGATGTGAACGCCATCTCGGCCCTCGTGGCCAAGGTCTACAAGGACATGCCGGCCTATACGCCGGGCATGCTGCGCGGCCAGATCGCGGCCTTCCCCGACGGCCAGTTCGTGGTCGAATACGCCGACGAGATCGTCGGCTACGCCGCCGGTTTCCGCATCGACGAGAAGACGGCCATGGCGCCGCACACCTGGACCCAGATCACGGGCGGCGGATACGCGGCGCGGCACGATCCGGTCGGCGACTGGTTCTACGGCATGGAGGTATGCGTCGATCCCGACCGGCGGCGGCTGCGCATCGGCCAGAGGCTGTATGACGCGCGGCGCGACCTGTGCGAGGCCGAGAACCTGCGCGGCATCGTCTTCGGCGGGCGGATGCCGGGGCTGGCGCGGCGCAAGGCGGCCTATCCGGACGCGCGCGAATATCTGGACGCGGTGACGGCGCGCAAGCTGAACGATCCGGTGATCGGTTTCCACATGCGCTCGGGCTTCGAGCCGATCGGGGTGCTGGAGAACTACCTGACCTCGGACACGGCCTCGATGGGCCATGCGGCGCACATGGTCTGGCGCAATCCCTATTACACTGAGACGCACGGCCGGGGCGCGGCCTTCGCGGTCAAGGAGACGGTGCGGGTGGCGACGGTGCAGCTGCAGGCCCGCAAGGTCGCCAGCTTCGAGGAGTTCATCGCCAACATCGAATATTTCGTCGATGTGACCTCGGACTACCGATCCGATTTCGTGGTCTTCCCCGAGCTGTTCACGCTTCAGCTGCTGTCGCTGGAGTCGAAGAAGCTGAGCCCGGTGGAGTCGATCGAGGCCCTGACCCGCTATACGCCGCGCTTCGTCGAGGCGATGCGCAAGATGGCGGTCGAGTACAATATCAACATCATCGGCGGCTCCCATCCGACGCAGACGGACGACGGCGACATCCAGAACGTCGCCTATGTCTTCCTTCGCGACGGCTCGGTGCACGAGCAGGAGAAGATTCACCCGACGCCGAACGAGCGGCACTGGTGGAACATCAAGGGCGGCGACCGGGTGCACGCCATCCCCACCGACTGCGGGCCGATCGGGGTGCTGATCTGCTACGACTCCGAGTTCCCCGAGCTCGCGCGGCGGCTGGTGGACGAGGGGGCGCGGCTGCTGTTCGTGCCCTTCTGCACCGACAACCGGCAGGGCTATCTGCGGGTGCGCTACTGCTCGCAGGCGCGGGCGATCGAGAACCAGTGCTACGTCATCCTGTCGGGCAATGTCGGCAATCTGCCGAACGTCGAGAACATGGACATCCAGTACGCGCAGTCCTGCATCCTGACGCCGTGCGACTTTCCCTTCGCGCGGGACGGGGTGGCGGCCGAGGCCAGCGAGAATGTCGAGACGGTGACGGTGGCCGACCTCGACCTGTCGGACCTGGCCTGGGCCAAGTCGCAGGGCACGGTGCGGAATCTGCGGGACCGGCGGTTTGATCTCTACAAGACGGTGTGGACGGACGGGGGTTGAGGCTTCAGGCCGGCCGCCGCCACGCCACGATGCGGACCGTCGAGATCTGGACCGCCTCGCCGTGCTGGTTCCGCGTGGTGCTGCGGGTGCGGATCATGCCGCGGTCGGGGCGGGAGCGGGACGGGGTGATCTCCAGCACCTCGACATGGACGGTCAGGGCGTCGCCGGGCCGGGTCGGGCGGGGCCAGGTGGTCTCGCCGCCGGCGCCGACGAGGCCGCCGGCCAGCGGGAAACACTGCACCAGCATGCGCATGGTCAGGGCGGCCGTGTGCCAGCCGCTGGCCGCGAGGCCCTCGAACAGGGTGTCGCGGGCGGCCTCCTCGTCGAGGTGGAAGGGCTGGGGGTCGAACTCGGCGGCGAAGGCCTTGATCGCCTCGGTTGTCACGGTGACGGGGTCGCTGACGAAGGTCTGACCGACGTGGAGGTCTTCGAGCCAGAGGGGCGAGGCCATCATCGGTCAGGCCGTGCTGGCCGCGATCATCGGCTCCGTGACCTGGGCCGCGACCGACAGGCTGGCGCCGAGAATCAGGGCCGCCGCGGCGGCGACCAGCAGGGGCCGGGCCAGGCCCTGTTCCGGGCTGAGCGGCCGGATCAGCATCAGCACCAGCAGGCCGAGCAGGACCAGTACGCCCGGCATATCCATGCCGATGCCGAGGAAGACCGTGTGGGCCTGGGCCATGATCCATCCGGCGCCGAGCGCGGCGGCGACGGCGGCGGGGGCCAGCGAGCCGGGACGGGCCAGGCCGGGGTCCAGGAAGGCGGCCAGGGCGGCGGCGACGGCGGCCAGCAGGCCGGTCCAGACGAACAGGAAGGCGGCCTCGGGCGCTAGCGCCTGGGCTGCTGCCGCGAGGATCAGGATCAGGCCGATCAGGCCCGTCCAGCCGCCCCAGGTCGAGCGGGCGGCGAGGCCGGGGAACAGCGACAGGCCGGCGGCGATGACCGCGGCGCCGATGACGATCGGGTTCAGCCCGCCAAGGATGACGGCTGCGACGGCGGCGATGGCGATGACGCCCGCGACGATGCGGCGATCAAGGCGCGTGCGGCCGCCGAACAGGGCGAGGGCCACGGCCAGCACGGTCAGGGCGGCGCCCGCCTCCATCCACGGCAGCCGGGCCAGCAGGGTGTAGTAGGCGTCGGCGCTTTCGGCCCGTCCTGACAGCGGCCCGGCCAGCAGGCGCACGAGCTGGGTCAGGACCAGTCCCGTCGACAGGAACCAGAGGCCGTCGACCGCCCCTCGCCCGGCGTCGGCGAAGGTCAGGCCCGCGTGCGACCGCGCGCGCCAGACGGCGAGGCCGAGGCCGAGGAAGGCCAGTCCCAGCAGGCCCCATCCCATGATCGGCGCATGGCCGACGACGACGCGGCCGAACAGGTCGGCATAGACCAGATTGGCGGTGGCGGCGGGCAGGGCCGGCGCGCGCAACAGGGCGTCGGCCGTCTCCAGCGCCTGCGAGCCGATGTGCTGGACGCTGCCCTGGTCGAGCGCGCCGGGGGTCGAGACGGGGGCGTGGTACTGTTCCGGTCTGCCGATGAAGGCGAGATTGATCCCCTGGACGCCGCGGTCCTTGGGAATGGTGAAGTCGGTGCCGTTGGGCATGGCCTCATAGACGAACACAGCCAGCGAATTGGACGAGACGCCGCCGGTGGCCCGGGCCCCGGCGCGGGCGAACAGGCTGATGGTTTCGGCGTTGCCGCGCCCGGTCTCGAACATCATGGCCCGGCCGCCGCCGCCGCGCGCCTCGAGATTGACCACCGCCCCGATGCGGTCGCGCAGGGGGTGGCCGCCCCAGAAGGCGCGGGCGCCGTCGAGGTTCAGCTCCTCGCCGTCGGTCAGGATCACGACCAGGGTGCGGTCGGCGGGCCCGCGGGCGCGGATGGCGCGGACGGCCTCGAGGATGGCGGCCACGCCGGCGCTGTCGTCGGCCGCGCCGGCGGAGTCGGGGACGGTGTCGTAGTGGGCCATCAGGGCGACGGCGGGCAGGCGGGGATCCTGCCCGGGCAGGACGCCGATAAGATTGGTCAGCTCGACCCCGGCCACTGAGCCGCCTTCCCGCTCGAGCCGGCGCACGGCCGCGGGGGAGAGGGCGCCGGTCTGGGTCGAGGTCTGCAGACCCAGGGCCGCCATCCGTTGCAGCAAGACGGCCTGGACCCGCGCATGGTCGGCCGAACCGACCGGATGCGGCCGGCGGGCGATCTCGCGGACGTCCGCCATGGCCCGTCCGGCCGAGAAGGCGGCGACCGGGGCGCCGACGCCTGCCGGCGCCGGAACCTGCAAGGTCAGCACCGCAATCAGCAGCGCGAGCGCCAACGACCCGACCAGCCATAGCAACCGCATGAGTCATCCTCCCCGATGAAGGGGCAGGCTAGCGGGCTGTGAGGCCGGCGTCATCCTCGGCTGAGGGGTTTCGATCGACGGTCTGCGGAGCGGGCTCCGGCGGGGCAGGGCGCGCTACCGCCGGCTCCCGCTGTGAATGCAAATGGGTCGGGCAGAAATTCGGGTCGCGAGCGACCCAGGCGCGCGGATCATAGTCGACAACAGACGAGGCGTAGTTCCGGCAACCATGCCCTCTGGTGGTGACGCCGGGGCATCGGTGACGACCCTCGGCGGCGCGCCATGCGTCCAGCTGCTCGACCGTGACCTGAAAGAAGGCCGCCACCGCAGCGTCAGCGTCGCCGCCGGTCCGCACGATCTCATTCAGGCCGCCCCAGACGCGGGCGACCCGCTGGGGGAAGGGAAGCTCCGACTTGCCGGCTCTCACGCGTCCTGCGTCCCTGTCGGGACGCTGCAGGGGAGCCCGGCGATCTGCGCCCGAAAGGCGGCGCGGGCCTTGCGCAGGGTCGTGAACCTGTTTGGTTCTCTCGCGCCGGGGCGGGTGAGCAGATAGCGCGACACCGACACGCCGCGCGGCATCTCGTGCCTGACCTCGATCAGCCGCGTTCCGATCGCCGCAGCGAGGATGATTTCCCTTGGCGCCATGGGCGTCGAACCAGCGGCTCCAGCTAGAGCCGGACCCGCCGCCCTTTCGCGAACCACGCCATGAACACACGATAGACCCAGCCGCGCCTCTGGCGCGGTTCCTCACTCCTGGCCGTCCGGCCCCGGCCCCTGTAGCGACGAACGATCAAGCAAGCCTCCCCAGGCGGTTCCCGCGTATAACCGCGAGGCCCCCGGTTCGTTGCTGTGTCGGTAAGCGTACGCCAGGCGAGGGGCTGCCGGGACCGGAGAGCGGGGAGATGGCGCGCGGGACAGGGTTGGCCCCCGCCTTGCGGAGGCCCGGTTAGCGTCTCAGGCCACCCGCCGCAGCGCCGCCGGGGATTTGACGAACAGGCCCTTACGGCCGGCCACCGGGCGGAAGGCGATGCTGTCGTTCTCCGGCTGCTCGTCGGGGCCGAGGAACAGGCAGCCGTCGTCGATCAGCCGCCGTTCCAGGTTGTCGAACATCTCGCCGCGCCGGGCCGGATCGGCGTCGCCCAGGACATGGCGGCAGAAGATGATGTCGAACTGGTGAGCGTCAGTCGGGGCGTCGACCAGATTGGCCCGGGCGAAATGGACCATGGCGCGGAGCTCGGCGCGGGCGATCCAGGCGTCCTCGGCCTGGTCGAAATGGCGCAGCATGGTCTCGGCCTTGAGGCCGCGCTGGATTTCAAACCCGGTGTAGGCGCCGGACCGGGCCTTCTCCAGCGCGCGCTGGGACAGGTCGGTGGCGACGATCTCGACGGCGACGCCGGCTTCTTGGGCGGCGATGGCCAGGGACCAGGCCTCCTGGCCGGTCGAACAGCCGGCGGACCAGATCTTGACCGGCTGGCCGCCGCGGGCCTTGCCGAGCGCGGGCAGCAGTTCCTTGCCCAAGGTGTCGAAGCTGACCCGGTCGCGCCGGAACCATGTCTCCGGATTCAGCAGCGCCTCGATCACGGCCCAGCCGAGACTGGCGACGGGCCTGGCCCAGAGCGAGCCCAGCATGGCATCGACGGTCTCGAACCCCTCGCGCCGGGCCACCGGCCCCAACCGGTGTTCGGCCAGCTTCATCCGGTCGCGCGTCAGCCGGAAGCCCGCGCGCGAGGCCATCAGCGATTGCAGGCGATCGAAGTCGTCCGGGCTCATGGGGTCAGACGGCCCCCACTTCAGCGAATTTCGAGGTCAGGATCTCGCCGTCGAACGGCTTCATCACATAGTCGTCGGCGCCGGCCAGAAGAGCCTCGGCGATGCGCTCGGCGCGGGTCTCGATGGTGCAGAACAGGACCTTGGGGGCCATGCCGCCGGGCAGGGCGCGCAGGCGGCGCAGGAAGGTCATGCCGTCCATCACAGGCATTGACCAGTCCAGCAGGATGACCTCCGGGATCACCCCGCCGCAGAAGGCGAGGGCTTCGGACCCGTCGGCGGCCTCGTCGACCTCAAAGCCGAGCCCCTCGACGATGCGGCGCGCAACCTTGCGGATGATCCGGCTGTCATCGACGATCAGACAGGTTCTGGGGGTCAAGATCAGGATTCCAATGCAAGAACGCACAACGCCCGCGTGTACACAGGGCCTATAATCGGCCCGCGCCGGTTAATGACTCCTTGGGAAACCGGCTTAAGTGTCAGTTAGGCATGTGGGCGGTCAGCACGACCCGCCCCTCCTCGGCCTGCACATCCAGCGAGCCGCCGGCGTCACGGGCGGTCAGCCAGAGCCAGTAGGGCTGGATCCATTGGCCTGGCAGGCCCTCGGACAGCGGCTGGCCTGCCAGGCCGGCGACGGCCTCCCCCTTCAGGCGGGCGCGGGCGCCCTCGGCCAGACCTTCGATGACCAGGGCGGCGCCGTCGGTCCGCGTCGCGATGGTCGCCACCCCGCCGGACGGCAGGGCGGCCATGGTCAGATAGGCCAGGTTCACCAGCGCCCGCGACTGGGCCTTGGAATAGCTCGTGTCCGCGACGGTCCAGGTCAGCGTCGCCCGCCCGCCCTCGGTCAGGCCGGAGACCAGCTCACCCAGCTCGGCGCCCGAGAACCGCTCGGATGAGGTCGCCGCGCCGAAGGCCACGCGGGCGAAGGCGACCAAGGCCACCATCTTCTTCGCGCTGGCCTCGATCAGCCCCATGGCGTCGTCGCGCATGTCCTGGGCCGTGGGGTCTTTCAGCAGGTCGAGGCCTGAGCTGATCGCGCCGGCCGGGCTGATGAAATCGTGGCACAGCTTGCCGGCGATCAGGGCGGCCAAGGCCTGGCCGTCGGGGAGGGGGGTGGCGGGGGCGGTGTCGGTCATCGGGCCTTGCGCGCAACAGTCTGAAACTGGCCGGACGCTGACCTGATTTGCCGGTTCGCGAAACCGGTCCGATGCTCTAATCCGGCGGGCATGAGTAAACGACTGACCGCCGACCTCGCGTCCGGCGCACTGACCGAGGCCCTGGCCGACCTCGCCGAGGACGCCGCGCGGGTCATTCTGCCCTACTGGCGCAACGGGGTGGTGGCTGAGTCCAAGGCCGACGACAGTCCGGTCACCCGCGCCGATCAGGAGGCCGAGGCCCTGATCCTCGCACGTCTGGCGATCCTGTATCCGGGCGTTCAGACCGTGGCCGAAGAGGCCGTCGCCGCCGACGGTCTGCCCGCCTCGGCCGAGGACTGGTTCTGGCTGATCGATCCGCTGGACGGCACCCGGGGCTTCGTCGAAGGGCGTGAGAGCTTCACCGTCAATATCGCCCTGATCCACAAGGGCGCGCCCGTGGCCGGGGTGGTCACGGCCCCCGCGACGGCGACCACCTGGCGCAGCGGGGCGCCGGGCGCGGGCGCGTTCCGCCGCCGGTTCGGCGAAAGCTGGCAGCCGATCAAGGTGCGCAACCGGCCCGCCTCGCCCATGGCGGTGATGAGCCACTCCATGACCGACGTCGAGGCCGAACGGCTGGCCTCGCGCCACGGCTGCGTCCAGTGGCAGGGCATGGATTCGTCGCTGAAATTCTGCCTGATCGCCGAGGGAAGGTTCGACGCCTATCCGCGCACCGGCCCGACCTCGGAATGGGACACGGCAGCGGGTCAGGCGGTGCTGGAAGCCGCCGGCGGCCGGGTCATGTCCGGGGATGGTCAGCCGCTGCGATACGGCAAGCCGGGCTTCGGCAACGGCGGGTTCGTGGCGCTGGGAGGCTGACGCGGGTTACAGGCCGTTGGCGCGCATGCCTATGGGCATCAGATAGGCTCTCATTTCCGGCCAATCGACTCGCCCGTCGCTGCCCGTGTCCATGAGGCGCACCCACAGGGAGTTGCTCGCCTCTTCCGCGATGCGATCGCCGTCTGCGTTCTGATGTCCCCGTTCCGCCATGGGAGCTTCGGCAAGATCAATATAGCCGTCGCCGTTGCGGTCGGTGAGCTCGAAGCTGCGGCGGTACTGCCGTTCCAGCTCAGCAGGATCCTTGCTGACGAAATGGGTTGAGCTGCCGATCGTCGCCCGGGCTCCCGGGCTCAGCGCCGAGGACGGATCGCCCCATATCAGTACGGTTGCGAAAAGCGCGGAAAGCATGGCGATCCTCCGTGGTTGCAACCACAGGCTCGCCGTTGGCGGTTAAGGAAGGCCTAAGAGAACCTTGGACTAGCGGACGGCAGCGTCTGAAAGCGGCGCTCTCGCTCAGGCCGGTGCGAAACGGGGCCGGCGGCACGCCACTTTTGAGAGAACAACTCTTGACTGCATAAAGAATTGTCGATCACCTTAAACGTTAATGGAATGTTAACGCAGGAGGCGACGATGAAGGGTTTTTCGAGACTGGTTGCGGGAGCGCTCTTTGCGGCCGCCACGCTGACGGCCATCCCGTCACTCGCACAGCAGGCTCCGCCGCCGAAGGCCACGGTTTGCGACGAGACCTGGGTGCCGCAGTGCGTTGTGAACCCGGATGGGTCCTACCACTGCGTCTATGTCCTGGTCTCAAACAACTGCCGCGAGGTCGAGATCACGATCAATCCTGACCCCTGACCCCTGAGCCTAGTCTGAGGGGCTGGAGCGCTGGAAGCCGACGGTTTCAGGCATCGCGGCCGTCGCGCGCCGGATCAGGGCGGGAGCGCCCCATTCGCGGGCGGTCTCCATGGCCTCGGCCAACATCATGCCGACGGCGCGCGGTTCGGTCGCCGTCAGCCGCGCCTTGGCCAGGGCCAGATGCGCCATGCCGATCTGGTCGGCGACCCATTCCAGCGGCTGGGCCCCGGCGGACTCGGCCAGACCGCGCCGGACGACGGCTTCCAGCCCGGTCAGGCTCTCGACATCGCCCATGGCCTCGGCGAGGGCCGTCTCGGCCGCAAGCCGCCTTTCACGGGCGAGCGCGCCCAGGATCAGACCGGGTTCACGCGTCAGGGACTCGGCCTGGATCAACCGCGCGAGCGGCGTATCGGCGTCGGCCGGGGCCAGCTGCACGGCCACCCAATCCAGCGGGCTGTGATCGGGGGTGAACTGGTCGGCGGCGGCGGCGAACAGGGCCTGGCCCTGGGTTGTCGCGGCCTCGTCCTTCGCCAGACGGGCCAGCGCCATCAATCCGGCGCCGGCGAGCGCCAGCGCGCGGGCCCGGGTCAGGGGCCGGTAGTCCGGCGAGGCGGATTCGACGAGCACCCGCAGGTCGCGCCCGGCCTGGTCCAGCAGTCGCCCGTCGCGGCGCGCCACCCCGGCTTCGAGCCCGAGCGCAGCCCGGTCCA
>NZ_BSOY01000014.1 GCF_030160755.1 Brevundimonas denitrificans | reverse complement strand
CGGGCCGCTCGACCGAGGCGCGTTCGGACGGCGGCGGCGTCACGCGCGCCGGCTGGACCGGACTGGCGGGCAGGGCGGCGTAGGCGACGCCGGCAGACGGCGGAGCGCTGGATCCGGCGCCGGTCTCGCCGTCCTCGTCATCGGCGACGGCGGCGTATTCGATCGGGCCGTTGCTGTCGGGGCCGATGCCGAAGCCACGGGCCTCGAAGAAGGTCTGCGCCACCTGGATGGTCTCGCCCCGGGCGCGGGCGCGTTCGACTTCGAAGCCCGTGTCCATCAGGGCGGCGACGTGGGCGTTGCGGCTGGCCGTCGATCGGCCGCCCAGGACGATGGTGATGATGCGACGCCCGTCGCGCACCGCCGAGGCGGCCAGATTATAGCCGGACGCGTTGGTATAGCCCGTCTTCATGCCGTCATAGCCCGCGCCGCCGCGCAGCAGGCCGTTGGTGTTGCGGTAGTCCCGGCCGTTGTAGGCCCAGTCGTGCAGGCCGAAATAGCGATAGTACTGCGGATAGTCCCGCATGACGGCCCGGGCCAGGATGGCCAGGTCGCGGGCGGAGGTCAGCTGACGGGCGTCGGGCAGGCCGTTGGCGTTGACGTACCGGGTCTGGGTCATGCCCAGTTCGCGGGCCTTGAGGGTCATCTGCGCGGTGAAGCGCGCCTCGGACCCGCCGATGTGTTCGGCCAGGGCCACGGCCATGTCATTGGCGCTGCGTACGGCCGTGGCGCGCATGGCGTCGTCGAGGGTGATGGTCTGGCCCGCGGCAAGGCCCAGTTTCGACGGCGGCTGGCTGGC
Organism: Brevundimonas denitrificans; assembly: GCF_030160755.1. GTDB lineage: Bacteria > Pseudomonadota > Alphaproteobacteria > Caulobacterales > Caulobacteraceae > Brevundimonas > Brevundimonas denitrificans. Next base: position 46,537 of record NZ_BSOY01000014.1, on the reverse strand, counting down.
GGCATGGGGGGAGACGGTCAGGACGTCGTCCAGCTTCACCTTGCCTTCGGCGAGAGCCTCGAACGTCAGATACAGGGTCATCACCTTGGTGATGGAGGCGGGATAACGGCGGCTGTCAGCGTGGCGGGCGAACAGCACCTCGCCCGACTCGGCGTCCACGACGATGGCGGCATAACGCGCATTGTCAGCGGACTGGGCGTGCGGCGCGCGTGTCGGCGTCAGCGTGACCGCGACGGCCAGCAGCAGCGACAGGAAGCCGCGACGGATCAGGGCGGAGAGCGGCAAAGATCAGGCCTCACAAGACATTAGCGCGACGGCGGCCCCACCACGCGACGCTGACGAAAGGCTAACATGCGTCATTCCGGTTTCGTGAGGGTAAACAACCCGTCAACGATTTTGTGAACTTTTGTGCAGCGCACCATTTTCCCTTGACGTCTGTTCGCACTTGCACCATATGACCGTCTGTCGCGATGGACTGGCTCCTCGCGGAACCGATCACAGGCGGTCCCCCCGCCGCGAAACGATACTGGAGATCATCATGGCTGACACCACCGCCGACACCGTCAAGAAGACCGTCGAAACCGCCACGGACACCGTGAAGAAGACCGTCGAAACCGCTACGGCGACCGTCAAGGCTTCGGCCGAGAAGGCCCAGGCCACGTTCCAGGCCAATGCCGAGCAGGCCCAGGCCGCCGGCGCCAAGGCGCTGCGCGAAGTCGCCGACAAGTCGACCGCCGGCCTGACCGAGCTGAACGCCCAGTCGAAGCAGAACCTGGAAGCCCTCGTCGCCTCGGCCGCCGCCGCCCAGAAGGGCGTCGAGACCCTGTCGGCTCAAGGCGTCGCCTTCACCAAGAAGTCGTGGGAAGACGCCACCGCCGCCGCCCAGTCGATGTCGCAGGCCCGCTCGATCCAGGAGCTGCTCGAGCTGCAGACGACCTGGGCCAAGTCGGCGACCGAGGCCTATCTGGCTGAAGTCACCAAGGCGACGGACGTCCTGACCGCCTCGGTCAAGAACAGCTTCCAGCCGATCACCGAGCGCGTCACCGCTTCGGTCGAAAAGTTCCAGGCCGCCCGCTAGGCCTGAGACCGAAGTAAGCTTACGGACGAGCCCCCGGCGGAAACGCCGGGGGCTTTTTCGATTGCGTCAGGCCTCGCCCCAGAGGTTCAGGTGCATCCAGGTCGCTTCAGCCAGGATGGCCTCGCCGCCGTGGGCGCCGCGGTTCCAAACTTCGTCCCGGTCGTCAGGTCCGCCGGAGGCTTCCCACCCCGGAGCCGCAAGGGCTTTCACCGCCTCGAAGGTCGCGGCCTGATCGGGAGACGCCAGTTCCAGCCACAGGCCGAACTGGTCCTCGAACTTCCAGTAGGGATAAACGCGGCACTCACGCACCGTCGCGATCGGAGCGAGCGCCGCGATGAGCCGCTCCGCCAGTCGAAAGGCGGCCGGATAGTCCGCAGCCGTCCCGTAGACGCGCAGTCCCAGTTTGCGGTGATCCATGTGTCACTCCGGAAGTTTCATCGCCCGTCACGCAAGCTGTGACTGGACGCCCCTGTAAATCAGGCCATCATTCCCTATCTGATCCATCGACTCTCCCCATACGGATTACGAATGCCGCCGTCCCGCAGGCCAGGTGAACAACAAGGTGGAGGTCTCGGCGCCGCCACGGTCACCGAGACCAAGCCGAAGCTTCAGAAGCCCTCGCTGTACCGGGTGCTGATCCTGAACGACGACTACACGCCGATGGAGTTCGTCATCTATGTGCTGGAGCGGTTCTTCCAGAAGGACCGCGAGGCGGCCACTCGCATCATGCTGCATGTGCACCAGCATGGCGTCGGAGTGTGCGGCGTCTTCACCTACGAAGTGGCCGAGACCAAGGTCGCCCAGGTGATCGAGACGGCGCGACGCCACCAGCACCCCCTGCAATGCACGATGGAAAAGGACTGAGAGGAACTTCCCCATGCCCTCATTTTCGCGTCCTCTCGAAGAGACCCTGCACCGCGCCGTTCACTATGCGAACGAGCGCCGGCACGAGTACGCCACCCTCGAACACCTGCTGCTCGCCCTGGTCGATGATCCGGACGCCGGCAATGTGATGACCGCCTGCAACGTCGATCTGGTCGCGCTCAAGACCGCGCTGACCCTGTATGTCGACACCGACCTGGCGGCGCTCGCCACCAGCGACGGCGAGGACGCCAAGCCCACGGCCGGCTTCCAGCGCGTGATCCAGCGCGCCGTGATCCATGTCCAGAGCTCTGGCCGCGAGGAGGTTTCCGGCGCCAATGTGCTGGTCGCCATCTTCAGCGAGCGGGAGAGCCACGCCGCCTATTTCCTGCAGGAGCAGGACATGACCCGCTACGACGCGGTCAACTACATCGCCCATGGCATCGCCAAGAAGGCGGGCGGTTCGGGCGAGACCCGTCCGGCCAAGACCGGTGGCAGCCCCGAGGACGCCGAGGACGCCGCCGCCGCCAAGACCGGCGGCGAGGCGCTGGAAGCCTATTGCGTCGACCTCAACGAGAAGTCGCGCAACGGCAAGATCGACCCCCTGATCGGCCGTCACGCCGAGGTCGAGCGCGCCATCCAGATCCTGTGCCGCCGGACCAAGAACAACCCCCTGCTGGTCGGCGACCCCGGCGTCGGCAAGACCGCCATCGCCGAGGGGCTGGCCCGCAAGATCGTCAACCACGAGGTCCCGGAGGTGCTGGAAGGCGCCACCATCTACAGCCTCGACATGGGGGCGCTGCTGGCCGGCACCCGCTATCGCGGCGACTTCGAGGAGCGGCTGAAACAGGTCGTCAAGGAGCTGGAGACGCACGACAACGCCATCCTGTTCATCGACGAGATCCATACGGTGATCGGCGCGGGGGCGACCTCGGGCGGGGCCATGGACGCCTCCAACCTGCTGAAGCCGGCGCTGGCCTCTGGCTCCCTGCGCTGCATGGGCTCCACCACCTACAAGGAATACCGCCAGCATTTCGAGAAGGACCGGGCCCTGGCCCGCCGCTTCCAGAAGATCGACGTCAACGAGCCCACGGTCGAGGACACGATCAAGATCCTCAAGGGGCTGAAGACCTCCTACGAGGGCCACCACAAGGTCCGCTACACCGACGCGGCCCTGCGCACGGCGGTCGAGCTGTCGGCGCGCTACATGACCGACCGCAAACTGCCGGACAAGGCCATCGACGTCATCGACGAGGCGGGCGCCAGCCAGATGCTGCTGCCCGAGTCCAAGCGGAAGAAGGTCATCGGCCAGAAGGAGGTCGAGGTCGTCATCGCCCGCATGGCCCGCATCCCGGCCAAGTCGGTGTCCAAGTCCGACACCGAGGGCCTGCGCCAGCTGGAGACTGATCTGAACCGCGTCGTGTTCGGCCAGTCTTCGGCGATCGAGCAGGTGTCGGCGGCCATGAAGCTGGCCCGCGCCGGCCTGCGCGATCCGCAGAAGCCGATCGGCGCCTTCCTGTTCAGCGGCCCGACGGGCGTGGGCAAGACCGAGGTGGCCAAACAGCTGGCCTCGACCCTCGGCATCGAGATGCTGCGCTTCGACATGTCGGAATATATGGAGCGGCACACCGTCAGCCGGCTGATCGGCGCGCCTCCGGGCTATGTCGGCCATGACCAGGGCGGCCTGCTGACCGACGCCGTCGACCAGCATCCGCACGCCGTGGTCCTGCTGGACGAGATCGAGAAGGCCCACCCGGACGTCTACAACATCCTGCTGCAGGTGATGGACAACGGCATGCTGACCGATGCGGTCGGCAAGAAGGTCGACTTCAGGAACACCATCCTGATCATGACCACCAACGCCGGGGCCGCCGACAACGCCCGCGCTTCCATCGGCTTCGGCCGCGGCAAGGTCGAGGGCGAGGACGAAAAGGCCATCCAGCGCCTGTTCGCGCCCGAGTTCCGCAACCGTCTCGACGCCATCGTCGCCTTCAAGGCGCTGGACGCCGAGACGATCAAGTCGGTGGTCACGAAGTTCATCATCCAGCTGGAGGCTCAGCTGGCGGACCGGAACATCACCATCGAACTGACCGACGAGGCGGCCGACTGGCTGGCCAAGAACGGCTTCGACGAACTGTATGGCGCGCGGCCGCTGGCCCGGGTCATCCAGGAGCACATCAAGAAGCCGCTGGCCGACGACATCCTGTTCGGACGCCTGACGCGCGGCGGCCATGTGAAGGTGACCCTGACCGACGGCAAGATCGCCTTCGACGTCAGCGGACCCAATGCGGCCCAGACCAAGGCGGTCGAGGCCCAGACGGCGGACTGATCCAGTCCGTCGCCCGATGAACGAGGCCCCGGCGTCGCCGCCGGGGCCTTTTTCTTTGCCGCGGGCGGGGGCAAGGTCCCGGACGAGCGGAGGCGGGGACCATGAAGAGCGGCGCGGGGCTGACCGAACGGCAGCGGAAATGGTTCGCCACGGTCGAGGCCAATTTCGAGAGGGCCACCGGACGGCCGGTGGCGGTCTGGGTCGACATCCTCAAGGGCTGTCCCGAGACCCGGCCCCGGGCCCAGGCGGCCTGGTTGAAGGCGACTCATGGCATCGGCGCCAATCATGCGGCCCACATCCTCAGCGCGGCGCGACCCGACGAGGCCATGGGCTGGGATGACGCCGAGGCCTTGCGCGCCGCCCTGTGGAGCGAGCCGCGGTCGCTGGCCATTCTTGAGGCGATCGAACGCGCGGCGGCGGGCGTTGACGGCGTGATCTCGGGGCAGCGCAAGGGCTACACCGCGTTCAGCCGGGCCGTGCAGTTCGCGGCGACCCGGCCGTTGAAGGGCGGCCGGGCGTTATTGGGGCTGAAGCTGGAGCCGACGGCGTCGCCGCGCCTGATGCCCGCCGCGCGCAAGGAAAGCTGGTCCGAACGTCTGTCGGCCGTGATTGAACTGGACGGACCCGGCGCCGTGGACGGCGAGATCGCCCGCCTCTTCGCGGCGGCGGCGGAAAACGGCTGAGGCCTCAGGCGGCCTGCTGTTCGGCCGCCGCCTGCCCCTCGACCCGCTCGGCGGGCAGATGGACGGTGAAGATCGATCCCATTCCGGGCGTGCTCATGGCGCGGACCGCGCCGCCCATGGCCTCGACCAGGCCGCGGGCGAGGGTCAGGCCGATGCCCGCCCCCTCCCGGGTGCGGGTGTGGGAATCATCGGCCTGGACGAATTTCGCGAACAGCTCGGGCAGGCGCGACGGGGCGATCCCGACGCCGGTGTCCGCCACCCGGAACTCGAGCTCCGAACCGATCGCCCGCGCCGTCAGCCGCACGGACCCCCTGGGCGTGTGCCGCAGGGCGTTGTCGACCAGATGATCGAGGACCTGCCGCAGGTAGTCCCCGTCCAGCCGCCAGAGGCCCTGGATGGAGCTGTCCGCCTCGGCGGTCAGGGTCAGGCCGGCGCGCTCGGCCGCGGCCCGGTGCGCATTCGCGACGGTCTGGAGCAGGGTGACGGCGTCGACGCCGGTCGGGCTGGGGACCATCTCGCCCTTTTCCAGCTTGGCGACGGTCAGGAGGCGTTCAATCAGGCTCAGCAGGTTCTCGCCCGACTGTTTCAGCACGGCCAGCTGGCTGCGCTGCTTGGCGTCGAGGTCGCCCATGGCGAGGATTTCGGCCATGCCCAGCACGCCATTGAGGGGCGTGCGCAACTCGTGGCTCATGACGCCGAGGAACCGGGTCTTGGCGATATTGGCGCCCTCGGCCCGGTCGCGGGCCTCGGTCAGGTCCATCTGGTTTTCCTCCAGCCGGCGCACGATGCCGCGGACCCGCGCGAACAGGGCCGCGGCGGCGGCGGCCAGCAGCAGGATCAGCCCTCCAACCGCGGGCGCGGCTCCCGTGAGTACCGAGAGTCCCGGCCGCTCCGGCGTCCAGCGCACCTGGCCCAGCACCACGCCCCCCGCCCCTTTTAGAACGAGGTAGCCCTGGTTGTCCTGCGAGGGACCGGCCTCGGTGAGGACCGGGCTCCGGATCGCCAGGTCCTTTTCAAGGGCGATGAGAAGTTCGGAAATCGGCTTGGCGGAGACGATGACCGGGTCGTTGTCCAGCCGCGGCGCCTTGAGGTCCTCGCGCACCACGGTGCCGAAGCCGACCAGATAGATGTCGGTCCCCGCCCGCACCAGGGCGGAGCGGTTGACGGCGGCGTCGAAGCTCACGCGAGGGCGGTCGTGCCTGCCGGCGGCCTCACGGCGCACCTCGGCCACCAGCGGCGCGACGGCGTCGACGAAGGCCTGCTCGCTGGCGGCGGAGACCGGCTCGCTGTCGCGGGAGGCCAGGATCAGTTCGCCGTGCCGGTCGTAAACCAGGGTGACGGCGTGACCCATGAAGTCGGCGTAGTAGTCGCCGAAATTGGACTGGATCCAGGCCAGGTCGGGCTCGCCTGCGAAGGTGATGACAGCGTCGTTCCAGATCGCGGAGGAGTTGATATTCTCGATCAGGCCTTCGAACGTGCGGTCGAGGCGGACCTGGGCCAGTTCGCGTTCCTTTTCGGCCTGCACCCGGTCGATGCCGGCGGCGGCATAGGCCATCAGGCCGACCGCGCCGGCGATGACAAGCGTCAGGGCGGCCAGCGTGATCGCGATGATCCGCTTGAGGTCCTTGCGCTCTGAGCTTGTACGGCCCGCCATGCTCAAGGCGGTCGCACGACGGGCGATAAGGTTCGGTGATGGAACTCGGTTACCGCTGGTTAATCGTAACCGTACACGGAAGATTGCGCGTCCCTGTGCGACGGGTCGCCGGTGTGGAACGGGGCGTGGACCATGAAGTATCGAGTCATCGCGGCGGGTCTGGCGGCGCTGTGTGCGTCCAGCCTTCCGGCGCTCGCGCAGGAGGCGGGGCCGTGGTCCGTCGAGGGGCGTGTCGGCGCCGTCTCTGACTATCGCGACCGGGGCTATACCCTGTCCGCTGAGGAACCGGTGCTTCAGGGCGAGGCGACCCTGTCCCACGCTTCCGGCCTGTATGGCGGCGTCTGGGGCTCGGGCATCGAGGAATACGGCGTCGGGCCGGACGGGGACGGCGCGACCGTGGAGGTCACCCTGTACGCCGGCTGGGCCGGATCGGCGGGAGGCTTCGACATCGACCTCGGCGTCTGGTCCAACGTCTACCCCGACGGCGACGACGTGAACTATGTCGAATTCCCCGCGCAGATCGGCCGCACCTTGGGCGACGCGACCTTCAGCACCGGCGTCGTCTGGGCCCCGTCCCAGACCGGCACCGGCGACGAGGCCAACACCTGGGTCTGGACCCGCGCCGAATACGCGCCCGAAGACTGGCCCGTGAGCCTGCACGCCATGGTCGGCCATGAGGACGGCGGCTTCGCCCCCGACGGCAAGACCGACTGGCGCGTCGGCGTCGCGGCGCCGCTGGGCGCCTTCACTCTCGGCGTGGACTGGGTGGACAGCGACACCGAGGACAACGCCGTCGTCGCCTCGGTGTTCTGGGGCTTCTGAAGCGGTCCTAGCGGCGGCGGCCCAGGCCGCTGAGCAGCACGGCCAGACCGGCGACGATGCCGGTGGTCAGCAGCGGCTTGCGACGGGCGAAGTCGAGACCCTGACGCGCCCGGCCCTGATATTCGAGCGGCGCCTTCTCGACCAGGCCGTCCAGCCCGTCGATGACGCGGCCATAGGCGTCCAGCGCCCGGCCCTTCACCTCGTTGAGCTTGCCGTCGAGCTGCAGCTTCGTGTCGCCGGTCAGGCGGCCGAGGCCGGACTGGACCTTGCACTCGAGCTCGGCGGCGGCGCCTTCGATGCGTTGGTCGGTCATGAGGAAATCCTTGGTTTGAACGGGGCGGGGAGGCCTGAACCGGAAGTGCATGTCGGGATCGGTTGTTCCTGCGGCAAGGCGTCCGGGGCGAAGGAATTCGGCGCTTCCCGGTCGCGTCGATTGTATCCGGGTTATATTGACGGCGAGTGTTTGATCCGGGTAGAAAGCGGTTTCCCGAGGCGTGGGACGTAAAAACACCGTCCGAAGCGTCCGAAGCGTCCGAAGCGTCCGAAGCGTTCGCTCCATTCGCTGCGTCAGACTGATCCACCGCGTCCTCCCCGTCCGGCGCCGCCCGGCGCGCAGGATAGGACGCCCCTACGTCAGAACCGGACGCAGCCGCGTCCGGCCCGGAGCCCGCCATGTCCGCGTCCATCGACCTGCCCGTCGTCGTCTTTTCGGCCCACCGCCTGATCGCCCGCGGGCCGCTGGGGGCGGTGCTGGCCGATATCCGGGCGGCGGCCGAGGCGGAGACGGCGCCGCTGGTCATCGATCTGGCCACGGGGCGGGTGGTGGACCTGGACCTGCGCGGGACCGTGGACGAGGCCACCGCCCGGCTGACCCCGGCGCCGGAGCCGGAGAAGCGCGGTCCCGGCCGGCCGAAGCTGGGCGTCACGGCGCGAGAAGTCACATTATTGCCGCGCCACTGGGATTGGCTGGCCGGCCAGCCGGGTGGGGCCTCGGTCGCGTTGCGCAAATTGGTCGAGGGCGCGCTGAAAGAGGCCGAGGGGCCGGACCGGGCGCGGCGGTCCAAGGAGGCGACCTACCGTTTCATGACGGCGATCGCGGGCGATCTGCCCGGCTATGAGGAGGCGACGCGGATGCTGTTCGCCGGGGACTGGACGGCGTTCGACGCGGCGACGGAGGCGTGGCCGGAGGGGGTGCGGGAGACAGCGCGCGGGATGGCGGCGGGGGCGTGGCGGAACGGGGCTGGGTGAGCATTCCTTCTCCCCTTGCGGGAGAAGGTGGCGGCCGAAGGCTGACGGATGAGGGGTTTCTCTGACGGCGAGAGTCATCGACCGTCGGTGGCGCGCTCGCCGGCTCCGCCGGTGTGACCCCTCATCCGACCTCGCTTCGCTCGGCCACCTTCTCCCGCAAGGGGAGAAGGGTCGGCTTACCCCACCTTCACCCGCGTCGCCGCTTCCGGCAGGTCTTCCCCGAACGCCCGCTGGTAGAACTCCGCGATCGTCGGTCGCTCCAGCTCGTCGCATTTGTTCAGGAAGGTCAGGCGGAAGGCCAGGCCCACATCCCCCGCGAAGATGATCGCGTTCTGGGCCCAGGTGATGACCGTGCGCGGGCTCATGACGGTGGAGATGTCGCCGTTCATGAAGGCGTTGCGGGTCATGTCGGCGACGCGGACCATGGCGGCGATGCGGCGGCGGCCGTCGGCGTCCTGCCACTCGGGCACCTTGGCGGCCACGATCTCGGCCTCGACGTCGTGGTCGAGGTAGTTGAGCGTGGTGACGATGCTCCAGCGGTCCATCTGACCCTGATTGATCTGCTGGGTGCCGTGGTACAGGCCCGAGGTGTCGCCCAGGCCGATGGTGTTGGTGGTGCTGAACAGGCGGAACCACTTGTTCGGGCGGATGACGCGGTTCTGGTCCAGCAGGGTCAGGCGGCCCTGGGCCTCGAGCACGCGCTGGATGACGAACATCACATCGGGGCGGCCGGCGTCGTACTCGTCGAAGCACAGGGCGATCGGGCGCTGCAGGGCCCAGGGCAGCATGCCCTCGCGGAATTCGGTGATCTGCTTGCCGTCCTTGAGGACGATGGCGTCCTTGCCGACCAGGTCGATGCGACTGACGTGGCTGTCGAGGTTCACCCGCACCATCGGCCAGTTCAGGCGGGCGGCGACCTGTTCGATATGGGTCGACTTGCCGGTGCCGTGATAGCCTTGGACCATGACGCGGCGGTCGAAGGCGAAGCCGGCGCAGATGGCCAGGGTCGTCTGCGGGTCGAAGCGATAGGCGTCGTCGATCTCGGGCACATGGCTGTCGCGCTCGGTGAAGACCGGCACGACCATGTCGGAGTCGACGCCGAAAATCTCGCGCACGGTCGCCTTGCGGTGCGGTTCCAGGGTCAGCAGGGGATCGGGGGAGGCGTCGAGCGGGGAGGTCATGACCGCAGCGATTACCGCACCCTCACCGGGTGGTCGAGGCCCATGCCGACGCGGATGATGCGGTTCATCACAAAGGGCAGGCGGCTGAGCGCCGGTATGGCCAGACGGCGGATCAGATCCGCGCGCCCGGACCTGGCCCGGGCCGCCGCGGTCAGGGCGCGAACGCGGCGGACGACGGCCGCGTCGACGGGCTGACGGATGCGGCCGTAGTCGTCCAGCCGCCCGGCCTCTCCGGCCAGAAAATCGGCGGCGCAGGCGGCGAAGACGAAGGCGTCCTCTATGCCCAGATTCATGCCGCGCGCCCCGACCGGCGAGTGGATGTGGGCCGCGTCGCCGCCCAGGCACACCCGGCCGACGGTCATGGCCTCGACCATCCGGTGCGAGATGTGGAATCCCGATGCCCAATGCACCGTTCCGGCGGTCCAGCCCGTGGGCAGGTGCTCCAGCGGCGAGGGGCCGAAGCCGATCAGGCGAAAGGTGCGGCCCGAGAACGGCAGGCAGACGAACGGGCCGGTGGGCCGCAGGTCGATCCAGGCCTCGTCGGCGGCCGGACCGGTCAGATCGATGTCCAGAAGATGCCAGGGCTCGTCCCAGGCGTCGCCGGGGAAGTCGAGGCCCAGGGCCTTGCGGGCCGCCGAATGGGCGCCGTCGGCGGCGAACAGGATCGGAACGACGACGCCGGTCCCGTCCGACAGTCTCGCGGTGACCGCATCGCCGGTCTGTGACAGGCCGGTCAGGCCGAGGCGGCGCTCGACCGTCACGCCGAGGGCGGTCAGGGCTTCGGTGAGCAGGGCCTCGGTGCGCGCCTGGGGCAGGATGACCATGCCGTGGTCGGCGCCGAGGGCGGCCCAGTCGATGGTCAGGGTCGCCAGAGGCCGGCCCAGCCGGTGCAGCCGCAGGGCGCGGACGCCCTGGGCCTCCGCCTCGATGGCGGCGGTGACGCCCGTGTCTTCCAGCAGTTTCAGCGTGCGCGGATTGACGCCGAGCGCCTTGGACGTCCGCGTCGGCTCCGGCGCGGCGTCGATGATGCGAACCGGAACGCCGCGCCGTGTCAGGAACAGGGCCGCGGCCAGTCCCGTGGGACCGGCGCCGACGATCAGAACCTGGGCCGGGCGCGTCATGGGGAGAGTCTAGGCCCACGCCGGGACCGGCTCAATCGGGCAGGGGCTTCAGGCCGCCTCACTGGCGGCGCGGGTCGAGCGGCGACGCGCGCGGTCCCGCATGACGGCGTTGAACCAGACCCCGACCCCGGACGCCACGCCGTCCACATCGAACGCCTGCATGTCGCCGTCCCGCTCCCGGGCGAACCAGGCGGACAGGCGAATCTTGCGGTTGTTTCGTCTCGGGACCTTGCCGAACATGCGGTTAGCGCCTCCAAGCGCTGCGGTCCGGTCATAACCTGTTGGCGGGACAAAGGTTGCATTCGCGCGGAATACAGATTCCGCGAGTGCGCTCAGGCCAGCCCCGCCTTCTTCAGCGTCTTGTAGGCCTTGATGACGCTTTGCAGCTTGGCCTCGGCGCCGCGATCGCCGTGGTTCAGGTCCGGGTGGAAGCGCTTGAGCATCTCATGATAGCGCGCCTTGACGCCCGCCTTGCTGGTGCGGGCGTCGAGGTCGAGCACCGACAGGGCGGCCCGCTCCAGCTTGCCGAGGCGGAGCGTGTCCTCGCCGGCGGGTCCGGCCTGCTCCTTCATCCGGCGGCCGAACAGGCCGAAACTGTCCTGCCAGCTGCCGGCCCCCTTGGTGTTGGCCGTGCCCATCTTCGAGGCGAAGGCGGCGGCCTCGCGACTGAACTTGCCCGCCTTCATCTCCCAGGTCGGGCGGCCGCCGGTCATGGCCTCGTTTTCCTTGGCCGCGCGGACCTCGCCGTCGCTCATGCCGGCGTAGAAATTCCAGCCCTTGTTGTACTCGCCGGCATGACCCTGACAGAAGTCGTAGAAGTCGTTCAGCCGCTCACGCGACTTGGGCGCGCGCGCCGTCGCCGGCTTGCTGCAGTCCGGCCACTGGCAGCGGACCTCGCCGGGCTTGAGGTGCAGGACATCGGCTTCCGCCGCCGCCTCTTCGGGGCGCGGCGGTTTGATCCGCATGTCCTTGAAGCGGGGTTTGTATTCAAACTCGGATGACATCGGCGCAAGTGTAAGGTCGAATTGGTCACCAACAAGGACACACCCATGCCGGAAGGCCCGATTGCGACGATTATCCGGAAAAAACTGACGGCGGGCCTGTCGCCGGACCGGCTGGAGATCGAGGACGACAGCGCGCGGCACGCCGGCCACCATCACGAAGGCGGCATGGACGGGCGACCCGGCGGCGAGAGCCATTTCAACGTCACCGTGGTCTCGGCGGCGTTCGAAGGGCAGGGCCGGGTGCAGCGCCAGCGGGCCGTTACCGCCCTGCTGCGGGCCGAACTGGCCGGTCCGGTCCATGCCCTGTCGATCCGGGCGTTGACGCCGACGGAGGCTGAAACCCCGGCCGGCTGAAGTTCGTCGAACAATGATCGTGACAGAACGGTCACGTTCACCTCGTCTTAGAAGGTTCGCCCTAGCGTCCCGGTTGGGGTTTTTCAGGGGCTGGGCGCAATGGTTGAATCCGACGGCATCGGCAAGTCGGCGAGCGGCGAGCCCGGAGCCGGCGAGGCCGCGCAAGCCTTGCGCGCGATTCTCCAGACCCAATACCTCCGCTACCTGATCATCGGCACCTGGGCGCTGGGCCTGCTGGCGACGGTCGGCTTCGCCAGCGCGGCGCTGTGGTTCCTGGGCACCGTCGCCGCCGGCGCCATCCGGGGCGCGGTGGAAAAACGCATCAGCGACCGCGTCGGAACCGGCTGGGGGCTCGTATTCCCGGCCGTCGCGACCGCGACCACCGCCGCCTGGGCCACGGCGCCCCTGATCGCCTGGTACTCCGGCCATCCCTTCGGGCCCGCGCTCGCGGCGACCCTGCTGGTCTGCGGCTATGTGCTGGTGTTCTCGCAACTGCGCGCCTCGCCGCGGCAGGCCCTGGTCATCTCCTCGCCCTATGGCGTGGCCGCTTCGGTCATTCTGATCAGCATGTGGGGCGGCCCGCTGTTCTGGCCCTTCCTGTCGATCCTGCCGCTGGCCGGATCGGGTCTCGTGGTCCTGGTCATGATGACCATGCTGCGGGAAGAGCGGATCCGCGCCTTCCAGGAGCACCAGTCCCATCTGATCGAGGAGCTGGAGGCCGCGCGCGACAAGGCCAACGCCGCCAACGACGCCAAGTCCAACTTCCTCGGCGTCATCTCGCACGAGCTGCGCACGCCGATGAACGGCGTCCTGGGCGCCGCCCAGTTGCTCGGCGCGACCCGGCTGGAGCCGACGCAGCGCGAATATCTGTCGATCATCCGCAACTCGGGCGACAATCTCCTGAGCCTGCTCAACGACATCCTCGACATGACCAAGATCGAGGCCGGCAAGATGACCTTCGAGACGGTCGATGTGTCGATCGAGGATCTGCACAAGCGGGTGACCGGACCGTTCCAGGCCCAGGCCGAGGCCAAGGGGCTGACCTTCACCGCCCGCTTCGAGGGCGACATCCCGACCGTGGTGCGCGGCGACCCGCTGCGTGTCTGTCAGGTCATTCACAACCTGCTCTCCAATGCGGTGAAATTCACCGACAAGGGCGAGGTCTCCTATGTGGTTCGGGGCGAGCGGCTGGAGAGCGGTCGTGTCCGCTTCGACTTCGCCGTCACCGATTCCGGCGCCGGCATCGCGCCGGACGATCTGGCGCGGCTGTTCCAGCCCTTCACCCAGGTCGACGCCTCCTCGACGCGCCGCTTCGGCGGGACGGGCCTGGGTCTGACGATCTCGCGGCGCATGGCCAATATCATGGACGGCGACATCAGCGTGGTGTCGACCCTGGGCGAGGGCTCGACCTTCACCTTCACGGTCGAGGCCGATGTGGTCGAATGGACGCGTCAGGTGGCCGCCGAGCCGATCCATGCCGAGATCAAGGACGGCCGGGCGCTGAGCGTCCTCGTGGTCGAGGACCACCCGGTCAATCGCATGATCCTGGAAGCCTGGATGGGTTCCGCCGGCCATACCTCGGCCACGGCCGAGAACGGCCAGATCGCCGTTGAGGCCGCGGGCGAGCAGCGCTTCGACCTCATCATCATGGACGTGAACATGCCCGTGATGGACGGACTGACCGCCACGCGGGCGATCCGCGCCTGCGAAGGCCCGAACCAGGACACGCCCATCGTCGTCCTGTCGGCCTCGGCCCGCAGCGAGGACCATGCGGCGGGGCTGGACGCCGGGGCGGACGCCTATCTGAACAAGCCCATCGACTTCGCGGCCCTGGCCAAGGTCATGAGCCGCGTCGGCGGCGGCCGGACGGCCATCCGGGCGCTGGTGGACGCCGGCGAGACGACCGCCGCCGCCGCCTGATCGGGCCGCAATCGCGTTCAAAAGGCGACCGCCTTCTGAACCCCGGATGACCAGGGTCGTTCAGACCCGGCTCAACAGCCGCGTCCCAGAGTGCGGGCAAGTCGAACCCCTTCGGCCGCACCTGGAGACGTCTCATGAAGAAGATTCTCACCGCCGCTATCGCCGCGACGCTCGCCATGAGCTCGTTGGGCGTGGCCTCCGCCGCCGAGGCTCAATCGCGCGGCGCCTACGAACAGCGCCAGGATCGCCGTGACGATCGCCGTGACGACCGGGGCGACCGCCGCGAGGATCGTCGTGACGACCGCCGCGAGGATCGCAACGACCGCCGTGAATGGCGCCAGGACAATCGCGACGACCGTCGTGAGTTCCGTCAGGAGCAACGCGCCTACGGTCGCTGGCAGCAGTCGCAGCGCCGTTACAACGCGGGCCGCTACCATGCGCCGCGCGGCTATCAACAGCGTGACTGGTCTTATGGCCAGCGCATGCCGTCCTACTACCGCTCGGATCAGTACGTGGTGAACGATTACAACCGTTACGGCCTGCGCGCTCCGCCCCGCGGCTACCACTATGTCCGCAGCGGCGATGACGTCGTCCTCGCCGCCGTCGCCGGCGGCCTGATCAGCGCCGTGATCGCGGGCCTGTTCAACTAGGACACGCCGACCGCCTGAAGAGCGCCCCGCAGGGAAACCCGCGGGGCGTTTTCGCGTCAGCGGTCGGCGCCCCGCCATGCCGGGTCGCGTTCACCGGTCAGTCCGCACAACTGCAGAAAGCCGATCACCGCCGCCGTCCGGGCCGGCGTGGGCCGGGCCAGGAACAGCTGCGGGGCCGCCTCTGCGCGGGCCATCAGCGGCAGAACGATCCAGCGCTCGGGAAAGCGCCGCACGTCGATGTGCGGATCGGCCTTGAGATGGGGACAGTAACGCAGCGACCGGTCGACGCAGGCGCGGTGCAGGGGGGCGATGGCGCCCGCATCGACAAGGATCGCGTCATCCGTCAGGTCTGTCGGCAGCCTGTTGCCCCGCCCGTCCGCCCGCAGGCGACCGGCGGCCACCGGATGCGCCACCTGGGTCCAGCGGTCCTGCGCACTGGTCGGCCGGCCGCACATCGGGCACAGCATGTCCCTGACCGACAGCCGCTGCCGCACGGCATGGTTCTGGGAGTACAGCGGCTTGCCCTGACCGGGATTGCCGGCCTGAAGGATGGCCGGCGCGCCGCCGACGGACGGGCAGGGGCCTACCCCGAGGGACGGCTCGCCGGTCCAGCTGGTGACCCAGGGCACGTCCACGCCGACCTTCAGTGACGATGCCTTCATCGGAATCCCTCGCGCCGATCCTGCGCGCCCGCGCCGTCGCCGTCGAGCAGCGTTTGCGGACCGCCGGGGTTCCAAATCCGGGCGGAGACGTTAGACCCGGCGCATGGCGACGCGCATTCCCACCCTGAACGAGGCCCTCTCCGCCGGTGAAAAGGCCGTGGCCGTCGATACGGCCATGGTCGCCAAGATAACCGACATGGCCGGCGACCTCGCCGTCAATCTGTCGATCGCCGTCGTCATCCTGGTCGCCACCGTGCTGGCGTCACGATGGATCTCGGGGATCACGCGACGGATGTTGTCGCGGGTGCGGGGCTTCCGCCATGACCGCACGGTCATCAGCTTCATCGTTCAGGTGGTGCGGGTCGTCGTCTATATCGTCGGCTTCATCGCCGTGCTGCAGCGGCTGGGCGTCCAGACCACCTCGATCATCGCAGTCCTGGGAGCCGCCTCGCTGGCGGTGGGACTGGCGTTGCAGGGCACGCTGTCGAACGTCGCCGCCGGCGTGTTGCTGCTGGTGTTGCGCCCCTACAAGGTCGGCGACGTGATCGAGGTCGGCGGGGCGTCAGGCACGGTGCAGAGGCTTGATCTGTTCGTCACCCAGATGTCGAACGCCAACAATCACAAGATCGTCGTGCCCAATTCCAAGGTGCTGGGCGACGTCATCATCAACCTGACAGGCCAGAAGACACGGCGGATCGAGATCCTGTTCAGCGTCGGCTACAGCGCCAATCTGAAGCAGGCGAGGGCGGTTCTGGCCGGCGTCGCCGAGGCGCATGAAAAGGTCCTGCCGGATCCGGCGCCCTGGGCCGGGGTGACGAACCTGCTGGACAGCGCGGTGGAGGTGACCCTGCAGGCCTGGGTCGAGGTCGACGACTGGTGGCAGGTCAAGGCCGACCTGGTTCAGGCCGGCAAGGAGGCGCTCGACGCCGCCGGGGTGGAAATCCCCTTCCCGCATCAGGTCGCCGTGGCCTATGAACCGCCCGCGCCGGGTCCTGACCCGGTCGAAAAGCCGAAACCCGAACCTGAGCCCCAGACACCCGCGCCGGCCTCGCGCCGCCGCCGGCTGGGCCGAAAGGCCTGATTCCATGCGTTATGACTTCGGCTCCGACAACACCGCCGGCATGGCTCCCGCCGCGCTTCAGGCCCTGATCGCGGCGAATGACGGCTACGCCCGGGCCTATGGCGCCGACGACGTCACCGCGCGCGCCGCCGACCTTATCCGCCAGCGCCTGGACGCCGACGCGGAGATTCGCTTCGTCTTCTCCGGCACGGCCGCCAACGCCATCGCCCTGTCGATGCTGGCCTGGCCGCATGAGGCGGTGCTGGCGCACCACGCGGCCCATGTCTGCACCGACGAGACGGGGGCCCCGGGCTTCTTCGGCTCAGGCGTCGGCCTGATCGGCCTGCCGGGTCTGTCGGGCAAGATCGAGCCCGGGGCGCTGCAGGCGATTCTGGACGAGCCCGAGGTCGGCCACCGCCAGCCCCCGGCGGCGCTCAGCCTGACCCAGTCCACCGAATACGGGACGGTCTATACCGAGGAGGAGCTTCGCCATCTGATCGAGCCGGTGAAGCTGAAGGGCCACGGCGTGCACATGGACGGCGCGCGGCTGGCCAATGCCGCCGCGGCGGGTTTCGACCTGACGCAGATCGCCCGGCTGGGCGTCGATGTGCTGGTGTTCGGCGGGGCCAAGGCCGGGGCCAACTGCGCCGAGGCCATCGTCATGTTCGACCGGTCGCTGGCGCGCCGGATCGACAACCGCCTGAAGCAGGCGGGGCAGACCGCGTCCAAGACCCGCTTTCTCTCCGCCCCGATCCTGGGCCTGCTGGAGAGCGGCGACTGGGAAGCCGGCGCCGCCCACGCCAATCTGATGGCGCAACGGCTGGCGGCGGGCATCGCCACCCGCTCGGCCTTCGCCCTGGCCCATCCGGTCGAGGCCAATGCGGTGTTCGTGCGGATGCCGCCCGAGGCGCACCAGCGGCTGAATGACGCCGGCTGGGCCTGCTACCGGTTCGACGACGGATCGGTGCGGTTCGTCTGTTCGTGGGCGACCCGCGAAGAGGCCGTGGACGAACTTTTGCAGGCCATCGCAACGCTTTGAGCGCGACGTCATTGAACAGTCGCCATGCCCCACCTAGATAGAACAAAACGAGACCATTCTCGCCTGACGGCGATCGGTCCGGGGCCGGAGGGACTGACATGAACGCACCGTCGCGAATCGCCGATCGCACCGCCGACGACCTCATGGCCTACCGGGTCGTTCGCGCCGCCATGCCGATTCTGGCGGAGGGTCTGGGCCCGGAGGACCTTGCGGCCCAGTCCATGCCCGACTGCAGCCCCGGCAAATGGCACCTGGCCCACACCAGCTGGTTCTTCGAGGCCATGATCCTGGGCGAGGAGCCCGGCTATCAGCCGGTCGATCCGCGCTTCCAGACCCTGTTCAACAGCTATTATGAGGCGCTCGGGCCGCGGGTCGACCGTCCCGCGCGGGGCCTGATGACCCGGCCCTCGCTCGACGAGGTGCTGGCCTATCGCCGCGAGATCGACCGGCGCATGACCCGCTGGCTGGGCGAGGGGCCCACCGATGCGCGCCGCCTGTATCTGTTCACGCTGGGACTGAATCACGACCAGCAACATCAGGAGCTGTTCCTGATGGACCTGCTGAACCTGATGGCCCGCTCGCCGCTGGATCCGCGGGCCTATCCGGCTGAGCCGCGTTCACGTCCGCCGCAGCGGGCGCTCGGGGGGATCACCCGGTTCGACGGGGGTCTGGTCGAGATCGGACACGGCGGCGCGGGCTTCGCCTTCGACAATGAGGGGCCGGCGCACCGCGTCTGGCTGGAGCCCTACGCCCTGGCCAACGACCTGGTGTCCAACGCCGACTGGTTCGCCTTCATCGCGGACGGCGGCTACGCCCGGCCCGAGCTGTGGCTGTCGGACGGCTGGTCGACGGTTCAGGCCGAGGCCTGGGATGCGCCCCTCTACTGGCGCCGCGACGGCGACGGCTGGACCACCATGGGTCTGACGGGCCGCGCGCCGCTCGATCCGGCGGCCCCGGTCCGCCACATCAGCTTCTATGAGGCCGACGCCTACGCCCGCTGGGCCGGCAAACGGCTGCCGACCGAGGCGGAGTGGGAGCATGCGGTGCGCTGCCGCCCCGAGGCCTTCTCCAATGCCTTCGGGGAGGTCTGGCAGTGGACCGCCAGCGCCTATGCGCCCTATCCGGGCTTCCGGCCGACCGAGGGCACGGCGTCCGAATACAACGGGAAATTCATGGCCAACCAGATGGTGTTGCGCGGCTCCAGCTTCGCCACGCCCGAGGGCCATGCCCGGGTCAGCTACCGCAACTTCTTCTACCCGCATCAGCGGTGGGCCTTCACGGGATTGAGACTGGCCGAGGACGCGCCCGCGCCCCTGGTTCGCGCGACGGACCAGGGCGAGACCGCCCGGTTCCGCCGCGATCTGGTCGCCGGCCTGTCGCGCTCGCCCAAGGTCGCCTCGCCGAAATGGTTCTATGACGCCGAGGGCTCGAGCCTGTTCGAGGCCATCACCCGCCTGCCGGAATACTACCCGACGCGGCAGGAGGCGGCCCTGCTGCGGCGCGTCGCCCCGGACTGGGCGGCGCGTTTCGGGTCCGGCGCCGCCCTCGTCGAGTTCGGCTCCGGGGCCAGCGAGAAGACCCGCATCGTCCTCGACGCAGCCTCCGACCTCGGCGCCTATGTTCCGATCGATATCAGCGCCGACGCCCTCGACGCCGCTGCAGGCCGGATCGCCGAGGCCTATCCGGCTTTGACGGTGACGCCGCTGGTCGGCGACTTCCTTCATCTGGGCGCCCTGCCGGCCGGGATCGGGCAGGGCCGGCGGGTCGGCTTCTTCCCGGGCTCGACCATCGGCAATCTGGAGCGGGACGAGGCCATCGCCTTCCTGACGGCGGCGCGCGGCCTGCTCGGCCCCGACGCCCTGTTCATCCTCGGGGTCGATCTGGTCAAGTCGCCGGAAACGCTGATCGCCGCCTATGACGATTCCGCGGGCGTGACCGCCGCCTTCAACCGCAATCTTCTGGTCCGCGCCAATCGCGAACTGGGGGCCGGGTTCGATGTGGATTCCTTCGCCCATCGCGCGGTCTGGAACGCTACGGCGTCGCGGATGGAGATGCATCTCGAGGCGACCCGCGACATGACCGTTCTGCTCGACGGCCGCCGCATCCCGTTCCGGCGCGGCGAGACCATCCATACGGAGAGTTCGCGGAAATACACTGAGGACTCGGTGCGCGAGCTGGCCGAGGCCTCCGGCTGGACGGTGGCCGGATTCGAGACCAATCCCGACCCTTCCGTGGCCCTGGCGCTGCTCGAAGCCTGAAATCAAAAAAGGCGGCGACCGGTGCGGTCGCCGCCTTTTCGGATGGATGGCCGGGTCGGCTATTCAGCGACGGGCGGCGTGGTGCGGGGGCGGGCGCCGTGGGAGGCCTCGCCGCCCTTGCGGCCGGCCTGGGCGGCCAGGCTGCGGTCCTGGGAGAAGCTGCGCTTTTCGCTGGGGACGCTGGCCCCGCCCTTGCGGGCGATCTCGCGCTGCCGTTCCGGATCCATCGAGGCGAAGCCCCGCTTGGAGACGCCGGAGGCTCGAGTGGGCTGACCTTGAGCCATTGGAGGTTCCTTTCGTGGCGACGATGACGGTTCGGGGGATGAACCCTCCGCACCGTTTCCGGTTCCGGATGCGCGGTCACACAATTGCGAGCGAATCACAGGGTTTGGACGAGAGCGGCTCACTTTTCGTCATACGGTCGGGCGTCGCCTTCGCCGCCGCCGCCCGGGTCCTGTTGCGGAATTTCGTCGGGCACGCCGGACGGGTCGATGTCCGGTCCCGGCGTCTCGGGCGGCATGATTTCCGGCTGGCCGCCGGGGCTGTCAGGCTCGATAAAGGTCATGGCTGTTCTCCATCCTGACAGGAGAACGCGGCGGCGGCCGGCGCCGTTCAATCACGATTGGACGTCGTCCCATGTTCGGCGGAACCGGGGCGGCGGGGCGGGATTGAGGCAGGCCGGATCCCCTGCAACGGAACGCCCTCGCCATGACCGAACCCTATAACGGACAGACCTTCGCCGACGACATCGAGGCGGACGTCGACTCGCCCTCGGCCCGCCTCGATCGGGAGGCTGACGCCATCCTTTTGGAAGGCGACCGCCAGCCCCGTCCCCTGCGGCGCGCGGTGCGGGAGGATGCGGGCCTCGTACGCGACTGGGGGCGGGAGCGGGCTGCCCGTCTGCGGGGGACGGTCGAGGCCGAGCCTCTCAAGGCGACGCTCTATGCGCTCGCCCTCGGCGTAATGATCGGCATGCTGGCGGCGCGCTAGGCCGGGGCTCAGGACGGCCCGGTCGCCGGACGGGCGATCGGCGTCCCGCGCATGGCGGCGTCCGACACGAACGGATTGCTGCGCCGCTCGGCTCCGAAGGTCGAGGTCGGACCATGGCCCGGCACGAAGGTGACGTCGTCGCCCAGCGGCCAGAGCTTGGTGGTGATGGCGTGCAGCAGGCTGGCGTGGTCGCTGCGCGGGAAGTCGGTGCGTCCGATGGACCCCTGGAACAGGACGTCCCCCACCTGGGCGAAGCGGGCCTCGCGGTTGAAGAAGATCACATGGCCCGGCGTGTGGCCGGGGCAGTGCCGGACCTCCCAGGTCGTCTCGCCCAGGGTCAGCACATCGCCGTCGGCCAGCCAGCGGGTCGGGGTGAAGCTCCGCGCCTCGGGCAGGCCGTACATCTGGCCCTGGGCCGGAATGCCGTCGATCCAGAACTGGTCGTCGGGATGCGGGCCGATGATGTCCAGCCCGGTCTTCTCCTGCATCTCGGCGGCGCCGCCGGCGTGATCGAGGTGGCCGTGGGTGATCCAGATGGCGTCCAGAGTCAGCCCCTGCTTCGCCACCGCGCCGAGCAGGCCGTCGACCGAGGCCCCCGGGTCTATGATCGCGGCCTTCAGCGTCTTGCGGCACCAGACGAGGGTGCAGTTCTGCTGCAGGGGCGTCACCGGAAAGACGGCCACGCCGATGGGGGAGGGGGAGGAGCTCATCCCGGCTGGATAGCGCGCCTCGGCGTCGATCGAAACCATGCTTCGTCCGCGTCTCACGTTGACCTTTCGGACGGTCATCGACATAAGGGCGGGCTTCAAAGGCGCCGCCTCCCCGGAAACGGATTTGGGGCGGCCCTTTTTGTTTTACCCACACAGTGCAGCGCCCGCCCCAAAGGCGCCGCCCCAGAGCGTCAGAATCCCGGCCATGCAAGTTGTCGAAAAGTCCAACGAAGGTCTCAGCCGCGTCATCGCGGTGACCATTCCCGCCGCCGAGCTGAACCAGAAGCTGGACGCCAAGCTGAAGGAAGTCGCGCCGCAGATGAAGCTGAAGGGCTTCCGTCCCGGCAAGGTCCCGGTGTCTCACGTCAAGAAGACGTTCGGCCGCGACCTGATGGGCGAGATCGTCAATGACGCGCTGAACAGCTCGAGCCAGAAGGCCCTGGACGACGCCAAGGTGCGTCCGGCCGCGCCCGCCGAGATGAAGCTGACCTCGGACATGGACAAGGTCATCGCCGGCACGGAAGACCTGGCCTACGAAATGGCCCTGGAGGTGATGCCCGACTTCACTCCGACCGACATCAAGAAGCTGAAGCTGGCCCGCCCGACCTATGAGGCGACCGACGCCGACCTCGACGAGGCCCTGACCGAACTGGCCGGCCAGGCCAAGTCCTATGAGGACAAGAAGGGCAAGGCCGTGAAGGCCGCCGAGGGCGACGAGGTCACCATCGACTTCCTCGGCAAGCTGGACGGCGAACCCTTCGAGGGCGGCGCCGCCGAGGACGCGCAGCTGGTGATCGGCTCCAACCGCTTCATCCCGGGCTTCGAGGAGCAGCTCAAGGGCGCCAAGGTCGGCGACGAGAAGGTGCTGAACGTGACCTTCCCGGCCGACTACCAGGCCGCCCATCTGGCCGGCAAGGCTGTGACCTTCGAGGTCAAGGTCAAGGCGATCAAGGCCGAGGCCCCCGCCGTGATCGACGAGGACTTCGCCAAGCGCATCGGCATCGAGTCGCTGGACAAGCTCAAGGAGCTGCTGCGCACCAATCTGAACCAGCAGTACACCGGCGCCGCCCGCTTCAAGCTGAAGCGCGCCCTGCTGGACGCCCTGGACAAGGCCCACGACTTCCCCCTGCCGCCCAAGATGGTCGAGGCCGAGTTCGACGGCATCTGGCAGCAGGTCCAGGCTGACAAGGAAGCCGGCCGCCTGCCGGAAGACGACGCCAAGAAGTCCGAGAAGAAGCTCAAGGACGAGTATCACAAGATCGCCGAGCGCCGCGTGCGCCTGGGTCTGGTGCTGGCCGAGATCGGGCGCGCCAACAACGTCCAGGTCACCGACCAGGAACTGAACAACGCCATCATGAACGAGGCCCGCAACTACCCGGGCCAGGAGCGTCAGGTGCTGGACTTCTATCGCCAGAACCCCAACGCCGCCGCCCAGATGCGCGCCCCGATCTATGAGGAGAAGGTCTGCGACCTGATCTTCGACACCGCCAAGGTGACCGACACGCCGATCAGCAAGGAAGAGCTGCTCAAGGAAGACGACGACCTCTAGGTTCGACGTCCAGCCCGACTATCCCGCCCCGCCGCGACCCCGTCGCGGCGGGGTTTTCGTATTCGGGAACCTCCGGGGCGGATATTTCCGACTGGCCTGAACGCTGGTACGCTCCGTGTCCAGTCAGTCCGGGACACGCTCATGTTGTACGCCCTTTTGGCCGCCGCCTTGCTGGCGTCGCCCCAGGCCGCCCAGACGCCGCCTCCGTCGCAGGACCCGGTCCGCCTTGAGGACGTCGTGGTCGACGCGCAGCGGCTGGAGGACACGACCGAGGCCTATGTCGACCAGGTCGCCGCCCCGGCGCCCCGGCGGGGCCTGGCCCGCTGGAAGGACGGCATGTGCGTGGGCGTCGTCAATCTGGAGACGGAGACAGCCCAGTACCTCGCGGATCGGGTCTCGGACGTGGCCCGCAGCCTCGGCCTTCGGGCCCACGAGCCCGAGTGCCACCCCAGCGTCCTGATCGTCGCCACCAGCGATGGCCCCGGCTTCACGGAGCAGTTCGTGGCGATGCGCCCGCGGCTGTTCCGCGTCGGCGCGGCGGGCATGGACCGCGGGTCCGCTGAACTGCGCGATTTCATCAGCGAGGATCGGCCGGTCCGCTGGTGGCATGTCAGCCTGCCGGTGGACAGCGAGACCGGCCTCCCGGTGGTGCGTCCACCGGGATTCGTGGCGGGTTCAGGAACGGGCGGCGGGGGGCGGGATGCGACATCCGCACAGGAATATGCACCGATCACAGCCATCCATGCCGCGTCGCGCCTCACCACCCAATATGTGGACGTCCTCAAGCGCGTCTTCATCATCGTTGATGTCGATCAGCTCAACGGCGCGAACATCCAGCAGCTTGGCGACTATGTGGCCATGGTGGCCATGGCCCAGATTGACCCCGACGCGGACACCAGCCGTTTCGACACCATCCTGAACCTGTTCGACGATCCGGCGACGGCGCCGACAGGTCTGACCGGCTGGGACCGGGCCTATCTGGAAGGTCTCTACGACGCCGGTTCCGAGACCCACCGCATCAACCAGCGCGCCCAGGTCCAGGCGGTCGCCTCGGCCATCGCCAGCGCCTACCGCGGCAGCGCCGCCGAGCCGGAAGACCTCGAACAACCCTGAGGCCTGAAAGCCCGGTTCCGGTTCGCCGCGCGCCGTATTCCCAGCAGGTCGGAACGCTGGTATGTAACGTGTATCTTCAAGCGGAGACACGTCGATGTTGTATGCCCTTCTGGCCGCCGCCCTGCTTGCGTCGCCCCAGTCCGCTCCGGCCGCCCGGACGCCGCCTGCCTCCCAGGACCCTGTCCGGCTGGAAGACGTCGTGGTCGACGCCCGGCGGCTTGAAGACACCGCCGAAGCCTATGTTGATGAAGTCGCCGCGCCGGCGCGCCGCCGCGGGCTTGCCCGCTGGAAGGACGCCGTATGCATCGGCGTGGCCAATCTGGAGCCGGAGGCCGCCCAGTATATTGTCGACCGGGCTTCCGACGTCGCCCGCGGCCTCGGTCTTCGCCCCCGCGAACCCGACTGCGACCCCAGCGTCCTGGTGATCGCCATAAGCGACGCCGCCAGCTTCACCGAGGACTTCGTCGCCCGCCGCCCGAGACTGTTTCGCGTCGGCGGCGCCGGCATGGATCGCGGCGGGGCCGAACTGCGCGATTTCATCGGCGACGACCGGCCCATCCGCTGGTGGCATGTCAGTCTGCCGGTGCACCGCGAAACCGGTGGGGCGGCCGTGCGTCTTCCCGGCGACGTTTCGGGCAGCGGGGCGGTCACCGGCGGACCTTCCGCCCAGCAGTATGCGCCGCTGAGCCGCGTCAGCGCCCCCTCCCGCCTCAACGACGACACCGAGGACGTGCTCGCGCGGGTCTTCATCATCATCGATGTCGATCATCTGAACGGCGCCAGTCTGCAGCAACTGGGAGACTATGTGGCCATGGTCGCCATGGCCCAGGTCGACCCCGACGCCGACACCGGCCGGTTCGACACCATCCTGAACCTGTTCGATGATCCCGCGACAGCGCCGACGGGCCTGACCGGCTGGGATCGGGCCTATCTGGACGGCCTGTACGACCCTCGATCGGAAACGCATCGCGTCAACCAGCGGGCCCAGGTGCAGGCGGTCGCCTCCGCCATCGCTGCCGCCTATCGCGGCAGCGCCCCCGACCCTGAGGACCTCGAACAGCCCTGATCCTGCGCGATTGACGGCGTGCAAGGCCGGGGTCAGGGTTCAGCGTCGCCTGGGAGGGCTGGATGTCCCTGTTTGTCGCCATCGCCGCGCTCGCCCTGGGCGCCCTGGAGGATTCGGGCGGCCAGGAGCCCGCTGCGCCGCAGACGCGGCCCGTGCCTTCCGCCGTCGGGCAACTCGAAGACATCGTCGTGGAGGGCACGCTCGAGAGCCGGGTCCGGGCGTTCGTTGACGAGATCGTCGCGCCGCCCAAGGGCCGGTTTCTCGCGCGCTGGCACGACCGGCTGTGTCCGGGCGTCGTCAACCTGGACCGGGAGGCCGCGCAGGCCGTCGCTGACCGGATCGGAGACCTTGCGGCCTCACTCGACATCGATGTCGGCCGTCCCGGCTGCGACCCCAATGTCGTGGTGATCTTCACGACGGAAGCGGCCGGGCTCGCCACGGCGATGGTCGAGCGGGACCGCCGCATCTTCGACCATCCGCAGCTGGGAGCCTTCAACCGCGGCGACGTCGCGTTGGAGCACTTCATGACCTCGGACGCCCCGGTGCGGTGGTGGCACCTGAGCATGCCGGTCGATCCCCTGACCGGCCTGCGCACGGTTCGGCTGGGTGAAGACCTTCAGCCGCGACAGCCTGTGGCGGCGGAGGGGCGCCTGGGCGTGTCCACGGTCGACGTCCTGTACAAGGCGATCATCATCGTCGACGTGGACCGGCTGGGCGGGGCGGACTTCAGCCAGGTTGCGGACTACATCGCCATGGTCACCCTGGCGCAGATCGAGCCTGAGGCGGACATCGCCGGCCAGCCGACGATCCTCAACGTCTTCCGGCAACCGGATGTCGCGCCCGGCCTGACTGAATGGGACCGGTCCTATCTGGACTCGCTCTACGCCTCCATTTCCCGGCGGCGGAACCCTGGCAGTCGTACATCCGAGGTCGTCAACCTGATGGTCCGTGACCAGCGGCAGGATCCGGAACCCGCCGAACAGCCCTAGATCGGACCCGCGGACTTCGCGTTTAGATGGTAGCAAACGGGATTGACCCGTTTGTGTGGCGGAGTCAGTGTGGACAGGCTGTCTCAGTGGGGGTTGTCATGCCGTCGTTGCCCGTCGTTCTGTCCCTGACCTTCGCGCTCGCGGCTGGTGCAGCCTCGGCGCAGGAGCCTCCCACCCGGCAGCCGCCGACGCGGCCTTCTGCCCAGCTGGACGACGTGGTCGTCGAGGGCCGTCAGCTGGAAAACCTGGTCCGGAATTTCGTCACCGAGGTCTCCCAGCCGGCCAACAATCGCGGCCTGGCGCGGTGGAACCGGCCGATCTGCGTCGGCGCGGTCAACCTGCGCAATGACGTCGGTCAGTATGTCGTCGACCGTATCTCCGACGTCGCCCGCGAACTGGAGGTCGAGGCGGGCGAGCCCGGCTGTCGGCCCAATATCCTGATCGTGGCCGCAGACGACGGCGCGGCCCTGGCATCGGCCATTGTCGAGGACCGGCCCCGCAATTTCGACCTGCGTCACAACGGCACCGACGCCGGTACGCGGGCGTTCCGGAATTTCCGGACCGGCGAGCAGCCGGTGCGCTGGTGGCAGATCAGCATGCCGATCAACGCCGAGACGGGCGATCGCGCCGTAAGACTCCCCGGCGACATCGATCCCGCGACCGGCCAACCAGCCGCGCCGACCATTCATGTCTTCGCCGCCTCCCGCCTCCGCACCCAGATCCGCGACGACATGGTGCGATCGGTCATCATCGTCGATGTCGAGCGGCTGGCGGGCGCCAACCTGGTTCAGCTGGCCGACTATCTGGCGCTGGTGGCCCTCGCCCAGGTCGACGCCGAGGCCGACACCTCGGCCTTTCCGACCATCCTGAACCTGTTCGCGGACCCGGCGTCGGCGCCGGCGGGCCTTACCGACTGGGACCGGTCGTATCTGACCGCGCTCTATGAGCACGACCAGTTCCGCATCAACCGCAACAGCCAGGTCCGCGCCGTGGCCGAGGCCGTAATCCAGGATCGGCGCGAGGCGGCGGAGACCGCGTCCGAGTGATCCGGCATTCCTGACGCCATCGCGCCTTGCGTCAACGGTTCGGCAACGCGATATCCTGTCCAACAGGGGGAGCGACCGGTGAGTCGCACCCGAATGCATCCCGAGAAGGCCGAAATGCGCGATCCCATCGAACTGATGAACATGAACCTCGTCCCCATGGTGGTCGAGCAGTCCAGCCGGGGCGAGCGCGCCTTCGACATCTTCTCGCGCCTGCTGCGCGAGCGGATCATCTTCCTGACGGGGCCGTTCGAGGACAGCATGGCCTCGCTGATCTGCGCCCAGCTGCTGTTCCTTGAGTCGGAGAACCCGAAGAAGGAAATCAGCATGTATATCAACAGCCCCGGCGGACAGGTGTCGTCGGCGCTCGCGATCTACGACACCATGCAGTACATCCGTTCGCCGGTGTCCACCGTGTGCATGGGCATGGCCGCCTCGGCCGGTTCGCTGATCCTCACCGCCGGAGCCGCCGGCCAGCGCGTGGCCCTGCCGAACGCCCGCATCATGGTGCACCAGCCCTCGGGCGGCTTCCGCGGCCAGGCCTCGGACATCGAACTGCACGCCGCCGACATCCGCTACACCAAGCGCCGCCTGAACGAGATCTACGTCCACCACACCGGCCGGACCTATGAGGAGGTCGAGAAGACCCTCGACCGCGACCACTTCATGAGCGCCGAGGAAGCCAAGGCCTGGGGCATCGTGGATCACGTCTACGACCGCCGCGAACAGGCCGAGAGCGACGGCGTCAAGACCGTCTGATCCGCACCCGCCGCCGGCAAGTTGAGAAAGGGCGCGTCGTGACCGGCGCGCCCTTTTCCTTTTGTGCTATCAGGCCAGCATGGAACATACGCGTGAAACGAGCGGGACCGTGGAGGTCGACGGCGAGACCTATGAGTGGGAAATCCGTCGCCAGCCGCGGCCGCTGGCCGGCGGCAAATGGGACGGGATCGCGATCAGCCTGCGGCTGAAGGATTTTCCGCGGGCGGCCATCATCCAGTTTCCCATGCCGATGCGCCCGAACGGCCGGCCTGACATGGAAAAGCAGCGGGTCAACGTCGAGAGCGTGCGCAACGCAGTCTCGGCCTCGATTGAGGCGGGCTGGAATCCGACCTCGCGCGGCAAGGACATGGTGTTCGAAGTGGATGCCGACGGCCGCTGACGCCCGTCAGCCCTTGAACCGCCGGAACCCGGCCTCGTCCGCGATGGCCAGCATCTCCGTGTCGCCCGTGGTGTCCCCATAGGCCGCCGCCAGCTGCATATCGTCACCGAACGCCGCCCTCAGCCGCCGCACCTTTTCCTCGCCCCGGCAGTTCGGGCTGGCGAAGGCGCCCGCCACGCGGTCGTCGCCGTCAAACACCAGCGGCGTGCCCAGAAGGGCGTCCGCTTCCAGACGCCGCGCGAACGGAGCGACGGTGGTCTCGGGGCTGGCGGTGACGATGACGCGATACGCCCCCCGCCTTCCCCAGTCCTTCCAGCAGGCGAGGGCGTCATGGCGCATGAAGCCGGGCCAGACCTGGCCGGCGAAGGCCTCGGCGTCGGCTTCCAGCTGGATTCGGGGCACGCTCTTCAGAAACTCCCGCACCGAGGCGGCCTTGAGCCGCCCCCGGTCCCGGTCACCGACATAGGCCGCCAGGTCCGGCGCCATCCTCGCCAGTCCCCCGAACCAGCCGCCCGCGCCCGCCCGCCAACGCAGGAAGGCGGTGAAACTGTCACGTACCGTCAGCGTACCGTCGAAATCGAAGGCGACGATGGCCTGATCCTTGCGGTGCGGCTGGTGAATCAGGGCAGGGCTTCCCATGTCAGACATTCGCCGCGATCTCCCTCAACAGTGTGATGTCCGCTTCGGACTCCGGCCCAGCTTGGTCGGGGTTGTGGCGGGGCTCGGTATGGGTGATTGTCAATTTTTGAAGACCTTTGCGCCCATTGTCCGGGAATCAAACGCGAAGGATGCGCGTTAGCCCCATATCGGGGCGAACCGCGGGAGTGAGAAGACTCGATGACCAAAGCCGCCGGCACCGACGCCAAGAGCACGCTCTACTGCTCGTTCTGCGGGAAGAGCCAGCACGAAGTGCGCAAGCTCATCGCCGGACCGACCGTGTTCATCTGCGATGAATGCGTCGAACTCTGCATGGACATCATCCGTGAAGAGCACAAAATCTCGTTCTCCAAGGCCAAGGACGGCGTGCCGTCGCCCAAGGAGATCCGCGAGGTTCTGGACGACTACGTCATCGGCCAGTCGCACGCCAAGAAGGTGCTCTCGGTCGCCGTTCACAACCACTACAAGCGGCTGAACCACGCGACGAAGAACAACGACGTCGAACTGGCCAAGTCCAACATCATGCTGATCGGGCCGACCGGCTCGGGCAAGACGCTGCTGGCCCAGACGCTGGCGCGGATCATCGACGTGCCCTTCACCATGGCCGACGCCACGACCCTGACCGAAGCCGGTTATGTCGGCGAGGACGTCGAGAACATCATCCTCAAGCTGCTCCAGGCGTCGGACTACAATGTCGAACGGGCCCAGCGCGGCATCGTCTACATCGACGAGATCGACAAGATTTCGCGCAAGTCTGACAATCCGTCGATCACCCGTGACGTCTCGGGCGAGGGCGTGCAGCAGGCCCTGCTGAAGATCATGGAAGGCACCGTCGCCTCCGTCCCCCCGCAGGGCGGCCGCAAGCATCCGCAGCAGGAATTCCTGCAGGTCGACACGGCCAACATCCTGTTCATCGTCGGCGGCGCCTTCTCCGGCCTGGAGAAGGTCATCGCGGCGCGCGGCGACGGGGCCTCGATCGGCTTCGGCGCCAAGGTCAAGGAAATCGACGAGCGCCGCACCGGCGACATCCTCAAGGGCGTCGAGCCGGACGACCTGATGCGCTTCGGCCTGATCCCCGAGTTCATCGGCCGTCTGCCTGTGCTGGCGACGCTGGAAGATCTGGACGAGCCGGCCCTGGTCACCATCCTGACCGAGCCCAAGAACGCCCTGGTCAAACAGTACAAGCGCCTGTTCGAGATGGAGAATGTCGATCTGACGTTCACCGACGACGCCCTGATCGCGGTGGCCAAGAAGGCCATCACCCGCAAGACCGGCGCCCGTGGCCTGCGTTCGATCCTCGAAGGCATCCTGCTGGAGACGATGTTCGAACTGCCGACCTTCGAAGGCGTCGAGGAAGTGGTGGTCAACGCCGAGGTCATCGAGGGCAAGGCCCAGCCGCTGCTCATCTATTCCGAGACCAAGTCCAAGAAGGCCGCTCCCGACAGCGCGGCCTGATCGAGACCCGGAAACGACAAGGGAGGGGCGGATCCGGCGACGGGCCCGCCCTTTTCCGTGCCTCCTCGACGTCGGCTGACACACGATGATGCGCGGCGGCCACAGGCCGCTACGGCCACGGGACGGCGGCCCCGCGCGGTTTCATGCAAGATCCATGCGTCGCAGCCGCCCGTCCCTCCGGAATCATGCAGCCTTGCGGTCTGTGGATGGAAGGAGTCGTTCGGCGCCCGTCACGCTTGAACCGCGCCGATCGTAAACCACATACTCATCCGAAGGCCGCTGAATGGCGGGCCGAGTCGAAACGGCGGGGCACAGGCGCTCCGCACGCCGCCGCGGCGGGTCCGAGATGAACGAGGACCCCGTGAGAGTAGGCATTATGTCCGAGACCAAAACCCTGCCCGTCCTGCCGCTGAGAGACATCGTCGTCTTTCCGCACATGGTCGTGCCGCTGTTCGTTGGCCGCGAGAAGTCCGTCAAGGCGCTCGACGAGATCATGAAGGGCGAAAAGCAGATCCTGCTGGCCACCCAGAAGAACAGCGTCGATGACGACCCCTCCGCCGACGCCATCTATCCGATCGGCGTCCTGGCGACGGTGCTGCAGCTGCTCAAACTGCCCGACGGCACCGTCAAGGTGCTGGTCGAGGGCAAGAGCCGCGCGCGCCTGACCAAATTCACCGACCGCACGGAATATTTCGAGGCCGAGGCCGTCGAGATCGCCGACGATCCGGGCGAGCCCGCCCAGTCGGAAGCCCTGCTGCGCGCGGTGATCGAGCAGTTCGAAAACTATGTGAAGCTGAACAAGAAGGTCCCGCCGGAGGCCCTCAGCTCCATCCCGCAGATCACCGACCCGTCCAAGCTGGCCGACAGCGTGGCGGCCCATCTGTCGGTCAAGATCGGCGACAAGCAGGGTCTGCTGGAAACCATCGCCGTCCCGGCCCGGCTGGAGAAGGTCTACGGCCTGATGGAGGGCGAGATTTCCGTCCTCCAGGTCGAGAAGAAGATCCGCTCGCGCGTCAAGCGCCAGATGGAGAAGACCCAGCGCGAATATTATCTGAACGAGCAGATGAAGGCGATCCAGCGCGAGCTGGGCGAGACTGACGACAGCCGTGACGAGATCATGGAGCTGGAGAAGCGCATCCGTAAGACGCGCCTGTCCAAGGAAGCCCGGATCAAGGCCGAGGCCGAGGTCAAGAAGCTGCGCAACATGTCGCCGATGTCGGCGGAATCGACGGTCGTCCGCAACTATCTGGACTGGCTGCTGTCGATCCCGTGGGGCAAGGCCAAGACTAAACCCATTGACCTCAACAAGGCTGAGGAGATCCTCGAGGAGGACCACTACGGGCTTGAGAAGGTCAAGGAACGGATCATCGAGTATCTGGCCGTCCAGGCGCGCACGAACACGCTGAAGGGGCCGATCCTGTGCCTCGTCGGCCCTCCGGGCGTGGGCAAGACCTCGCTGGCCAAGTCGATCGCCAAGGCGACGGGCCGGGAATACATCCGCATGTCGCTGGGCGGGGTGCGCGACGAGGCCGAGATCCGCGGCCACCGCCGGACCTATATCGGCTCGATGCCGGGCAAGATCATCCAGTCGATGAAGAAGGTGAAGACCACCAACGCCTTCATCCTGCTGGACGAGATCGACAAGCTGGGCGCCGACTGGCGCGGCGATCCGACCTCGGCCCTGCTCGAGGTGCTGGATCCGGCGCAGAACAACGCCTTCGGCGACCACTACCTCGAGGTCGATTACGACCTGTCCAACGTCATGTTCGTGACCACGGCCAATACGCTCAACATGCCCCAGCCCCTGCTGGACCGCATGGAGATCATCCGGGTCAGCGGCTATACCGAGGACGAGAAGGTCGAGATCGCCAAGCGGCACGTCCTGCCCAAGGTGACCGCGGAGAACGGCCTCAAGCCGGCTGAATTCATCGTGCCGGAAAGCGCGATCCGCGACCTGATCCGCTACTATACGCGGGAGGCGGGCGTCCGCTCGCTGGAGCGCGCCCTCGGCGGCCTGGCCCGCAAGGCGGTGCGCGAGATGGCGCGTGAAAAGACGCTGTCGATCACCATCGACGACGAGAAGCTGGCCAAATACGCCGGCGTGCGGAAATACCGCTACGGCGAGACGGACGAGGAGGATCAGGTCGGCATCGTCACCGGCCTGGCCTGGACCGAGTTCGGCGGCGAGATCCTGACCATCGAGGCGATCAAGATGCCGGGCCGCGGCCGCATGACCGTGACCGGCAACCTCAAGGAGGTGATGAAGGAGTCGATCTCCGCCGCCGCCTCCTATGTGCGGGCCCGCTCGCTCAGCATCGGGGTCAAGCCGCCGATGTTCGAGAAGACCGACATCCACGTCCACGTGCCGGACGGCGCCACGCCCAAGGACGGTCCCTCGGCCGGCGTGGCCATGACCGTCGCCATGGTCTCGGTCCTGACCGGCATCCCGATCCGCAAGGACATCGCCATGACCGGCGAGATCACCCTGCGCGGCCGGGTCACCGCCATCGGCGGGCTGAAGGAGAAGCTGCTGGCGGCCCTCCGTTCGGGCATCAAGACGGTGCTGATCCCCGAGGAGAACGAGAAGGACCTCGCCGAGGTGCCCGACAATGTGAAGGGCGCGCTGGAGATCATCCCGATCAAGACCGCCGACGAGGCCCTGAAATGGGCCCTGACCGGCAGCCTGACCCCGGTCGAATGGGACGAGGCCGCCGACCCGCTGCCGGCCGCCCCGCCGATCCAGGACCCGGGCACGGTCCCGGCGACGCACTGACGGTCTGAGCGCTCAACAGAAACGCCGCCCCGGTTGCCCGGGGCGGCGTTTTCCTTTGCCCTTCTCCCCCGGAGGGGAGAAGGGACGCTACCGGCTATCCACCATCACCAGTTCCGCGTCGGCCTGGGCGTTGATCGTGATCTCCGCTTCGTCCTTGATCGCCGCGCCGTCGCGGGCGTTCAGGGGCACGCCATTGACCTCGACCGCGCCGACCGCCGGCACCAGATAGGCGCGGCGGCCCTCGGCCAGGCTGTAGGTCAGGCTCTCGCCGGCCTTGAGCGTCGCACCCAGCACCCGGGCGTCGGCGTTGATGGCCAGGGCCTCGTCGGTCGGATCGCCGGAGGCCAGCACCTGGAATTTCCCGGTCCGGTCCGATTTCGGAAACGGCTTCATGCCCCAGCCGGGCTGCGCGCCCGGCTTGTCGGTCTCGATCCAGATCTGGAACAGGGTGGTCATCTCGTTCTCGAGATTGAACTCGGCGTGGCGCACGCCTGTGCCCGCGCTCATCACCTGGACGTCGCCGGCGCCGGTGCGGCCGCGGTTGCCCATGGAATCCTCATGGGTGATGGCCCCGGTGCGGACATAGGTGATGATCTCCATGTCGGCGTGAGGGTGGGGCGGAAAGCCCGACTGGGCGGCGATCTCGTCGTCGTTCCAGACGCGCAGCCGGCCCCAGCTCATGCGGTTCGGGTCGTAGTAGTTGGCGAAGGAGAAATGGTGTTTGGCGTTCAGCCAGCCGTGGTTGGCGCCGCCGAGGGTGTTGAAGGGTCGAACGTCGATCATGGGGATGCTCCCGGGACTCCGAGGGTTATGAACCTCGCTGGCGTCTATATAAGCAACAGTATCGGTGGCGGAAAGGGGTCAGCCGATCTGAGCCCGATGCCGCAGCATCGCATCCGCCAGCACACAGGCCGCCATGGCCTCGACCACCGGCACGCCGCGCAGGGCCACGCAGGGGTCGTGACGGCCCTTGGTGCGCACCTCGGCCTCTGCCCCGTCTCGCGTAATCGTCTGGCCCGGCGTCAGGATCGAGGAGGTGGGCTTGAAGGCCACCCGCGCCGTCAGCGGCTGGCCCGTCGATATGCCGCCCAGCACCCCGCCCGCATGGTTGGACAGGAAGACCGGCCGTCCGTCCTCGCCCAGCCGCATGGCGTCGGCGTTCTCTTCCCCCGTCAGTTCAGCGGCGCCGAAGCCCGCGCCGATCTCGACGCCCTTGACCGCATTGATCGACATCATCGCCGCCGCCAGTTCGGCGTCCAGCTTGCCATAGACTGGCGCGCCCCAGCCGGCGGGCAGGCCGGTGACCTCCAGCGCCACCACGGCGCCGATCGACGACCCCGCCTTGCGCACGCCGTCCAGATAGCCCTCCCACGCAGGCACAACTTCAGCCGAAGCCGCGAACAGGGCGTTGTCGTACACCGCGTCGAAATCAACAGTGTCGGGCGCAATCCGGTGCGGCCCCAGCTGGACGACTCCGGCGCGGATGCGCACCCCGTCGCCGAGCACCTTGCGCGCCACCGCCCCGGCCGCCACCCGCATGGCCGTCTCGCGCGCCGAGGAGCGGCCGCCGCCGCGATGGTCGCGGACGCCGTATTTGGCCTGGTAGGTGAAGTCCGCATGCCCCGGCCGGAAGGCGCGGGCGATCTCGCCATAGTCCTTCGAACGGGCGTCCTCATTCTCGATCTGGATGGCGATCGGGGCGCCCGTGGTCACCGGACCGTTCCCGTCGTCGAACACGCCGGACAGGATGCGCGCCATATCGCTCTCCCGCCGCTGGGTGACGAAGCGGCTGCCGCCCGGCTTGCGCCGGTCGAGCCAGGGCTGCAGGTCGGCCTCGGTCAGGGGGATCAGCGGCGGACAGCCGTCGACGACGCAGCCGATCGCCGGCCCGTGGCTCTCGCCCCAGGTCGTCACGCGAAACAGATGGCCGAAGCTGTTGTGGGACATCGGACGACCTAAGCCGCCAGCCGGTCCGGCGTCCAGACGCGTGTGAAGCGGACCAGCAGGTCTTCCGCAGGCGACGGGGCCGCCTCGGAGGGCTCGAGGGTCACGAACAGATGCCCCTGCGGACGGCCGCCGCGCGCCGGGAGACCCAGACCCTTCAGCCTCAGCCGCAACGGCTGATGCCCCGCGACCAGCCAGGCCGAGCGCGGGCCCGCATGGGTCTCGACCTCCAGCCGTCCGCCGTCCGCCAGCAGGCGAGGGGACACCGGGCAGGTCATATAAAGGTCGTCGCCGACCGCGCTCAGCCCGTGCGCGCCGCGCACCAGCACCGGCAGATACAGGGTCGCCCCGTCCTCGCCCGCCGCCTTCAAGCGAAGATGCTCGCCGGTGCGCAGGCCCGCGGGAACCCGGACGCGCAACAGACGCCCGCCGATCCGGACCTCAACCGCGCCGCCGTTCAGCGCGTCGAGCGGACTGATCGCCAGCACCGGGGCGGCGGGCGGCGGCGCCGCGGGGGCGGCCAGCGCCAGGGGGGCGGTCTGCCTCTGGATCAGTCGCCAGGCCGCGATCGTCTGGCGGAACCGCGCCTCGCTGCCGCCTGCGGCTTCGGGTCGCGCGGCCTTGATGGCGATACGGAAGGCCGCGGTCAGCGCCTCGCCCTCCACCGGGCCGGTCAGGCCAAGCAGGGCATAGGCCTCGCGGGTCGAGGCGACTTCAGGGTGCGATCGGGCGCGCATCGGCGCACTAAGGC
This sequence comes from Brevundimonas denitrificans, assembly GCF_030160755.1. Classification (GTDB taxonomy): domain Bacteria; phylum Pseudomonadota; class Alphaproteobacteria; order Caulobacterales; family Caulobacteraceae; genus Brevundimonas; species Brevundimonas denitrificans. The sequence continues at coordinate 10,414 of NZ_BSOY01000014.1, read as the reverse complement.
CCTGCACATGGTCAAGACCCGGTTAACCGTGAAGCCTCTCCCCAGCCGGGCCGGGAGGGTCTATCTGCAAGCCATGACCGCACCTGTGATCCCCCCCAGCCCGACCCGCGAGGAATATGCGGAGCACTACGCCGCCGCCCTGGCCGCCAATGGCGACGAATCCATCTTCGACCGCGCCGAGCCGACCGGCCTGTTTGTCGAGTGGCTGGCCGATGCGACAGGGAGCGAGCCGAACGACCCCAACGCCATGACCCTGGCGACCGTCGACGCCGACGGCGTCCCGGACGCCCGGATCGTGCTTCTCAAGGACGTCGATGCGCGCGGCTTCACCTTCTACTCCAACCGCGAGAGCGCCAAGGGTCTGGCCTTGGCCGCCCATCCCCGCGCGGCCCTGCTGTTCCACTGGAAGTCGCTGCGGCGGCAGGTGCGGGTGCGGGGCGAGATCGAGCCCGTCAGCGCGGCCGAGGCCGACGCCTATTTCGCCAGCCGGGCCCGCGAGAGCCGCATCGGGGCCTGGGCCTCGGACCAGTCCCGGCCACTGGACAGCCGCGCGGCTTTGGAAGCCGCCGTGGCGCGCGAGACGGAGCGGTTCGCGGACCAGGACGTGCCCCGGCCCGCGCGCTGGACCGGTTGGCGCGTGATTCCGGAAACCGTCGAATTCTGGCGCGACCGGCCGTTCCGCCTGCATGACCGTCTGCGCTTCGACCGCGTGGGCGTGGACTGGACGAAGACCCGCCTCTGGCCCTGAGCCCTCAGACCCCGTAGCGGGCCAGGAAGGTGTCGACCGCGTCCTCGACGATCGCGGCGTTCGTGCGCCGGACCTTGATCTCGTCGCCGGTGACCAGCGGTACGAAGAAGACCGGGTGTTCGACCATCCCCATCAGATGCCCCGCCGCCCAGGACGGCCGCTCGATCGGCCGCAGCGCGCCGGATTTCGACAGGGCGGTCAATATGCCGATCAGCGTCGCGCCGAACGCCTCCCGACCCTTTTCGAAGAACCTCAGGGCCACGGCCTGGAACCGGGGACGTTCGGCCATCACCAGACGGAAGACCGCGCGAACGAACGGGTCGCTCATGAAATCGGCATAGGCTTCGGCGAAACTGACCAACTGCTGGCGGGCGTCGCCTTCGATGGTTCCGAGCCGGGCCATCTGCTGTGCGAAATCCTCGGCGGCCTCGTCGATGACGAGCGAGAACAGCTGGGCCTTGCCGTCGAACAGGGCATAGAGGGTCGCGGTCGAAACACCCGCTTCCCGCGCAATCGGCTCGATCCTGGTCGCGGCGTATCCCTCACTGACGAAGGCCTTGCGGGCCTGTTGGAGGATCGCCTGTCGTTTGGGATCGGGGGGAAAGGAAGAACGGACGCCGGGGCCGTGCATGGAATTCATCACTCGCATAGCTTCGCAGGGTGACGCCTGAGCCCACGACGGGTCAAGGGGCGGGCGAACGTTGTTCGCTTCGTCAGCCGATCAGGGGTGCCAGCAGCGGGTGGGCCAGTACCGGCGCGGCCAGCCGGACCACGGCCTGGGGGTCTTCCAGCCGCACCGCGGCCGTGGCGTCGGCCACGATGAAGTCCGCGTTCAGCCGCGAGGGTTCGGTCAGCCGTTCATGCCCCGGACGCACCGTCGCCAGATACTGGGCGATCACCGAATCCGGGGTGCGTCCGCGCTCGGTCTGGTCGCGCAGCAGGCGACGGATGAAACGGATGTCGGCCGGGGTGTCGACGAACACCCGGATGTCGAACAGGACCGTCAGTTCCGGCGTGCACAGCACATGGGTGCCCTCGACAATGACGACCTCGGCGGCCCGGACAGGCTCGCCTCCCGGCTCGCGTCCATGGTGGATGAACGAATAGAGGGGGGCCACGATGTCCCGCCCGGCCTTCAGTTCGGCGAGATCGCGGATCATCAGTTCGTGGTCGCGGGCCGCGACATCGTCGAAGTCGAAGGTGGCGGGGTCGAAATCGGGCAGGCCGGCCGCGTCGCGGTAGTAGGAATCCTCGCGCAGCAGCACCGCCGTCCCGTCGGGCAGGGCCGCGACCAGGGCCTCGGCGAGCGTGCTCTTGCCTGAGCCGGAGCCGCCGGTGATGGCGATGAGGATGGGCATGAACCGCTTCCAGGACCCGTAACGACATTTCGCCAGGCTCGTCTAGCGGCGGGGTGACCTGACGTCACGTTGCTTATCACCGATCACGCCGATAGCGTGGAGTTCAAGCGCCTCGAAAAGCAGGCGCAGGCTTGAGGGATCGCGATGCTTGGATTGATGCAGGACTGGCCGCTGACGGTCGACAAGATCCTCGACCATTCGAAGAACTGGCATGGCCACCGGGAGGTGGTCACCCGGTCGATCGAGGGGCCGATCGTCCGCACCACCTATGCCGAGATCCATGCCCGGGCCAGGCGGGTCACCAGCGTCCTGAAGGGCTGGGACATCAAGGTCGGCGACCGGATCGCCACCCTGGCCTGGAACACCAGCCGCCACATGGAGGCCTGGTACGGCATCATGGGCATGGGGGCTGTCTGCCATACCCTGAACCCGCGGCTGTTCCCGGAACAGCTGATCTACATCATCAACCACGCCGAAGACCGCATCATCTTCGTCGACCTGACCTTCATCCCCCTGCTGGAAGCCATCCTGCCGCACTGCCCGAGCGTCCAGCGCGTCATCGTCATGACCGACGAACTGACCATGCCGGCGACGAAGTTGCCGGGCGCCGAATGCTACGAAGCCCTGCTGGGATCCGCTTCGGAAGACGTCGCTTGGGGCGGGTTCGACGAACAGACGGCCTGCGGCCTCTGCTACACCTCGGGCACGACCGGAAACCCGAAGGGGGTGCTGTATTCGCACCGCTCGAACTTCATCCACACGCTGCTGGGGATGCAGGCCACCGTGCTGGGGCCGTCGCCGAGCGAGGTGATCCTGCCGGTGGTGCCGATGTTCCACGCCAACGCCTGGGGCATCGCCTTCGCCGGCCCGGCCTCCGGCGCCAAGCTGGTCATGCCGGGCGCGCGCATGGACGGGGAGGCCATCTATGAGCTGATCGAGAAGGAGGGCGTCACCTTCTCGGCCGCCGTGCCGACCGTGTGGCAGGGCCTGCTGGCCCACCTGCGCGAGCACAATCTGAAGATCCCGACGGTCAAGAAGGTCCTGATCGGCGGCTCGGCCGTGCCCGAGAGCCTGATCCGCGCCTTCCATGACGAGTTCAATATCGAGGTGCTGCAGGGCTGGGGCATGACCGAGACCTCGCCCATCGGCACCCTGTCGACCATGACCCCGGAACTCGCCGCCCTGCCGTATGACGAGCAGATGAAGTGGCGGGTCAAACAGGGCACGCCGCCGCTGGGCGTCGAACTCAAGCTCAAGAATTACGCCGGTCAGGAGATGCCGCACGACGGGCACACCTACGGCCGCCTGATGATCAAGGGGCCGACCATCGCCGGGGCCTATTTCAAGGGCGAGGGCGGCGACATTCTCGACCATGAGGGCTTCTTCGACACCGGCGACGTCTCGACCATCGACGAGCAGGGCTTCATGCAGATCACCGACCGCGCCAAGGACGTGATCAAGTCCGGCGGCGAGTGGATCAGCTCGATCGAGATCGAGAACATCGCCGTCGGCCACCCCGCCGTCGAACTGGCCGCCGTCATCGGCGCGGCCCATCCGAAGTGGGACGAACGGCCCGTGCTGATCGTCAAGCTGAAGCCCGGTCAGGCCCAGAACAAGCAGGAGCACCTCGACTTCCTGCAGGGCAAGATCGCCAAATGGTGGATGCCGGACGACGTCGTCTTCGTCGACGACATCCCCCTCGGCGCCACGGGCAAGATCGACAAGAAGCTGCTGCGCGAGCGGATGAAAGACTATCGTCTGCCGACAGCGGGGGCCTGAGACGATGGCGCGCCGCACGCCCGGCGCCGGGCGCGTCCAGGCCCTGGCCCTCCTCGCGCTGGCCGCGCCGGTCCTGGTGCTGGTCGCGGCCCTGGGCACGCGGGTCGGGGCCTGGCCGGTCGAGATCGGCTATGACCTGCTGACCCTGGGGGCGGGCTGGTTCCTCGCCTTCGTCGGCGCGGCGGCGGCCCTCGGCGCCCTCGTCCTGTCGTTCGGCAATTTCCGCAAACTGGGCCTTCCGGCGATCGCCGCCGTGCTGGTCGCCGGGGCGACTCTCGGCGGCTTCATCTGGCAGAAGGCCCGTCTTGCGGCCGGTCCGGTCGAGAACGTCAGCACCGATCTGACCGAGGTTCCGGGCTTCGGCGACCTCGGCGAGGAGCGAGGCGGGCAGGGGCCCGGTCCGGCCGTGGGCGCGGAGGCCTGCCCCGGCGCCCTGCCGGTCATGCGCCAGATCGCGCCGACCGCCGCGATCTACGCCCTCGAACAGGCCGGCTTCACCCTGCGCGGCGCGGGCGTGGCCCGGGCCGACGGCAGCCAGGAAGGCTTCTGGTTCGGCTTCGACCATGACGCCGTGATCCGCATCCGGCCGGGCCGCACCGACATTCGCGTCGCCGCCCGCGACCATCGGCCCCACGGCGGCGAGGCCTGCCGCATGGCGACCGCCATCAGCGAAACCCTCCGCTCCGCCGGTTGAACTCAGACCAGGGTCCAGTCCGCATCGATCGCCGGTCCGGGAGCGGCCCTCACGATCCCCGTCTGTTCGAGCGCGATCAGGTGGGCCCAGACCGACAGGCTGGCGGCCGGCCACAGCCGCGAATCGACGGCGGCGTAGAGGACCGGGACCATGTCGGCGATCCGCCGGTCCCCGGCCGCGAGCCGGGCCAGGACCTGGGCTTCGCGGGCCAGCCGGTGCGCCTTGTAGGCTTCGAGAAAAGGCCCGGGCTCGGTGATCGGCGCGCCGTGGGTGGGCCAGATCGTTGAGAAGCCGCGCGCGATGACCGCGTCCAGACTGGCCATATAGGCGGCCATGTCGCCGTCGGGCGGCGCCACGATGGTCGTGGACCAGCCCATGACGTGGTCCCCGCTGAACAGGGCGTTCTGTTCCTCAAGGACGAAGGCCATATGGTTGGAGGCGTGGCCCGGCGTCGGCAGGGCCTCGATCGTCCAGCCGTCGCCCTGCAGCCGCTCCCCGCCCGTCAGGACGATGTCGGGCCGGAAGGTCTCGTCGTCCTCCTCGTCCAGCGACGCCGAAGTGTGGACCGTCCGCGCCGGGGGCCGGGCGGCCAGAACCGGCGCGCCGACGGCCTCGGCGAAGGGCCGGGCGAGGGGGGCGTGGTCGCGGTGGGTATGGGTCACCAGCACATGGCTGACCGTCTGGCCCTCCACCGCCGCCAGCAAGGCCGCCAGATGGGTCTCGTCCAGCGGACCTGGATCGATCACCGCCACGCCTGCCCCGACCTCGCCGCGCCCCACGACATAGGTGCCGGTCCCGGTGAAGGTGAAAGGCCCCGGATTGTTGGCGATCACGCGCCGGATCAGGGGCGAGACCGCATCGGTCCGTCCATATTCGAACGCCGGCATCGGGACGAAGGGGATCATCAGGCGCGGCCCGCCCCTTGCGTTAGGACTTCGTAAATCTTCTGCGGAGTGCCCAAAGTGGCCGTTTCCATCGCCCTGGCTGTCTCAAATCGGCTCCAGCCCATCGCGGCGGCCTTCCTGTGTCTCATGGCGATGCAACTCGCCGTGGCGTCCTGCACGCCGGAACCGGCGCCCTACGCCACCCGCGTGGCGATCCTGCGCTAGGTCCTTACAGCGGAACCCGGCCGAGGTCGTAGCCCGCCGCCGCGGCGGCGGCGCGCAACTCTTGCGAATCCGCCCCCTTGAGCCGCTCCGCCATGGCCCAGGCGGCGGCCGAGCGCATGCCGGACCGGCAGAACATCACCGTCGGCGCGCCATCCGCCAGCAACTCCGCCACCGCCGCGACCTGATCCGGCCCCGGCAGGCCGGTCACCGGGATCCAGGCAAAGGCCAGGCCTGCATCCCGCGCGGCCGCTTCCATCACGGCGACCGTAGGCTGGCCGGGGTCCTCGCCGTCCGGACGATTGCTGATGACGCGGCCGAAGCCGGACGCCGCCAGGGCCGGCATGACGTCCGGGGAAAGCTGCGCCGAAACCGAGACGGTCGGCGACAGCGCGCGAAGCGTCACCGCTACTGTCTCCGCACCCGGACGGCCCGGCTGTCGCCTACGGTCAGCAGGAAGCTGCCGAGGGTGGCCTTGCGGACCCGGACGGGCTGACCGGGGCGGTTCTGGAAGCGGACGCGTTCGGAATCGATCTGCCGCCACACGCTTCCGTCTTCGAGGCGGAAGACCCAGCGGCCCTCGCCGACCAGCGAGGCGCCCTGCAGCGTCGACTCGATAGCTTCGATCTCGGCGGCGCCTTCGGGGCCGAACAGGCGGGGCAGCGACGGCATCTCGAAGCCGAACAACTGGCGGCGGGTCTCGGCGACCCCGGCGCGGTCGATAACCACGACGTCGCCCTGCCGTTCAGCCGTGTCCAGCGCCCCGGCCGCGGTGTCGAAACAGGCCAGCCGCGCGGTGTTGTCGGCAATGCCGCGGCAGGCCATCAGCCGGGCGAGCGTCTCGGGGCGTTCCTGCGCGGGCGCGGCCTGGGTCGAGAGGGTCGAGGCCGCCGCCAGCGCAGCAAGGCCGGAAATCAAAGACATCGGTTCAACCTCGATAAAAAACCCGCTTCGGGACCCCCGACTTCAGTCGGACAAGACAGCCCCAGGGTCAACTCCCGCCCCGCAACAGCGCCTGTGTCCGTATCGTGGCCTAAATACGACAGTAACGCTTCGACAGAGTTACAGTCTGGTAATTTGGCTGGCGAAAGCGTCGGCGCAGCGCATAACCTTACGCAACTGCGGTCGGATTCCGTCCGCGGGGGAAGGGAATATTCCATTCTAAGGCCGCGGGAGCCCGGATTCCGGAAGCTGCCGAACATCAGGAGACGACCTTTGAGAACCCAGAAAATCCGTAATCGGCTGCTGTCGACGACGATGATCGGCGGATTCGCCGCTCTCGCCTTCGCCGCGCCGGCCATGGCCCAGGACGCCCCGGCGTCGCAGGACCTCGACGATGTCATCGTCACCGGTTCGCGCATCCCGCAAACCAACCTGGTCACCACCAGCCCGGTGACGCAGGTCACCGGCGAGGACATCGACGTCGCGGGTGTGACCCGGGTCGAAGACCTGATCTCGCAGCTGCCGCAAGCCTTCGCCGCCCAGAACTCGACGGTCGCCAACGGCGCCTCGGGCACGGCCACGGTGTCGCTGCGCAACCTCGGTTCGTCGCGCACCCTGGTGCTGATCGACGGTCGCCGGATGGGCTACGGCTCGCCGAACGACGATGCGGCCGACCTGAACCAGATCCCGGAACAGCTGGTCGAGCGCGTTGAAGTCCTGACCGGCGGCGCCTCCGCCGTGTACGGCTCGGACGCTGTCGCCGGCGTCGTCAACTTCATCATGAAGAAGGACTTCGAAGGTCTGCAGGTCGACGCCCAGTACGGCTTCTATCAGCACAACAACGACTATGACGGCGTCGGCAACCTGCGGGCTGAAATCGCCCGCCGCGCCACGACCAACGCCGCCCAGTTCGTGCTGCCGGACGACAACGTCTCCGACGGCGAAAGCCGCTCGCTGAACGTGACCCTCGGCGTTTCCTCGCCCGACGGCCGCGGCAACGTGATGGCCTACGCCGGCTACCGCAACAACAACCCGATCCTGCAGGCCGACCGCGACTATTCGGCCTGTTCGCTCGGCGCGCCGAACGCCGGCTCGGGTCCGACCACCTATTCCTGCGGCGGCTCGGGCACCTCGTTCCCCGGCCAGTTCACGGACTTCTCGACCTTCGCCTACACCATCGGCACGGGCCGGACCTTCGTTCCGTACAACGGCAACGTGAACGCCTACAACTTCGGCCCGCTGAACTACTACCAGCGCCCGGATGAGCGTTACACCCTCGGCGCCTTCGGCCGTTACGAAGTCAACGACAAGGCGGAAGTCTTCGCCCAGCTGATGTTCTCGGACTATCAGTCGGTCGCGCAGATCGCCCCGTCGGGCAGCTTCTTCAGCGTCGCCGACATCAACTGCGACAGCCCGCTTCTGTCGGCCCAGCAACGGACGGCCATCGGCTGTACCCCGGCCGACATCCTCGCCGGCAACCGTCGCGACATGTACGTCGCCCGTCGTAACGTCGAAGGCGGCGGCCGTCAGGACAGCCTGAACTATACCTCGTACCGCGGCGTCGCCGGTGTGCGTGGTGAGATCACAGCAGGCTGGAACTATGACATCGCCGCGCAGTTCTCGCGCGTCCGCCTGGCCCGCACCTATCTGAACGACTTCTCGGTCACCCGCCTGACGCGGGCCCTCGATGTCGTCGACGTCGCCGGCACCCCGACCTGCCGCTCAGTCGTCAACGGCACCGACACGACCTGCGTCCCCTACGACATCTTCGTCCCGGGCGGCGTGACCCAGGCGGCCCTCGACTACCTGCAGATCCCGCTGATGCAGACCGGTGAAACGACCCAACAGGTCGTCACCGCCGCCATCACGGGCGACACGGGCTGGTCGGTGCCGACCGCCTCGCGCACCGTTCAGGTCGCGTTCGGCGCCGAGTATCGCCGCGACGGCCTGGCTTCGGAAACCGACGCCGCCTTCCAGACCGGCGACGGCGCCGGTCAGGGCGGCCCCACGATCGGCATCTCGGGTGATGCGGACGTCGCCGAAGTCTTCGGTGAAATCCAGATCCCGCTGGCCGACGATCAACCCTGGGCCTACTCGGCCTCGATCGACGCCGCCTATCGTCGTTCGGAGTACGAGAACGTCGGGACCGACACCTACAAGGTCGGCGCCGACTACGCCCCGATCGAGGACATCCGCTTCCGCGCCAGCTACTCGCGCGCGGTTCGCGCCCCGAACGTGATCGAACTGTTCGCGGCCCAGGGCTTCAACCTGTTCGACGCTGACAACGATCCCTGCGACGACCTGAACGACGACGGCGTGCTGAACAACAGCATTCCGGCGGCGTGCATCGGCACCGGCGGTCACCAGGTCACCCTGGCGCAATCCGACAGCGGCGCCCTGAACAGCCCGGCCGGCCAGTACAACTTCCTGGGCGGCGGCAACCCGAACCTGAACCCCGAAGAAGCGGACACCTACACCTACGGCGTGGTGTGGACGCCCAGCTTCGTCCCGGGCTTCAACATCTCGATCGACTACTTCGATATCCAGGTCGACGGCCTGATCTCGACGGTCGGCGCCCTGAACACCTTCGACCTCTGCTATGCGCAGGGTGATGCCGCCGCTTGCGGTCGCATCAACCGTAACGCAGGCGGCCAACTCTGGGTCGGTTCGGGCTTCGTTGAAGACCTGAACAACAACATCGGCGGCCTGGCCACCTCGGGCATCGACGTGAACTCCAACTATGCCTTCGACCTCGAAGACATGGGCATGGCGAACATGGGCTCGATGCAGCTGTCCTTCGTGGGCACCTATCTGAGCGAGCTGCTGACCGACACCGGTCTCGGCGGCCCCGCCTCGGTCTATGACTGCACGGGCTTCTACGCCAACCAGTGCGGCGTTCCGAACCCGGAATGGCGTCACCGCGCCCGGGCCACCTGGCTCACCCCGTGGGACGTGGACATCTCGGCCACGTGGCGTCACTACGGCGAAGCTGAAATCGCCGTCCTGGCGGCTGACGGCTCGCTGAACAACGGCGGCGCCCGTCTGGACCGCTACTTCGACGCCGAGAACTACCTCGACCTGGCGGCGACCTGGGGCATCACGGACACCGTCACCCTGCGTGCCGGCGTCAACAACGTCCTCGATGACGATCCGCAACTGTCCTACAGCGTGGGTACGACCGGCAACGGCAACACCTACCCGCAGCTGTATGATGCGCTGGGCCGTTACTTCTTCTTCGGTGTCACCGCCAACTTCTAGGGCCTGACGTCGAGAACATCTGGGGCGGCGGATCTTCGGGTCCGCCGCCCTTTTTGTTGCCCGGACCATTTCTTGCTCAGGACTGTCGCCGCAGAAAAACCATCTGCCCTGTTCAAGCGTTGCGGTCTGACCTTCCCGCTGCACGTTCCCGGATGTCTTCATGTTCCTGAGCCTCGTCTCCGCCCTCGTCATCGCCACGCAGACGCCGCCGCCGGCCCAGGACGCCGGGGTCATGTCCACCGCGCCGGGGGTGGATGCGGTTGAAACCGAACGCTTCCGCGAAGCCGTGGCCTACGCCAACCCCATGCCGCGGGGGGCGCCCGAGAGCGACTATCCCCTGGTCGCCTGGTGCGAGGCGCTGGTGAACGGCCACGTCGCGCTCGGCGAGACCCTGACCAACGGCGATCCGCTGGATCTGGACATCATCCGTCTGGGCAAGCTGGAGGCCGCTGATTTCCGCGCCGCCCTGAACGCCGCAGAGCCGCGCCAGACCGCCGCCAGCCGCGCCGCCGCCGCCTCCGCCGCCGCC
>NZ_BSOY01000013.1 GCF_030160755.1 Brevundimonas denitrificans | reverse complement strand
GGCCCCCGGCCCGGCCCCCGGCGCGCGAACCGGCCCGCGAGCCCGCCGGCCGCTGGTCGGTCCAGGTCGGCGCCTTCCGCGACGAGACCGTCGCCCGCGACTGGCTGACCGAGATCAACCGCCGCTTCCGCAGCCAGTTCGCCTCGGCCGAGCGGACGGTGCAGAACGCCAGCGGATGGTACCGTTCACGCTTCACCGGCATGTCCGAACAGGGCGCCCAGGCGGCCTGTGCGACCCTGTCCGAGCGCCGGGTCACCTGCATGGTGGTGCGTCCGGAGTAGTTGGAGCCGCCACGCTTTCGACGGCAATTTCGACAGTTTCCGGTCGTGTATCCGACATATTTCGCGTCAAGGTTCGGTCCCGACACGGGTGGGGAATCGAGACACATGGCCGGAACACGCGGACGCTGGCGACTGCTCGGCGCGTCTATCCTCGCACTCTCGACGATGCTTGCAGCTGCGGCGTCCGCCCAGGCGCCGGCCTCGGCCGACCCCAACATCACGCCCTATGAACCGGCGTATTTCACCGAGTTCCGACCGGTCACGGCATGGGACATGATCGGCCGTATTCCGGGCTTCCAGTTCGATGGCGGGACCTCGGCGCGGGGGTTCGCGGGCACGGCGGGCAATGTCCTGATCGACGGCGAGCGGCCACCGACCCGCAGCGACGCCCTGTCCACCGTCCTGTCACGCATCCCGGCCTCGCAGGTGCTGCGGATCGACATCGTCCGGGCCGGGGCCGGCGGAATCGACATGCAGGGCAAGTCGGTGGTCGCCAATGTCATCCGCAAGCCCGACGCCGGCGTGACCGGGGCGATGAGCGCGGGTCTGACATTGACGGACCAGGGCCTGTTCCAGCCCAGCCTCGGGATCCAGGTCCAGCGCCAACGCGACGGCCGCTCCATGGACGGATCGTTCCGCTACAACAACGGCAGCCAGGAGACGGGCAGCGTCCGCGAGCGCCGGAATCCGGCCGGCGACGTGGTCATGATCGGCCTCGAGGACGGCGCGTTCGGGTATACGACGGCCGAGGCGACCGGCGTCTACGAGGGTCCGTTCGGCGGAGGGCGGATCCGGGCCAACGCCCTGATCAACTACAACAGCAGTGTGTATGAGGGGGCGGAAACCCTGATCCTGCCCGGCGGTCAGGAGAGCAGCCTGTCGGACGCCGTACGCTGGCGGGGCGAGGCCGGGCTTCGCTGGACCCGCAGCCTGCCGCGCGGGATGAACCTGGAGCTGGTCGGCTTCCAGTCCATCACCGACAATGACAACACGAGCCAGTACGACACGCCGTCCTTCACCTCCGACGTTCTCAGCGACCAGCTGTCGGGCGAGAGCATACTGGGCGCGACCCTGAAATTCGCCGATCTGGAAACCGGGTTCGGCGACGTCAGCTTCGAAGCCGGCACGGAGGTGGCGCTCAACTGGGTCGATAGCGCGAGCGCCTATACGTTCGACGACAGCCCCCTGCTGCTGCCGGGGGATGACACCCGCGTCGAGGAGCTGCGCAGCGAGACCTTCGTCACCGCCCGGTGGGCCGCACGAACCGACCTGAGCGTCGAGGCCAATCTGCGATACGAGCTGTCGCGCATCATCGCCACGGGCACCGCCGGCGAGGGCGAGACGACGCTGGGCTATCTGAAGCCGCGCCTGAACCTCACCTGGACGCCGGCGCCCCGCAACACCGTGACCTTCAAGCTGGAGAAGAATGTCGACCAGCTGTCGTTCGGCGCGTTCACCGCCTCGGCCGCCTTTTCGACGGGGATCTTCGGTCGCGGCAATCCCGACATCCGGCCGGCGCAGGTCTGGCTGGCGAACGCCCGCTACGAGCGGCTGTTCGACCGGCAGGGCTCCCTTGTCGCCGAATTCACCCATGAGGATTTCTCGGACGTCCTTGGAGTCGTGGTGATCGAGGAGATCCCGCCGGGCGGAACGACGCCGCGCACCTTCAACATCACCCGCAACGTCGGCACGGCGACCCGCGACAAGCTGACCCTGTCCAGCCGTCTGCCGCTGGACCGCTTCGGCTTCGAGGGCGGCATCCTGTCGGGCCAGGTCTATTATCGCTGGTCGAACACGACGGACCCCGTGACGTTTGAAGATCGCCGCCTGTCGGGCGAACAGGTGGTGGGCTGGTCCTTCGCGCTCAGCCAGAACCTCGTCGCCGAGCGGATCAGCTGGAGCGTCAGCGCCAGCAGCGGATCGGAAAGCCGCAGCTTCGGACCCAGCACCCTGTCCAACTTCCGCTCCGACCCGACCTTCAACCTCGGCCTGACCTATCGTCCCGACGCGCAGTGGAGCGTCTCGGGCGGCCTCTACATCGCCTCGGACAGTGAAAGCGACTTCACCCTGTTCAGCGGGCCCCGCAACGTCGGAGCGCCCCTCTACACCGAGGTCAGCCGCAATCCGGGCAGCAGTCAGGCCTACATATCCGTCCGGCGGTCGTTCTAGCCGTCACGCGCCTTGCCCCCCGGGCCCTTTTCCCCTATACGCGCCGCCTTTCCAGGGCTTCGGTCCTGACGCGGAGTTCCAAAGGGTTCGGGAAGTCATCCCGACCGCCGCTTCAGGATCCATCGTGGGAGAGGACTTACCCGGTCCCCTCGCGCCGACGCCCTACAAGGGAGAATACCGCATGGCTCTTTACGAGCACACGGTCATGTCGCGCCAGGATATCAGCGCGCAACAGGCCGAAGCGCTGAACGACACCATCAAGGGTTTGATCGAAGCCGGCGGCGGCACCGTCGCCAAGATCGAATACTGGGGTCTGCGCAACCTGACCTATCGGGTCAAAAAGAACCGCAAGGCGCACTATTCGCTGCTCGCCGTCGACTGCCCGCCCGCCGCCATGGCCGAGGTCGAGCGTCAGCTGTCGATCAACGAAGACGTCCTTCGCTGGCTGACCGTCCGCGTCGAGGAACTCGACCTGGAACTGTCGCCCCTGCTGGCCCGCCGCGAACGCGAGCGCGAACGTGAGCGTGAGCGCACGCCCCGCGACGACGCCGCCGCCGAAGCCACCTTTTAAGGAACCCGGAACATGACCGACACCACCGCTCCGTCGCCGGGCGCGCCGGCCGGCTCCGGCGCCGCCGGACGCCGTCCCTTCTATCGTCGCCGCAAGGTCTGCCCGTTCACGGGCGAAGGCGCGCCGAAGATCGACTACAAGGACGTCAAACTGCTGCAACGCTACATCAGCGAGCGCGGCAAGATCGTCCCGTCGCGCATCACCGCTGTTTCCCAGATCAAGCAACGCGAACTGGCCAAGGCCATCAAGCGCGCCCGTTATCTGGCCCTCCTGCCTTACGTGGTGAAATAAGATGAAGGTCGTTCTGCTTGAGCGCGTCGATAATCTCGGCGCCATCGGCGACGTCGTGTCCGTCAAGGACGGCTTCGCCCGCAACTTCCTTCTGCCGCGCGACAAGGCCCGTCGGGCCACGTCCGCGAACCTGAAGGCGTTCGAACTCGACCGCGCCGCCATCGAGGCCCGCAACGAGAAGAACAAGGCCGACGCCGCCACGATCGGCTCCAAGATCGACGGCCAGACCTATGTCATGATCCGGCAAGCCGGTGAGACGGGTCAGCTGTACGGTTCGGTCGCCGCGCGCGACATCGTCGAGGCCGTTGTGGCCGAAGGCGGCAAGGTCGAGCGCAGCCAGATCGTCCTCAACACCCCGATCAAGACGCTGGGCGTCCACGAAGTGCTGGTTCGCCTGCACGCCGAGGTCTCGGCCACCGTCAAGATCAACATCGCCCGTTCGGCCGACGAAGCCGAGCGTCAGGCGAAGGGCGAGGACGTGATCAAGGCCGCCTATGACGAGGACCGCGAACTGGCCCTCGAACAGGCCAAGGACATGGTCGCCGGCGGCGCCGGCCAGCAGGACGGCCTCGGTTCGGAAGCCTGAACCGAAGCCTTCTGATAACAAGTCAGTGATCGGGCGCGTCCAGCCGGGCGCGCCCTTTCTCTTGGCCGCTATACCGCCGCAAAGTCACGGCCAAGCTAAGCTGTCGGGGGAGATTGACGATGAAGAAACTTGCACTCGCCATCGGCATGGCCGCCTGTCTGGCCGCAGGCTCCGCGACCGCGCAGTCCGCCATGACGCTGAATGACTTCGTCACCCGCGCCAATCGCATCCCGCTGAACCCGACCGCCATGCTGCGTCCGGACGCGCACCGGCTGAAGGGCGAGGCCGAGCGCGCCTTCCGGACCGTCGGGAACGAGATTCAGACGGCGCGGACCGCCGGCCGTACGCCGCCCGCCTGTCCGCCCGAGCGGATCAATCTGGATGTCCGCCAGATGCTGGCCTTCCTCAACGGCATTCCCGAGGCCCGGCGCGAACGGATGACCGTCACCGACGGCATCCGCAACTGGATGCGGTCGCGGTACCCCTGCGCAAGCTGAGCCGTTAACTGTTCCGACTACGGAATTCCGGAACGTCCACAGCGGCCCGGAATCGCTCCCCATGAAGCCTGCGACCGGGACTGACGCAGGCCGCGCGCATGGGTAAGACATGACCCCGATGAACGCGTTCGCCCCCGTCCAATTCCCCTCGCCGATGGACTCCGGCTCCATTCCGTCGATGCCGCACAACCTGGAGGCCGAACAGGCCCTTCTGGGGTCGCTGATGTTCGACAATGCGGTGTTCGAGCGGCTGTCCGACCGGCTGCGCGGTTCGCATTTCCACGAGCCCTTCCACCAGCGGCTCTATGAGGCGATCGAGGATCACATTCGGCAGGGCATGCTGGCCGAACCGACCATTCTGATGGAGCGGTTCAAGCTGGACCCGGCGTTCCAGGAGTTCGGCGGCCTGCGCTATCTCGCCGATCTGGTCGATCGCGCCCCGCCGGCGGCCAACGCCCCCGACTACGCCCGCGTCGTCTACGATCTGGCGCTGCGCCGCGACCTGATCCGCATCGGCGGCGAGATCGTCCGGGAGGCGCCCCAGCCCGAAACCGCCGCCATCGACCAGATCGAACAGGCGGAGCAGCAGCTCTACACCCTGGCCGAGACCGGCAAGCCGTCGTCCGGCTTCGTCAGCTTCTCCAGCGCCCTCAGCGGGGCGGTGCAGATGGCGGCCGAGGCCTATCAGCGCGACGGCAAACTGGCCGGACTGGCCACCCACCTCGACGACCTCGACGCCAAGCTCGGCGGCCTGCACCCTTCCGACCTGCTGGTGCTCGCCGGCAGGCCCTCGATGGGCAAGACCGCGCTGGCGACGAACATCGCGTTCAACGTGGCCCGCAACTACCGCTGGGAGCCGACGCCGGAGGGCCGCAAGACGGTCAGCGGCGGGGTGGTGGCCTTCTACTCGCTGGAAATGAGCGCCGAGCAGCTGGCCATGCGTATCCTGGCCGACGCCTCGGGCGTGTCCTCGGACAAGCTGCGCAAGGGGGAGATCGACGCCGCCGACTTCGGCCGCATCCGCGAGGCCGCCGTCGAGATCGGCGAAAGCCCCCTGTTCATCGACGCCACCGGCGGCCTGTCCATCTCCAAGCTCGCCGCCCGCGCCCGCCGGCTGAAGCGGCAGGAGCACGGCCTCGATCTGATCATCGTCGACTATCTGCAGCTGATCACCACCGGTGAAAACAGCCAGAAGAACCGAGTGCAGGAGGTGTCTGAGATCACCGGCGCCCTCAAGGCCCTGGCCAAGGAACTGAGCGTGCCGATCCTGGCCCTGTCGCAGCTGTCACGTCAGGTCGAGCAACGCGAGGACAAGCGGCCCCAGCTGTCCGACCTGCGTGAATCCGGCTCGATCGAGCAGGACGCCGACTGCGTCATGTTCGTCTATCGCGAGAGCTACTACCTGGGCCGCGCCGAGCCGCGGGAGGGCTCGCCCGAACACCTGCAGTGGCAGGAGGACATGGACCGTCTGGAACACCAGGCCGAGGTCGTCATCGGCAAGCAACGCCACGGCCCGATCGGCATCATCAAGCTCAGCTTCGACGCCAATACGACCAAGTTCGGCAATCTGGCCCAGGGGCAGCGGTACGACAACTACGGGGACTGACGCCTACCGCATCTCCACCCGCCGCGCGCCCGTCGGGATCACCAGCTCTGACCCTGACCATTCCGCAGCGCGTCCGTCGATACGCACCCGCGCCGGCGGCGTCTCGCCCGCAGGCCACTGGATGACGAAGCCGCCCGGCGGCGCGACCTGGCCGTCCAGGGTCAGCAGATAGCCGGCGCCGTCCTCACGGAACCGGTAGGTCAGCGGTCCCCAGGCGGTGCGCACGCCCGTCACCCCGACCCCCTCGCCTTCCAGCCAGGCCGTCGGCGCGCCCGCCGCCAGCACCAAGGCGTGGTCCCGGTCGCGCTCATAGACCAGCAGGTCGAGGGTCGAGCGGATGTAGTCCGAGCTGATCCACGCATGCGGCATGTCCCCGATGAAACGCGGCTCGCGTTCGTCGCGTCCGACCACCTCGGCCCAGCCGTTCCAGGCCCGCGGCCGCATGTCGGCGAAATAGAAATCGAGCGCGCGCAGGGCGTCCCCACGGCGCCCCAGACGAACCAGGGCGCCGACGTTTCGCAGCTCATAGGGGGTGTAGTCCCGCCACGCCTGCCGGTTCTCCTGCCGCGAGGTGAAATTCTCCCACCATTTGTCGAAGGTCCGGGCAAGCAGGTCCTGCGGCAGGTCGTCGATCAGGCCGGCCGGCGACAGGCCGATGGTGGTCGAGGTGGCGTCGAAATCGCCCCGGTCGGCGGCGCCGGCGATCCAGTCGATGCCGTGCACCCGCGCGGTCGCCGCGATCGAGGCCATGATGTCGCTGCGGAACTCGGCCTCGGCGGCGCGGATGCGGGCGGCGGCGGCCGCATCGCCCAAAGCGTGGGCGATGAAGGCGGCGTCGCGGTAGCCGAGCAGGCCCCAGAAGTCGTCCCAGTAGGAATAGGCCGGACGGTCCGAATAGCCCTCATGGCTGATCGACGGCGGCAGCAGGCCGTACAGGTGGCGCTGATCCGCCGCCTCGAACGCGGGCGTCCGGGTCGAGGCGCGCAGCGCATCCATGTATCCGATGGCCGCCTGCACCTGCGGCCAGACCTCGCGCAGCAGGGCTTCGTCGCCCGTGTAGCGCCAGGTCTCGGCGGCGAGGAAGACGAACTCGCCGTGGCTGTCGTTCTCGGGCACGGGATCGGCGCCGCGGAAGTCGACGCAGCAGGGCACCTTGCCGTTGTCGAACACGAACGGGGCGTACCAGCGCAGATAGTCCGCCGACAGATCGGCGTGGCCCAGCCGGTTCAGCCCCTCGGCCATCATGGCCCCGTCGCGGATCCAGCTGCGATTATAGGATCGCGTGCCCGGCTGCAGGATCGGCCCCTGCCGCGACATCAGCATATGGGCGAGCGAGGCGCGCATGACGTCCTCGATCTGCTGCTGGCTGTCCGGCAGGGTCAGGTCGAAACGGTCGAGCTTTTCGCGCCAGCCGGCGGCGACGCGACTTCGGGCGGCGTCGAGCGTCTGCGCCACATCGGCCACCGGCGCGAGGTCCGGGGTCGGTCCGGCGAGGCGGGCGACAAGGCCGAAGATGCGGGTCTCGCCCGGTTGCAGGGTGACGTCGTACAGCAGGGCGCCCGCCATGAGCGTACTGCGGTCAGAGTCCACATGCCGCAGGGCCGGATCGCGGCGGCGGTCAGCCGCGGCCAGCAGGCTTTGCGGGTCCGCGCCGGCCGCGAACGGGGCCATCGCCACGCCGTCGGGCGCGACGAGTGTGCTGATGCGGATGGCGTCATTGAGCACCAGCGTCGAGCCGTTCCAGTCGACCTGTTCGATCGGCCCGACGCCGCCCGGAATGGCGAGGAACTGCGACGGCCCGTTGACCTGGAGCGGGCGCGCCATCAGGGCCAGCGTCAGGGTGCGGGGCCGGTTGGAGGCGTTGGTCAGGACATACTGCCCGTACAGCTGCGCCTGCTCCGGCGTTCCCTCGGCGAAGGCGGTGATGGCCAGCGTCCAGTCGTCGCCGGTCCAGGTCACGGTCGGGATGGGCAGGTCGCCGTCCTGCAGGCTCTGGCTGACGTTCACATCGGCCCAGGTCGTCAGCCGTCCGTTGTCGAGGACGAACGGCTCGATCGACGGCCCGCCGCGGCGCAGTTCGATGGCGCCGTCCTCGCCGATCAGACCGCTCTCGCCGCCGCCGTCGACGCCGACGAGGGTCCAGTAGGGCTGTTCGCCGATGAAGCCGCGCGGATAGAGGCCGCGCCGGCTCTCTTCGGCCACGGCGCGGATGAAGGCCGTCGGGCTTTCGCCGAACGACAGGGGCTCGATCTCGAGGCTGTTCAGGGCATAGGCGCCGACGGGCCGGTCGCCGCCGACGGCCGGCTGCGGAGACCGCAGATCCAGCCGGAGCCAGCGCGCGGAGGCCTCGGGCGTGCGCAGCCAGTCGACGCCGCCGTCGCCGTCGCTGATCGACGCCAGATCGCGCCAGGTCTCGCCGTCCGAAGAGGCCCGCAGCCGGTAGGCCGAGGCCGCCGCCTTCTCTGCCCAGCGCAGGGTGACCCCGCCGAACTCGCGCTCATAACCGAGGTCCAGCGTCAGGCCTTGCTCGCCGAGGCCGGCCGAGCGCCACGCCGTCGCCGGGTCATCGTCCACCGCCCGGGCCGCGACATTCAGCCCGTCCGCGCTGGTCGCGCTCGCCAGCGGCCGGGGCGGCACGGACGGTTCGGGCGGCAGTGGGCGCAGCTCCAGCTGATCGACCTCGATCCAGCCGGCTCCGCCCTCGCCAGCCGTGATGACGAACTCCACCCGCTCGGCGCCGCGGAAGGTATGATCGGGGTTCGGGCCCCAGGCGCGGGTGATCTGGCGCTTCTTGATGGTGTAGCGGGTCCACGTCGGCGTCGCCTGGAAGCCGCGAATCTGGCGCCAGTGGACATTGTCTCCCGAGGCGTCGACGAATTTGATCTCCAGCGTATTCGGCGCCATTTCGCCGCGCAGCCAGAAGCTGATCTCGTAGTTGTCGGGCACATCCAGGTCGATGGCGCGCGCAGCGAAGGCGTAGCCCGACCGGCCGTTGAAATCATAGCTCATCCGCATGGCCCGGCCGTCGTGACCGTCGATGGCGGAGATGGCGGAGGACACGTCAGTCGAGGCGTCGGCCGCCCAGGGCGCCAGGGTTTCGAACGGGTCGAGGACGCGCGGAGTCTGGGCGTGGGCCGGAAGCGCGAGGCCCATCGCGACGAAGATCAGCGCGAACATTCGCATCACAAAATACTCCGCTCATCCCGGCGAAAGCCGGGACCCAGTACTGTCCAGCGAGACGCTGGTGTTCAGGAATCGGCGACCGCGCGATCCCTCGACCCACCCTTCACCCAGAACACTGGGTCCCGGCTTTCGCCGGGATGAGCGGATCAGTGAGTGTTCAGCCCTTCACGCTCCCCGCCAGCATGCCGCGGATGTAGTAGCGCTGCAGGGCGAGGAAGAGGATCAGGACCGGGGCCACGGTGATGACGGCGCCGGCCATCATCATCTCGATGTCCTGCACATGCTCCCGCGACAGCGCGGCCAGCGCCACAGGCAAGGTGTAGTTGGACTGGTCGGTGAGGATGATCAGCGGCCACAGGAAGTCGTTCCAGCTGCCGAGGAAGACGAACAGGGCCAGGGTGACGATGATCGGCTGCAGCGTCGGCAGCACCACGCGGCGGAAGATCTGACCCTCCGAGGCGCCATCGATGCGGGCGGCCTCCAGCATTTCGTCGGGAATGCTCAGGGCGTACTGGCGCACCAGGAACAAGCCGAAGATGGAGGCCAGCCAGGGCACCAGGGCCCCGGCGTAGGTGTTCACCAGCCCCATCTGTTTGAGCATCAGGAACAGCGGCAGGGTGCCGATCTGGGCCGGAACGACGAGCGCCGCGACCAGCAGCTGGAACACCCTGTCCCGGCCCTTGAACGTCAGTTTGGCGAAGGCGTAGCCGGCCGGGACGGTGAAGGCGAGCGCCAGGCCGGTGGCCATCGAGGCCAGGGCGAAACTGTTCCAGAGGTAGCGGCCCATGCCCTGGGTCAGGAACAGGTCGCGGTAGTGATCCAGCGTCCAGGTCTTCGGCAGCAAAGGCGGCGGGAAGACCGCGGCCTCGCCGGTCGACATGAAGCTGACTGACACCATCCAGGCCAGCGGGAACAGGACCAGCAGGGCGATGAAGGCCACGGCGAGGTTGAGGGCGATGGCTTTGACGGTCCGGCCCCTCATTCGTAGGCTCCCATCCGCTTGGCGACCGCCAGCTGCACCAGGGTGACGGCCAGGATGCAGAGGAAGAGGACGAAGGCGACGGCGCTGGCCGAGCCGAGGTTCCACCATTTGAAGCCCTCTTCATACATGAAGTAGAGCACCGTCACGGTGGATTGGGCCGGGCCGCCCTGGGTCATCACATAGGGTTCGGCGAACAGCTGGAAGAAGCCGGCGACCGAGATGATCGAGACCAGCAGCAGGGTCGGGGCGATGGCCGGCAGGGTGACGTGTTTGAACTGCTTCCACGGCCCGGCCCCGTCGATGCGCGCGGCCTCATAGAGGTCGTCCGGCACGGTCTGCAGAACCGCGAGGAAGATCAGCATATTGTAGCCGAAGATCTTCCAGACCACGAACATCAGGATGGCCGGGATCGAGGTCGAGGGCTGCCCCAGCCAGTCGACGGCGGGCAGGCCGAGGCTCTGGATCGCCCAGTTGATGATGCCGTAGCGGGTGTGCAGCAGGTAGTTCCACAGCACCGCGGTGGCCACGAGGGTCGTGACATAGGGGGCGAAGAACATCACCCGCCACAGCGGACGCCACTTCACCACCCGCGCATTGAGGATCACGGCGGCCCCCAGCGAGGTGATGATCGACAGCGGCACGCCGATCACGGCGAACAGGCCGGTGTTCTTCATCGCCGTCCAGAACAGCGGATTGCCCAGCAGCCGCTCATAGTTCTGCAGGCCGACGAAGCGGACGTTGCCGATGTCGGCGAGGGCGTAGATGTCGAAATCGGTCAGGCTGAGCAGCAGGGCCGAGAAGACCGGGATGGCGAAGAAGAGGCCGATGGCGATCAGGGACGGGGCGACGAAGCCCCAGGCCGCCCGCTCGCGCGACCGACGGGTTCCGGCCCGGCGGGCCGGTCTGGCGATGACGGGAACAGCGGTCATACGGCCCTCCCCTGCTCGATCATCCAGCGGCGCTTTTCCAGCAGACGGTCGGCGCGGCGGTCGATCTCGGCGGCGGCGGCGCGGGGCGCATATTCGCCGCGAACCATCCGCTCGGCGACGATCTGCATCTCGGTGACGATCCGCTCCCATTCGGGGACCTTGGGCACAGCCTTGGCCCGCGACAGCTGGCCCTTGAAGGCGGCGATATAGGGATCGCCGGCCACGGCCGGCGTCGCCCAGGCGCTCTCGCGGGCGGGCAGGTTGCCAGTGATGCCGTTGAACCGCGCCTGCACCGCCGGATCGGACAGGAAGCGCACCAGTTTCCACGCCGCCTCCTGATGCGGCGAATGGCGATAGACCACCAGCGACGACCCGCCCGGGGCCGAGGCCCCCGGCCCGGTCGGCCCGGGAACGCCCGAGGTCATCCAGCGCGTCTCGGGCTTCAGCCGGTCCTTGAACTCGCCGATGGTCCAGGGGCCCGAGAAGTAGAAGCTGAACCAGCCCCGCTCGAACTCGGTCCAGACGTTGGAGATCTGCGTCGAGGAGGCTACCGGAGCCAGGCCCTCGTCGAACAGGCTCTTGTAGAACTCCAGGGCGGCGATGAAGGAGGCGCTGGAGAAATTGCCGCGCGTGTCGCGGTCCCGCAGCAGCGGCTCGGCGCCCTGCAGGCCGAAGGTCAGCAGCTGTTCGAACTCATTGACCGGCAGGAGGACGGCGTAGGCGCCCGACGGGGCCACGCGCTTGACCGCATGCATGGCGGCCTTCCAGCCGTCCCAGGTCTGGGGCACGGCGGCGAACCCGGCCCGCTCCAGCATGTCAGAGCGATAGTAGATCAGGCGGGTGTCGACATACCAGGGCGTGCCGACGACCTGTCCGCCGATCCGGTTGGTCTCGAGCACCGCCGGAAACTGGTCGGTCAGCAGGTCAGCGGCGAAGGCCGGCGTCGGGCTGATGGCGCCGATGGCGGCCATCTCGGACACCCAGGTATTGCCCACCTGGCTGAGGTCCGGCAGCGAATTGCCGGCATAGGCCGTCAGCAGCTTGGAGTGGGCGGCCGTCCACGGCAGGGCCTGGACATTGACCGTGATGCCGGGGTTCAGCCGCTCGAACTCGGGCAGGATCTGCGGGACGTTGGTCGCCTCATTGCCCATGGCCCAGAAGGACAGGCGCGTCCTTCCGTCATCACGCGGGCCGCAGCCGGCGACGCCCGAGACCGCGGCCCCGGCCAGAAGTCCGAGCGTGGATCGCCGGTCCGGCCGGGCCTCGATCACGCGCGTTCCAGCCAGCCGCCGGTGAACCCGGCCCGCTTGAGCCCTCGCACCAGATTGGGGTCGCCCTGCATACGCTCCCAAACGACGGCCGTGCGATGGTTCTCGATCTGGATGACGATCGGTCCCTGGTCGATGCCCAGATAGTCGCCGTCGACCCAGCCCACGCCGGGGACGATCCGTCCATGCTGCAGCCGGCCCTGACGCTCGGTCAGCGTCGGATTGAACGAGTCGAGGAAGCCGAACTCGGTGTAGATGGCGGCGCCATAGCGGGCCTTCATGGCGACGACGCCGCGTTCAACCGCGTCGGGTCCGAACGGCATGGAGGCGGCCATGGCCGTCGGCGCGATCGTGCCGTCGTCGCGCTCGCCGGGGCCGCGGGCCGAATAGCTGAAGAACTCCCGTTCGCGCCCGTCGATGACCTGTTTGAAATCGCCCGGCCCGTCGCAGGCTGTCAGGCCCCAGACGTCCTCCGAATAGCCGGCCCAGCCCATCGGATTGTCGACGGCGTATTTCTGCTGCGCCTGCACCGCCAGGATGCTGTTGTAGTGATAGGTCCACAGATAGCGGCTGCCGACCGCCTCGCTCTTCGCCCGCATCCAGGCGTCCTGGATGGTGCGGAAGTCGATGTACATATGGCTGTACTGGTGCCCGAACATCGGTGCGAAATGCAGGTGCGCCGGGCCCCAGCGGTCCGTCCAGCTGCGATCATAGACGCCGCACCACTCGTCCCAGACGGTCGCGGGAACCGGATGCGTCCGGCTGCCGATGGCCAGCAGAAGCACCAGCATGCCTTCGTTGTAGACGTGCCAGTCGGCCTCGATGAAGCCGGTCTCCGGATGCCAGCCCATCGAGATGCGGTTGGGCCGGACCATGACCCAGTCCCACTCGATCCGGTCATAGACGGCCTGGGCCACCCGACGGATCTCGGCCTCGTCGGCATGATCGCCGTCGAACCAGCGGGCGCAGAACAACATGCCGGCGACCAGCAGGGTGGTGTCGACCGTCGACAGCTCGGTGCGGCCGAAGCGGTGGCCGGTGCGCATGTCGAGGAAGTGATAGAAGAAGCCCTTGTGACCGCTGACGCCGGTCGCCTCCGGTCCTTGCGGTGCGTCGTGGAAGAAGCGGATCGTGGTCAGGGTGCGCTCGCGCGCCTCCTCGCGGCTCATCCAGCCCCGCTCGACCCCGATCGGCCAGCAGGTCAGGGCGAAACCGACGGCCGCCACGGAGGAGAAGGACTCGGTCGGCCAGCGGTCAGGCGTCAGGCCGTTGGCCCGGTTGGTGACGTGGGTGAACCAGTTGAAGGTGCGCTGTTGCAGCTCATCCGTCGCGGGATAGACGCGCGGCGGCGTCGGCCGGAAATACTCCAGGCCCGCTCCCCCGCAGCCGGACAGCCCCAGGGCCGTCGCGCCGGCGACCGTGGAACCCAACAGAAACCGGCGACGATCCATGGGCTCCATCCTCATACTCTAAACGCAAATCAGTCAAAAAAAGTCAGCCGCCCCCCGGTCAAGATCCGGGAGGCGGCCGTCAGGCACGGGGAGAGACTACCAGCGGTAACGCAGGCCGAGCTGGAAACTGCGCGTCGGCAGGTACTGTCCGCGCGGATCGCGGTATTCCGACGAGCAGAAGCACTGTTCGAAGTTGGAGTAGTTCTCGAAGTTGAACACGTTGATCGCGTCCAGGATCAGCTCGACCGACTGGCCGTTGAACACATCGAATTCCTTGGTCAGACGCAGGTCGACCTGGCGGAAGGCGAAGGAGTTCGGGAAGAACAGGAAGTCCTCCTTGTCCGGCCGGCCGCCGTTCCAGCAGATGTCCGGGTTCGTCGCATTGGGACAGACGAACTGGGTGAACGGCAGGCCCGAACCGAGGGTCAGGATGCCCGACAGGCGGAAGTCGAACGGCAGGGCGACGATGCCCGTCGCCACGATCCGGTGCCGTTCGTCCTGGTTGGTCGGGAAGGTCGGCGACAGACCCGGCCGGTTGTAGTCGAAGTCGAAGCCGGTGAGGCCGCCGTCACGGCTGCCGTTACGCTCGGACTCCGACAGGGTGTAGGTGAACGACATGCCCCAGCCGCTGTCGTTGTCGAACGGCTTGTCGACGGTCAGATACATGGCCTTGAAGGTCTGTTCGGCGTCGTTGTTGCCGAAGAAGATCAGGTTGCGGAACTCCGGATGGCCGACCGAACCGGGCGTGGGGCCGGAGAAGCGGTTGCCCGTCTCGGACCCTGCGTTGGCGATGTACCAGGCGAACAGGTTCTCGGTCTTGCCGTAGGCGAAGGTCAGGGCGGTCTGGAAATCGCCGAACTTCTGGCGGACGCCGAAGTTGAACTGGTCGGTCCGCGGCGGCTCCATATCGTTGTTGATAAGGAAGATTTCGCCGGAACCCGGCGTGGCGGCCAGCAGGGGATCGAGCCCGGCGGGGGTCAGATAGGCCGGGTTCCAGGCCACGGTGTTGACGCCGCCGCGCATGCCGCCGGCCACGGAGAAGAAAATTTCCTTGTTGAACTGGAAGGGCTTGAAGCGTTCGTCGAAGGCGAAGTTGAAGCCGACCCGGTCGTAGTAGCGGCCAGCGCCGCCGAAGATCACCGTCCGCTCGTCGTCGAAGACGTCGAACGAGAAGCCGATGCGCGGCTGGAAGGCGCCGGCGAAGGCGTCGCGGCCGTCGGTGATGTAGTCCGCCGGGTTGAAGTAGGACGGGAAGTCATAGCCCGGCAGGGCCTGGATGGCGTTCAGCGTGTCGCGGATGGATTGCGGCGTCACATAGTCGTTGTTGACGGCGTTGTCCTCATAGTCCCAACGCAGGCCGAGGTTGACCTCCAGCTGGCTGGAAATCTGCCAGTCGTCCTGGATGTAGACGCCGAAGACATTGTTATCGACGTCGGCCGGCTCGACGAAGGCGCCCAGTTCGACCCGGACCGGGATGTCCCGGCTGCCGTTGATTTCCGGACGCGCATCGACGTCGAAAATGAACTGAGGGTTCCGGCCGAACTGCTTGTTCACATACATGTTCTGGGCCGAGAACTTCACGCCCATCTTGATGGTGTGCTGGCCGTTCCATTCGATGTCGTTGAGCGTCAGGTCGTCGCGGAAGGTGAAGCTCCGCTGACGGATGTCCTGGTTGTTGCTCTGGCCGCCGGTGTTGAACACCGTGTCTTCGCGGTTGAACACATTGTACTGGAACCCCGGCGCGGCGTTGTCATCGCGGAAGATGACGTACGACCGGCCGTAGTCCGAGAAGTTCAGAGCCGTCGGGTTGTAGTTGTATTCATAGAAGTCGAACTGGACCTCGTTCAGGAAGCCGTCGCCCTGGTACTGGTGGCGCAGCACGACCGAGGACACGTCGGTGTTGATCTCGTTGGCGCGGCTGTAGGCGTTGTTGCCGCCGAAGTCGCGGATGTCGGCCTCGGTGCGGTAGGTCGCGCTCAGATCCAGCCTTTGACGGTCGTCGATCGACCACGACAGCTTGCCGAAGAACAGGTCTTCCTCGAACGGCGCGTCGAAGGTGCCGGTGTCGGCGCCGAACAGCGGCGCGTAGGCGGACCGGGACAGGGCGACGGTGTTGCGGCGGGTCTCGTCCTTGCGCTCATAGGCGGCGAAGAAGTGCAACCGGTCCTCGATGATCGGACCGCCGAGCGACCCGCCGTACTGCAGGCGCTCGACGCCGACTTCGTCGCCTCTGTAGTTTTCCGATGTCCAGTCGCTGTCCTGGTAGGTGATGAAGGCGTCGCCGGTCAGCTCATTGGTGCCCGAACGGGTCACCGAGGTGACGATCGAGGACGAGGCCTGCTCATACTCGGCCTTGAAGTTCTGGGAGATGACCCGGAATTCCTGGATGGCGACCTGCGGGAAGGGGTTGCCTCGGCTGTCGTCCTGACCGCCGACGCCGCCGTCGATGATGGTCGACTTCTGGTTCTGGCCGTCGATGAAGACGTTGATCGCCGAGGCGCCCTGGCCGCCGGCCGAGATGGTCCGCTCGGTCTCGCCCTCGGTGACCCGCACGCCGGGCGCGAGCGCCGCGAAGTTCAGGAAGTTGCGGCTGATCTGCGGCAGGTTGTTGATCTGGGTCTGGCTGACGTTGGTCGCGACTTCCGAGGTCCGCACCTCGAAGATGCGGCGGCCGGTGACGACCACGTCGTCGAGCTCGGAGGCGCCGGCCTCAGTGGAACCGGTTACAACAGGGGCCACATCGAGATCGAGCGTGGCGACCTGACCCAGGGAGATGGTGATCAGATCCTCGACGGTCTGGCCGTCCGCCGTGGTGACGTTGATGCGATAGGTGCCGGGGCGCAGGCCCGAGAGCACATAGCCGCCGTCGCCGCCGATCCGGCCCCGGCTCACATAGCCGGTGGCGACTTCAGTCGCCGTGATGCTGCCGCCAGTCTCGACCGCCTGGCCTTCGTAGATCGTCCCCCGGAGGGTGGACGTGGCGCCCTGGGCCGAGGCGCCGCCGGCGCAGGCCAGTGAAACGGCCATGGCGAGGGCGGAGGCCGCCCCCAGATACTGGATCGTCTTGCGGGTCATCAGGAATTCTCCCCCTTCAGAGATGGCGTTTCGGCGAGGGCGCGAAGGCGTTCGCCGGCGTTGGATGGAACGGAACTGGCTTCGGTCGGTGTCGCCGGATTGCTGGACGGGCGTACGACCAATTCGGGGCGCACGATCTCGCAGGCGGTGTCGGCGACGGCTTCGCCCGCTGCGTTGATGAGGCGGACGAGGCGCTCAAGCGCGCTTCGTCCGGTTTCGGCGATGTGGATTCTCAGGGTGGTCAGCCCGGGCCGAACCAGGCTCGCGATCGGGACATCATCGAAGCCGATGATGGCCACGTCCTCCGGGATGCGCAGCCCCCCGTCCTGCAGCGCCAGCATGGCGCCGACGGCCATGTTGTCGTTGCCGGCGAAGACGGCGTCGGGGCGAGGCTCTCGCCGCGCCAGCGCCACGCCCGCCGCATGGCCGGAGGCCTGGGTGAACTCACCCTCGACGACCGACGTCGGAAGACCCGCGCGCGCCATCGCCTGGAGATAGCCCGCCAGACGCGCCTCGGCCTCGAGGTTGCCGGCCGGTCCGGCGATGTGGACGATGCGACGACGGCCGGTCGCGACCAGATGCTCGACCGCCAGCACCGCGCCGCCGTGATTGTCGACGACAATGGACGGCCGGCCCGCGGCGGCGCCGCCGTTCATCAGCAGGATCGGGGTCCGCCCGGCCAGGCCAGCGGCCAGGTTGGCGGCGTCCAGATGGGGCGACAGCACGATCAGGCCATCGACGCGGCCGCGCATGGAGCGAATGGCGGCCGACGCCTCCTCCGCGTCGTCATGCGAACTGGAGACGATCAGATGATAGCCCAGCGAGCGGGCGGCCACGTCCATGCCGCGGATCAGTTCGGAAAAGAACTCCCCGTAAAGGTCCGGCAGGATCACGCCGATCGTCTGGGTCTTGCTGGTCGACAGGCTGCGGGCGCCCGAATGGGGCACATACTGCAGCGCCCGGGCGGCCTCGAGGACCTTGTTCCTGGTGGCTTCAGTGACCGGCCCGGCGCCGTTCAGCACGCGCGAAACGGAGGCGACGGACACTTCGGCCCGTTCGGCGACATCGCGGATCGTGGCGGCCTTCATGCCGCCGCCCCCACGCAGATGTGCCGGATCGCCCTCAGCGCCAAAGTCCATCCTCCCTGAGCGTTTCCAGTCCCGGCCCGCTTTGCGCGGGTCCGTCCGAAAAAACCGTGTAACCGATTACATGACACACTAGTAATGCCCCCCGCAAGTGCCCTAGTTTGGCCACACCGAGGTTGTGCTCACGGTTCCGGGCGCGTACCGACCGCCCCCTGCCCGACCATCCAGTTTGATTTCCCGCTCTCCGAGGCCCCGCGACATGACTTCAAAAAACACAGGCAACTATCGGTTTCCCGAAGGTTTTCTGTGGGGCGCCGCGACGGCCGCCTATCAGATTGAGGGCTCATCCATGGCCGACGGCGCCGGCGCCTCGATCTGGGACCGCTTCAGCCACACCCCGGGCATGATGCTGAACGGCGACACCGGCGACGTGGCCTGCGACCACTACAACCGCTGGCGCGAGGACATCGATCTGATGACCCGGCTGAACCTGCAGGCCTACCGATTCTCGGTCAGCTGGAGCCGGGTCATGCCGGAGGGCCGCGGCCGCATCAACGACCAGGGTCTGGCCTTCTATGACCGCTTGATCGACGGCCTGCTCGAGAAGGGCATCGAACCGCTCTGCACCCTGTATCACTGGGACCTGCCCGCGGCGCTGGACGACCGCGGCGGCTGGCTCAACCCCGACATCGCCGACTGGTTCGCCGACTACGGCCAGGTCCTGTTCGAGAAATTCAAGGGCCGGGTGAAGACCTGGGGCACGATCAACGAGCCGTGGGTCATCGTCGACGGCGGCTATCTGCACGGCGCCCTGGCGCCCGGCCACAAGTCGGCCTTCGAGGCCATGATCGCCGGCCACAACGTCCTGCGCGCCCATGGCGCGGCGGTGAAACGCTTCCGTGAGGTGGGCGAGGGCCAGATCGGCATCGTCCTCAACATCGAGCCCAAATACCCCGCCTCGGACAAGCCCGAGGACGAGGCGGCGCGCAAACGCGCCGAGGCCCAGATGAACCGCTGGTTCCTAGACCCGCTGATGGGCCGCGGCTATCCGGAGGAGTTGAAGGACGTCTACGGCGAGGCCTACCGCGAGTTCCCGCAGGAAGACTTCGACCTGATCGCCACCCCGACGGACTGGATGGGGCTGAACTGGTACACCCGCTCCGTGCCCGAGAACGCGCCCGACGCCTGGCCTGTGCGCGCCCGCCCGGTGAAACAGATCCAGCACGCCCACACGGAAACCGGCTGGGAGGTCTATCCCCCCGCCCTGACCGACACCCTGGTCTGGCTGCACGAACAGACCGGCGGCAAGCTGCCGCTGATGGTCACCGAGAACGGTTCGGCCTGGTACGACCCGCCCCACGCCATCGACGGCCGCATTCAGGATCCGATGCGCGTCGACTATCTGAAGAACCACCTCAAGGCCCTGCACGACGCCATCGGCAAGGGCGTCGACATCCGCGGCTATATGGCGTGGTCGCTGCTCGACAATCTCGAATGGTCGCTGGGCTATTCCAAACGCTTCGGCATCACCCACGTGAACTTCCTCACCCAGGAGCGGACCATCAAGGACTCCGGCCTGCTCTACGCCGAGGTCATCAAGACCCACGGCGAGGTGCTGAACACGCTCTGAGTCTCACCGCACCCGGTCGTAGAAGGCCTCGATCAGGTCGAGCCGGTCGGCGTTCGGAATTGGCCGCGCCACCGGTCCATGGTTGGTGAAGTCCAGCAGCCGGTCGCGTTCGGCCCCGAACTCCGGCCAGGTCGGCCGGCCCGGACCATTGGGGTTCCCCGTGGCCGCAAAGGTCGTCCAGTAGTCGGCCATGGCCGTCGCCGCCCGCTCATCGCGCTCGCCCATCGGCCGTCCGACCGTGTGCAGATTGTCGAACACATAGGGCCGCTCCGAGGCATGGGTGGCGCCGCCGCTGGGCCCGGGATTGGACTCGGGTACCACGTCGAACCGGTACAGCCAGGTCGGATGGCCGCCGGCCGCGTGCAGCCGCGCCAGGCGCCGCGCCGGCTCATTGAACACCAGGTCGCTGACGACATGCTGGTCATAGCCCTCGGGCCCGCCATAGGCCGCCAGCAGGGCGTCATGCTCGGCCTCGGTCATGGCGTCGTCGGTGCGGCCATAGGCGCCGGCGTCAGAGGGCCGGATCCACCAGAACTCGGCGCTGTTGGCGCCGAGGATCAGCGGCAGCGGCGCCTGTCGTCCGGCGGCGAAAGCCTCGACGACGTCCTCGGTCAGCACGACGCCATCGACGATCAGATTGTCGCTGTAGAACGCCGGCATGGGGCTGAGCAGACGCTCGGCGGGAACCGCACGCAGGTCGTCGGCCGTCACGTCCGCCGCCAGACCGGCGCCGCGCGCCCAGGCCCGTCCCAGCGACTGCGCCGAGGGACGGCCCGGGCGATCCAGGGCCAGTTCGGCCGACCGCTGCCGACCCATGCCCGACTGCACGACCGCGCGGTGGAACAGGCCCCGGGCCGACGGCGCGACCATCAACTGGGTCACCGCGGCGCCCCCCGCCGACTCGCCGAAGACGGTGACATTCGAGGGATCGCCCCCGAAGGCCGCCGCATTGTCCCGCACCCACTCGAGGGCCGCGATCTGGTCCATCAGTCCGTAGTTCGCCGCCGGTTCCTCCCGCCCTCGTTCCGCCGCCAGCGCCGGATGATCGAAGAAGCCCAGCCGTCCCAGCCGGTAGTTGATCGTCACCACGACGACGCCGCGCCTCGCCAGTTTCGTCCCGTCGTAGAGCGCCGCCGTTCCCGAGCCATTGTTGTATCCGCCGCCATGGATCCAGACCATGACCGGCAGAGGCGCGCCGCCGCGTGCT
The DNA here is from genome assembly GCF_030160755.1 of Brevundimonas denitrificans. Lineage (GTDB taxonomy): Bacteria > Pseudomonadota > Alphaproteobacteria > Caulobacterales > Caulobacteraceae > Brevundimonas > Brevundimonas denitrificans. The sequence continues at coordinate 26,787 of NZ_BSOY01000013.1, read as the reverse complement.
TCCGGCGTCCAGACGTTCAGCGTCAGACAGTCCTCGCTCATCGGCAGGGGACCGACGCCGGGGTCGCCGTTGGCCGGCGGCTGGATGCAGATGGCGCCGTAGTCGGCCGCCGGCCGCTCGCCCTGCCAGGTCGGCGGCGGCTGCGGCCTGAGCCAGCGCAGCGGCCCGACGGGCGGGGCCGCGAACGGCACGCCCTTGAAGCTTTCGACCCCGTCCGCCGCCGCACCGACCAGCATCCCCTGCTCCGCGCGAACCCGGGGCGCGGCGCGATCGGATTGGGCAGGAGAGATCATGAGGGCGGCCGCCGCGAGGAGGGAAACAAACATTATACGATCACTCTAGCCAAACCGCGGAGTTTGGCCCACTTGGCAAGCGGCCCGGATGAACCGCCCGGGCCGCCAAGCGTTACCGCAGGCGTGATCGGGGCTGTCGCGTATTGGCAGTGGGGGGCTAGTCGCTGACAGATGACATCTATCGAGACCGACCTCGCGGCTGCACTGAACGCCTCGCCCAACGCCTATTTCATCGTCGGCCCGGAACTGAAATTCGTATGGGCGAACCCGGCCTATCTGGCCGTGACCCAGCGCACCGCCGCCGAATTGATCGGGACGCCGGTGTTCGAGGCGTTCGACGCCGGCCCGGGGCTGGAAGGCCCTGAGAGCTCGCGGCGCCTGCGCGCGTCCTTCGAAAAGGTCTTCGCGACCGGCGCCCGCAACGACATCCCGGTTCTCCACTACGCGATACCCCTGCCGGGTCCGGACGGGACCCTGGCCTATGAAGACCGCTACTGGAGCGTCATTCATACGCCGCTGCTGCGGGACGGCGTGGTCGAGCATGTTCTCCAGTACGCCATCGACATCACTGAACTGGAAAACCTGCGGCGGTCCGCGACCCTGGAGGCGGCGGCCCCGGCGCTCCACGCCATCGACGCCATTGTCGGCGGCGCCCTGCTCAGCGGCGCGCGGAGCGTTCAGGCCGACAACGCCCGGCTTGAAACCGAGCGGCAGGGGCTGATGGACCTGTTCATGCAGGCCCCGGGCTTTGTGGCGGTCCTGACCGGGCCCGATCATGTGTTCCAGATCCACAACAGCGCCTACGCCCAGCTGATCGGGCATCGCGACATCAGCGGCAAGCCGATCGGCGAGGCTCTGCCCGAGGTGCAGGGCCAGGGCTATTTCGAGTTCCTCGACAGCGTCTACGCCACCGGAGAACCGTACGAGGGCCGCGCCAGCCGGGTGCAGTTGCAGCGCACGCCCGACGCCCCGCTCGAGTCGCGGTTCCTCGACTTCATCTATCAGCCCATTCGGGACGCCCGCGGCGCCGTCGCCGGCATCTTCGTCCAGGGCCACGACGTCACCGGCACCGTTCGTTCGGCCGAGCGCCAGAAGCTGATGATCGACGAACTGAACCACCGGGTGAAGAACACCCTCGCCACGGTCCAGTCGATCGCCGTCCAGACGGCGCGCTCGCACGTCGATCCCGCCACCTTCGCCGAGGGCTTCCAGGCCCGGTTGATGGCCCTGTCCCACACCCACAACCTGCTGACCCGCAGCCACTGGGAAGGCGCGGATCTGGGCGCGATACTCGAGCATGAGACGGAGGCGCACGGCTCCCACCGTGTGACCCTGAACGGTCCGCCCGTGGCCCTGGAGCCGGCGGCGGCCCTGTCGCTGGGCATGATTTTCCACGAACTGGCCACCAACGCCGCCAAGTATGGGGCCCTGTCCGCGCCGGCGGGCCGCGTCCTGGTGGACTGGTCGGTCGCGAACCAGACCCGGCCGGTGCTGACGCTGACATGGCGCGAGATCGGCGGGCCTCCGGTCGCGCCCCCGGAACGCCGGGGCTTCGGCAGCCGGCTGATTGAACGAAACGTGCGCCATGATCTGGCGGGCGCCGTCAAACTGGACTACGCAAGCGACGGTTTCAACGCGGAATTCTCGGTTCCGCTGGACAGGGAAAGATCATCATGACCCAGACGTTGAAGGGTCGGCGCGTGCTGGTGGTCGAGGACGAATCCCTGGTCGCCATGCTGCTGGAAACCATCCTCGAGGACATGGGCTGCACCCCTGTAGGCCCCGCGGGCACGATCGAGGAAGGGCTGGCCATGGTCGCCGACCCGGCGTCGCTGGACGCCGCCCTGCTGGACGTCAATGTCGCCGGCCGTCAGGTCTTCCCTGTCGCCGATGCGCTGACGGCGCGCGGCGTCCCCTTCGTCTTCTCGACGGGCTATGGCGAAAGCGGCCTGCCCGACGCCTGGCGCGGTCACGCCACGGTGCAGAAGCCCTTCACCGAAAACGCCATCCGCGAGGCCCTGATGAAGGCGATGGGCGTGGAGAACGTCTAGGGGAGCAGGCAGTAGGCAGCAGTAGGGATCGCGCGCCTTGGCGGCGACCGCTCTACATACCGCCTACCGCCTACTGCCTACTGCCTGACACCCAGGTCCTTCAGCACCGCCCGCGCCGCATTGTGTCCCGGCGCGCCGGTGACGCCGCCGCCAGGATGGGCTCCCGAGCCGCACAGATACAGACCCGGAACCGGCATCCGGTGATCGGCGTGGCCCAGGACCGGGCGCGCGCTGAACAGCTGGTCCAGCGTCAGCCGCCCGTGGAAGATGTCGCCGCCGACGAGGCCGAAGCGCCGCTCCAGATCGCGCGGCCCCAGCGCCAGCCGCCCGACCACCGAGGCCTTGAAGCCCGGCGCGTAGCTGTCGACCGTCTCGATCATCAGATCCGCCACCGTGTCGCGATGCTCGTCGCCCAGGGCCGGATCGACATGCTGGCAGAACAGGCTGGCGACATGCTGTCCGGCGGGGGCCAGGCTGTCGTCGAGCGTCGAGGGGATCAACATCTCGACGATCGGCTTCGACGACCAGCCGTTCAGCCGCGCCTCGGCATGGGCCCGGTCCATATAGGCCAGCGACGGCGCCATGATGATTCCGGCGGTCAGGTGATCTCCCTGCCCCGGCAGGCTGGTGAAGTTCGGCAGTTCCGACAGGGCCACATTCATGCGGAAGGTGCCCGATCCGGACTGGTAGTTCCCGATCCGCTCGCGGAAGTCGGCGGGGACGACGGCGTCATCCACGAACCGCTCGAACAGCAGGCGCGGATGCAGGTTGGACACCACCGCCCGCGCCCGAACGACGTCGCCCGCCTCGCTCACCGCCCCGACGGCGCGGCCTTTCTCCGTCAGCACCTCGGCGATCGGCGTCTCCAGCCGCACCTCGACGCCCTGTTCGGCGCAGGCGGCGGCCATGGCCTGGGTGATCGCCCCCATGCCGCCGATGGCATGGCCCCAGACGCCCTTGCGCCCGTTCACCTCGCCGAAGACATGGTGCAGCAGCACATAGGCCGAGCCCGGCGTGTACGGACTGGCGTAATTGCCGACCACGCTGTCGAAACCGAACAGGGCCTTGATCGGATCGCTCTCGAACCAACCGTCCAGCCAGTCGCCGGCCGACTTGGCGAACAGGTCCAGCAGATCGCGCCGACCGGTGACGTCCAGCCCCGCGGCCTGTTTGCCCAGCGACGCGCCCTTCAGCAGCTCAGGCAGCATGGCCATCCAGCCGCCGTCCACCATGTTGGGCGGGGCCTTCAGGATCCAGTCGCGCAGCACCGCCGCCACCGTCTCCAGCCGCGCCTCATAGTCAGGCAGACGTGCCGCATCGCGCGTCGAGAATTTCGCCAGTTCCCCCTGGGTCCGCCCCTCGCCCGCGAGGAAATGGCGGCCGTCGTCCAGGGGCAGGAAGTTGGAGACCTTGCGCTCGACAACCCGCAGCCCGTGCCGGGCCAGGTCCATGTCGGCGATGACCTTCGGATTCAGCAGGCTGACGGTGTAGCTGGCGGTCGAGTTGCGAAAGCCCGGATGGAATTCCTCCGTCACCGCCGCCCCGCCGACGACATGGCGGCGCTCCAGGATGGTGACCTTCAGCCCGGCCTTCGCCAGATAGAAGGCGCAGACCAAGCCGTTGTGGCCCCCGCCCAGGATGACGACGTCGGTTTGCGTGGCGGCCATGGTGTCTCCCGTCTCGCCCGACGCTCTAGCACAGCCGTTTCAGGGGTCACCCCCTCAGCCCGGCTTGACCCATTCCATGATCAGAAACCAGGGCGCGCGACGATAGTGCGCGCCCCGATCCGGATCGCCGCCTTGCGGGCCCGGCTCGGCGAAATGACGCAACACCAACCCCGCGTCGAGCAACAGGGTCATGTAGGTGGACAGCGGCCGATGCCAGTTGACGATCCGGATGCCGCGCCACTCGATCCAGGCGGAGCGCTCTTCCAGATAGTGGTCCATGGCGAACGCCCGGCGACCGTCCGCCATCTGCGTCCAGCCCAGTTCCGAGGCGTCTCCGGCCGAGTTGAAGCTGGTCAGATTGGCGATCAACAGGGTTCCGCCGGGCTTCAACACCCGCGCCATTTCCCGGATCGCCGCCGCCGCGTCAGGAATGTCGATCAGCGACAGATAGCTGACCACCAGATCGAACGCCGCGTCCCCGAAGCCCAGCGCCTCCGCGCCTTCGATCCGGTAGTCGCCGTCGGGGTCCAGCGAACGGGCGTGGTCGATCAGCGCCGGCGCGGGGTCGATGCCCACCGCGCGCACCCCTTCCGCCCTGAGCTGACGGCAGAAGCGGCCTTCGCCGCAGCCCACGTCCAGCGCCGAAGCATAGACCCCCGCCCGGACCCGCTCCATCATCGGCGCGTCGAGAACGAACCGCCGGCCATAGTCGCCGGTTTCGCCCTGCGCCGCGATCCACGCTTCGGCCGAATCCTGCCAGCCATCGTTCATCGACCGCCTCCCCCGGCCAGCCCGACCGGTTCCTCTTCCGGCCGATGCACAAGCGACACCAGCACCACGCTGATCATCATCAGCAGGAACCAGCTGCCCAGCTTGTCGACCGACACCATATGCCAGCCGTCGCTCTGGGACGGATAGACCCAGGCGTTGGCGAAGGTGCCGATATTCTCGGCCAGCCAGATGAAGGTCGCGACCAGAAAGAACCCCAGCAGAAACGGCATGGCCCGCCGCGTCCGGTCCGGCGTGAAATAGAACCAGCCGCGCCCGAACAGCACCGCCGTCAGGACGAACAGGCCGAGCCGGATATCGGGCAGCCAGTGATGGGCGAAGAAGTTGATGTAGATCGCGGCCGCCAGCACCCACGTCGTCCACAGCGGCGGATAGTGGCGGAATTTGATGTCGAAGATGCGCCAGATGCGGGCGATATAGCTGCCCACCGCCGCATACATGAAGCCCGAGAACAGCGGCACCATGCCGATCCTCAGCAGGCTGTCCTCCGGATAGATCCACGAGCCGGCCTGCGTCTTGAACAGCTCCATGATCGTCCCGACGACGTGGAAGACGAAGATCACCCTTGCCTCCTCCCAGCTCTCCAGCTTGAGCGCCAGCATGGCCGCCTGGATGCCGAGCGCCCCGACCACGAGAAAGTCGTAGCGGCTGACCGGCGCCTCGTCGGGCCACCACAGATGCGTCGCCAGCAACATCGCCAGCATCGCCCCGCCGAACAGACAGGCCCACCCCTGCTTGATCCCGAACATCAGGAATTCGAAGCCGTACCGGGACCATGCGGCGCGGTCGGCGGCGGTCTGGAGCCGAAGCAGCCAGTGACGGCCCCAGGTTTCAAGCGGAAGGCGGCGGGAATCGCTCATGCGCGGAGGTTAGCGGTCCGGAGCCGGAGCGAGGAGGAAGGATTGCGGACACTGCCCCGCGTCCCGAGCGACCTCGGGCCGTCGCGTGCAGCGCCAGGGCGGTCCACGACTGACCCCGGTCCAAGCTTGGCAGTTGGGGATCGGCGTGTTTAAAATTCCGCCGTATTGGCCGGAAAGGGGCTGTCATGCGAAAGATCTTGCTTGGGTGCGGCGCGGCCGCGTCGGTGCTGTATTTCGCGACGCTGATCGGCGCGTCGCTGACCTGGCCCGGATATAGCCACGTCACCCAGTACGCCAGCGAGCTGGGGAGCGCGGCTGCGCCCCACCCCGCCATCTTCAATCTCGGGATCCTCGCGACCGGCGCGCTGGCGGTGCTGGGCGGCCTGGGCCTGGTCTGGCATTTCGCCGCCGCGGGACGCCTTGTGAGCGGCGCCTTCGCCGGCGCGGCCCTGGCCGCCTGGGGCGCGGGCATGATCTTCGGCGGGCTCTATCCGATGCCGAATCCGCTTCACAACGGCTTCGGCCTGGTGTTTGGCGGCCTGCTGCTGCCCGTGATGCTGATGATCGCCCTGCGCGGCCGGGCCAGCGGCGTGGTTTACGCCCTGCTCGGGCTTTGGCTCGCGGCGATGATCGCGACGCTCGCCGTCATGTTCGGCGTCGGAGAACTTGTGACATCCCGGAACGTCGGCCTGTGGCAACGCGCCTTTGCGCTCGCCCTGATCCCCGGCATCGGAGTCTCCTGCGTCTTCCTCGCGCGGCGATAAAGGGAGCGCCGGTCACCGCCTGGATCGAAGCCCGCGGGAGGATTGTCCGGGCCGTGGGTTCTGACGCCATCTCAACCGGCCGCGCCGACGCACTCCAGCCCCGCCTGCGATCGGGCTGCCGCCCGGCGGACCGGCGCCTATTTCGCGAACAGCTGGCCCAGGTCCTCGAAGGCCTTCATCTCGATGGCGTTGCCGCTCGGATCGCGGAAAAACATCGTGGCCTGCTCGCCCGGTTGGCCCTTGAATCGCACATGGGGCTCGATGTCGAACTTCGTCCCCGCCGCGACGAGACGGTCGGCCAGCGCCTGCCAGTCCTCCATCTCCAGCACCACGCCGAAATGGGGCACCGGCACCTGATGGCCGTCGACCGCGTTGCCGCCGGCGTCAGGCGCTTTCATGCCCGGCACGAGATGCGTCACGATCTGATGGCCGAAGAAGTCGAAATCGATCCATTCGTCCGAACTGCGCCCCTCGGGGCAGCCCATGGTCCCGCCCCAGAAGCGACGCGCGGCGTCGAGGTCATGAACGGGAAAGGCGAGATGGAAGGGGCGAAGCGACATGAGGCGTCTCACCCCCGCCCGCGATAGGTCGGCACGCCCTGATCCGGCAGCCACAGCCCCTCGGGCGCGGGGCCCGTCTGCCAGAAGACGTCGATCGGAATGCCGCCGCGCGGGTACCAGTAGCCCCCGATGCGCAGCCATTTCGGCTGCAGCAGGTCGGCGATCTTCTTGCCGATGGCGACGGTGCAGTCCTCGTGGAAGGCGCCGTGGTTGCGGAAGGCGGTCAGGTACAGCTTCAGCGACTTGCTCTCGACCAGCCAGTCGCCCGGCGCATAGTCGATGACGATGTGGGCGAAGTCCGGCTGGCCCGTCACCGGGCACAGGCTGGTGAACTCGGGCGCGGTGAACCGCGTCAGATACAGCATTCCCGGATGGGGATTGGGCACCCGCTCCAGTTCGGCCGTTTCCGGGCTGGTCGGCTGGACGGTGTGCTGGCCGAGCTGATGCAGGCCTGAGGTGTCGGTGGTCATGATCGGAAGGTGTTTCGGCTTGCGGGCGCCCGGCGGGGCGAGGCATCAGGGTGATCTGCGGGAGGACATAGGGCGATGCGGAAACCATTTCAAAGCCTGAGACAGGCCATCGTCCTTTCGGGCGTCGTGACGGGCCTGACGATGTCAGGGGCCTCGGCGCAGGAGATCCCGCCGGTCGGTTCAGCGCCGGAACGCCCGGCGATCACCAACCCGTCCTGGGCGCGTCGGCCCCTGCCCGAGTTTCCGGAGCGGGCGATGGCCCGGGGTGTCACGGAAGGCAGCGCCTCCGTCGCGTGCAGCGTCGCCCCGGATGGAACCCTGTCACACTGCCTCATTGTCAGCGAAACTCCTCCGGGAGTCGGGTTCGGTCCGTCCGCCCTGTCCGCCGCAAGGTCCGCCCGCTCTCACCGGAGTCAGTCCAGGACGCCGCGCCCGGCTCCGAAGTGAGATTCGTCCTGCGCTATCGGGCGCCAGACTACTGAAAGGATCACGAGCCGCCGCGCTCCGGGTTCGCCCGAAGCCATTTGCCTTCCCCCGCGACAGCCCGCTATCCGTAGCCAAAGACAACTCGGGGAAACGTCATGGCCATTCCGGCATCGCTGCAAAAGGGTCTGAAGCTGCCGGTCATCGCGGCCCCCATGTTTCTCGTCTCCGGACCGGATCTGGTGGTCGAGGCCTGCAACGCCGGGATCATCGGCACCTTCCCGTCGCTGAACCAGCGCACCACCGAGGGCTATCGGGAATGGCTGCACGACATCAAGGCGCGGCTGAACCCCGACGCCGCCGCCTTCGGCGTCAATCACATCGTCCACCCCACCAACCCCCGCCTGATGGCCGACATGATGGTCTCGGTCGAGGAGAAGGTGCCGCTGATCATCACCTCTCTCGGCGCGGTCCGCGATGTGGTGGATGCCGTGCACGGCTACGGGGGCGTGGTCTTCCACGACATCGCCAATGTCCGCCACGCCCGCAAGGCGGCCCAGGCGGGGGTCGACGGCCTGATCCTGGTGGCCAACGGCGCGGGCGGACACGCCGGGGTGATCAACCCCTTCGCCCTGGTCGAGGAGGTTCGGTCCTTCTTCGACGGGACCATCATCCTGTCCGGCTGCCTGTCGACCGGCGGCGACGTGGCCGCGGCCATCATGATGGGCGCCGACTTCGCCTATATGGGCACCCGCTTCATCTCGACGACGGAGTCGATGGCGCAGCCCGAGTACAAACAGATGGTCGTCGAGGCCGGCGCCTCGGACATCACCTACACTCCCGCCGTCTCGGGCATTCCGGCCAATTTCCTGACGCCGTCTCTCGTCGCCAACGGCATCGATCCCAAGTCCCTGCCCGAGCACAAGCTCGACATGGCGGATGAGGCCAAGGCCTGGAAAACGGTCTGGTCCGCCGGTCAGGGGTCGGCCGGCGTGCGTGATGTTCTGCCCACGGCCCAGCTTGTCCGTCGGCTGGCGGACGAATTTACACAGGCTTGTGATAAATTCGACAAGAAGCGGCTCTAGACCGCGCCTCGTTCCAAACGAGGCGACTCACACATGCTCCGCACCCTGACGACCGCCGCCGTCCTGGCGACCGCCCTGCTGGCCGCCGCCGCGCCCGTCGCGGCCCAGGACGCCCCCGCCCCTTCCGGCAACTGGTCCTTCGCCGTCGGCGCCGCCACGGACAACCGCTCCAAGGGCGCGTCCAAGTCCGACGGCGAGGCCTATGTCTGGGGCGAGGCCGAATGGGAAAACGCCTCCGGACTGATTTACGCCGGCTCCGGATTCCAGACCATCCAGAGCTCCAGCGGCTCTGATCTGGAAGTGGAGATCGGCGCGGGCGTCCGGCCTGAGATCGCCGGCTTCGACCTCGACCTCAACGCCACCTTCAAGTCCCAGATCGACGCCGCCTCGACCTATGACGACAATGCCTGGGAGCTGACCGCCGACGTCAAACGCTCGATCGGCCCGGCCAGCGGCCGTGTCCGCTTCCAGTATTCGCCCGACGGCATGGGCGGGACCGAAGCCTGGACCTGGGTCGAGGCGCGTTTGGGCTGGGACTTCACCGACAAGCTGGAAGGCACGGCCGCGATCGGCCGGCGCGAGCAGGACAACAGCCTCGACTACACGGCGTGGAATGCGGGTCTCACCTACGCCCTGACCGACAAGATCGACGCCGACCTGCGCTATTACGCCACCGACGCCGATGTGCCGGGCGAACAGTATGCCGACAGTCTGGTGGCGGGGATCAGCCTGGCCTTCTGAGACCGGAACAGGGGCCTCGCTTTTCCGGCCGGGGCCCCTATTTAGGACAGATGAGCAACCATCGTCCCACGACCCTCGAACGCGCCTATGAACTGGCGCGCGGCGGCGGCTGCCGCACTGTCGGCGAAATCAAACAGGCCCTGCAGTCCGAAGGCTTCGAGCGGATCCAGGATTCCCTCTACGGCCCGACCCTGACGGCCGCCCTGCGCAAGCTTTGCCAGGAACACTATGTCGCCGATCCGGAAGGCGAAGCCGCCGAATAGCCGGGCTGGACGCCTGTCTTGATTTTGGCGCGCCGCCGGTCCAAAAGCGTTTTGTCGAGCTCTCTGCGAAACGCCACCCTCTGCTTTCGCACTGAGGTCTAGCCGCTCCTTTCAGACCCGACAGACCGCAGGGGCTTTTCCCTGTGGCCAACTGCTAGCGGAGGTCCTGAAAATGGCTACCGGCACTGTAAAATGGTTCAACTCCACCAAGGGCTACGGCTTCATCCAGCCTGACGACGGCGGCAAGGACGTTTTCGTCCACATCTCGGCCGTCGAACAAGCGGGCCTGCGCGGCCTGGATGAAAACCAGAAGGTTTCCTACGAAATCGAGCGCGACAAGCGTTCGGGCAAGGAATCGGCTGGTCAGCTGAAGACCGAAGGCTGAGTTCAGGCGTCGGTTTCCGACGCGTGATTTCGACGGCGGCGAGGGCGAAAGCCTTCGCCGCCGTTTTGCTGTCCGGTCGCCCGCGCAACGTAAGACCCGCGCCTTGGATGCAGCCCGTGGCCAGACGCCGCACGGCCGCATCCGCCCCGGGGACGCGCCCGTCTTTCCGTCCGAGCCGTAACGACGGCCGCTCAGGAGAGAAACCGACATGACCTTCACCCCCACCCGCGCCGCCCTTATCGCCGCCATCGCCGCCGGCGCCCTGCTGACCGCCGCCTGTTCATCCATGGGCGGCATGGACTCGATGGCCACCGGCCCGGGAGCCCAGGCCACTGTGATGGTCGGCGGCGCCGCCATGTATCCGAACCGCACGATCGTCGAGAACGCCGTGAACTCGCGCGACCACACCACCCTGGTCGCCGCCGTCACCGCCGCCGGACTGGTCGAGACGCTCTCGGGCCCCGGCCCCTTCACCGTCTTCGCCCCGACCAACGCCGCCTTCGCCAAACTGCCCGCTGGCACGGTCGAAACCCTGGTCCAGCCGGCGAACAAGGCGACCCTGACGAAGATCCTGACCTATCACGTGGTGCCGGGCCGGGTCAGCGCAGCCGACCTGACGGCGCAGATCCGCGCGGGCGGCGGACAGGCGCGTCTGACCACCGTCGAGGGCGGCGTTCTGACCGCCTCCCTGCGCGGCGGCTCCGTCATCCTCACGGACGAGAACGGCGGCGTCGCCACGGTGACACAGGCCGACGTCTTCCAGTCCAACGGGGTCATCCACGTCACTGACACCGTCTCCATTCCCAACTGACGAAAGCCCGGCGGAGCCTGCGTGTGCGGGCTCCGCCTCCGCCTTCCGGAATCACCGTGCTTGCTATTGCCGGGTAAAGCGCCCATCTGAGGCCTCGTCGATCTCACTGCGAAACGCTGCTGCCCCTTTGCATCGCGCACCGAGGTCCAAAGCCGATCCCATTCAGACCCGACAGACCGACCCGGAACCTCTTCCGGCGGTCAACGCCTAACGGAGGTCTCAAAATGGCTACCGGCACTGTGAAATGGTACAATTCCACCAAGGGTTACGGCTTCATCGCCCCCGATGACGGCGGCAAGGACGTGTTCGTCCACGCCTCGGCCGTTGAAACGTCCGATCTGGGCACGCTGAACGAAAACCAGAAGATTTCCTACGAAGTCGAACGCGACTCGCGTTCGGGCAAGGAATCGGCCGGTCGCCTCAAGGCCGCCGAATAGTTTCCGACAAGCGACCCCGCCGGGCTTGACGCCTGGCTGATGGAAGGGCCGGCCGCCGAACAGGCGCCGGCCCGACTGTTTTCCAACTCCAGGAGATGCCGATGACCCCGCTGGCCGAAAAGCTCCCGACCATGACCGACCCGGACCTGAAGGCCCTGCGCCTCAATGCGGTCCGCCTGTCGGAAAGCGGCTCCCCCACCAAGATGGCCACCGCCGCCGAACTGGTGCCCCTGATCGACGAGGAAGTAGCCCGCCGCGCCGCGGACAAGACGACCACCGCCGTCAAGAAGCCCCGCGCGCCCGCCAAGAAGAAGGTCGTCCCGGCGACCGGCCACCAGACCGCCCTGCCGGACAGCAAGGCCGCCTAGACGGCCAACGCCTGATCAAGGTCCGCGATCAGGTCCTCGACATCCTCGACGCCGACGGACAGCCGGATCAGGTTCTCCGTCACACCGCCCGCCTCGCGGACCTCTTTCGGCACCGAGGCGTGGGTCATGATGGCCGGGTGGTTGACCAGGCTTTCGACGCCGCCCAGCGACTCCGCCAGGGTGAAGACCTGAACCCGCTCCAGCACCCGCTTCGTCCGCTCCAGATCGCCGTCGATCAGGACCGTGACCATGCCGCCGAACCGGCCGTTCATCTGGCGTGACGCGAGGTCGTGCTGCGGATGGCTGATCAGGCCGGGATAGATGACCTTGGCGATCCCCTTCCGGTCCTCGAGCCAGCGCGCCACGGCGAGGGCGTTCTCATTGTGCGCCTTCATGCGCAGGCCCAGCGTCTTCAGCCCCCGGTTGGCCAGGAAGGCGTCGAACGGCCCCATCACCCCGCCGACCGAGTTCTGGAGAAACTTGATCTCCTTCGCGAGGTCCGGGTTCGCCGTGACCAGCGCGCCGCCGATGATGTCGGAGTGGCCGTTCAGATATTTGGTCGCCGAATGCATGACCACATCGGCGCCCAGCTTCAGCGGCTGCTGGCTCCAGGGCGTGGCGAAGGTGTTGTCGACGATCAGCAGCAGGCCGTGCGCCTTGGCGATCCTCGACAGGCCGGCGATGTCGGCCAGTTTCATCAGCGGATTGGTCGGAGTTTCGGCCCAGATCAGCTTCGTCTTCGGCGTGATCGCCGCCTCGACCGCCGCCAGATCGCTCAGGTCGACATAGGCGAAGTCCAGCCCCATCGAACGGCGCCGCACCCGCTCGAACAGCCGCCACGAGCCGCCGTACAGATCGTCGCCGGTGACGATGTGCGACCCGGCGTCCAGCAGTTCCAGCGCCGTCGAGGTCGCCGCCATGCCGCTGGCGAAGCCGAAGCCGTGGGTCCCGCCCTCAAGATCCGCCAGACAGGCCTCGAAGGCCTCGCGCGTCGGGTTCTTGCCGCGGGCGTATTCATAGCCCTTGTTCACGCCCGGGCTTTCCTGGGCATACGTCGAGGTGGCGTAGATGGGCGTCATCACCGCGCCGGTGGTCGGGTCCGGGCGCTGGCCCGCGTGGATGGCGCGGGTCGAAAAGCCCTGACTGTTCTTCAGCGATGCCATGAATGATCCAGTTACTGTGAGATGCGGCCGATATTGCCGCCATAGAAGGCCGAAGCGCGGGTGAAGATCTCGGCCCATTCCGGCGGACGGAACAGGTGCCCTGCGCCGGCGATCACTTCAACCCGGACCGGGATATCGTGTTCCCGCAGGAAGTCGACCCAGGTCGCCGTGTTGCGGGGCAGGACATGGGTGTCGTTCTCGGCCCGGATGATCAATACGGGGATGCGCCTGCGCGGCGGCCGCGGCGTGTAGACGTCCACGCCCCCGGCCAGTCCGATCGCCGCCGCCGCCCGGCTGTTGCCCAGGGCGCCGTCGACCGCGACATAGGAGCCGAGCGAATAGCCGAACATCGCGGTCCGGCGCCGGTCGACGCCGCGGCCGATGAACCAGTCTATGGCGTGTTCGCCGACGTCGCGCCAGGCCTCCATCATCGGAGGCGGCCGGATGCCGTCGTCGGGCCAGGCATCGGTGAACAGGGGCGTCAGCACCTCATAGCCGTCGCCGGCGAAGCGCATCGCCAGCTCATGCCACGGCCCCCGGCTGGCGATGCGGGCGCCCGAGCCGTGCATCATGACGATGGCCGAGCGCCGGCCCTCGCCGACCGGCCGGTAGTGGATGGCGCGGATCGGCTTGCGGTGGCTCAGGAAGGTCAGACCCTCCCAGGCGGGGGTCTCGTCTTGCGGAGCCCAGCCGCCGCCCGCCAGACCGGCCGCCGCGGCCAGAACGCTACGACGGCGCATGTTCCGGCTCCGGGCGGCTTTCGAGGAAGGTGCGGGTTCGACCCATGACCGCGCACCAGGTGGGCAGATCATACTGGTGTCCGTCGAAATCGAGACCCTGGACGTCGACGGCGGCCCCGGCTTCGCGCAGGTCCGCCGCGAGTTCCAGCGTGGCGCGGACCGGAACGGCCTCGTCCCGACGGGCGTGCATCAGCAGGAATGACAGGTCCCGGCCGGCCAGGGTCCCGTCGACCTCCCCGCCCCCGGCCACCAGCACCGCCGAGTGGATGGGGCTCCCGGGCGCCGAGGCGGCGTTCAGGGCGACGCCGGCGCCGCGGGAATATCCCCACAGCGCCACCCGACCCGGCGACACGCCCGGCTTGCCCGCCAGTTGAACCGCCGCGTCCAGCGCCGCCTGGCGCCAGGCTCGCCCGTTCACCAGCCGTCGGCGCTGATCGGGCGTATCGGCGTCGAAATAGGCGGGAAGAATCACCCAGTAGCCGCGCGACGCCAGCTGGATGGCATGGGCGTCGAACAGGATGGAGTTCATCTCGAAGCCGGTCCCGCCGTGCAGCATCACCAGACCCGCGCCGTTCGGTTCACCCCGCGGCGCATAGAGATAGGCCCGGATCGGACGACCGCGGCTTTCGAATGTGACCAGGGTTCGTGACGCCTGGACCGCGACATCGTCCGCACAGCCGGGAATCCCGACCTGGACCTGGGCCAGAGCCGGGGGCGCTCCCGCCAGAATCGCGATCAGGCCGATCAGCGCCATGCCCGCCGGACGGAGGAAGATGGTTCCTGTCATGACTTCAGGCGTCTCGCTCGCTCAGCGCGCGGTCCAGAAACGCCCGCGTCCGCCCGAAAATCGCACACCAGGTCGGGCGGTCAAAGCCATGTCCATCCCAGTCCAGCGCCTGAACCTCAACCCGGCCGCCCCGGCGCTGCAGGCCGTCGCCCCATCGGCGTGTAGACATCGGCGAGATCACGGGATCCCGGCGGGCGTGTATCAGCAGCAGGGGGACCGATCGCCCGCCGCGGCCGGCTTCGCCGACGTCCAGCCCGCCGGCCACTGAAACCGCCGCCGCCGCGACGTCCGACTCCATCGCGGTCTCCCCGGCCAGGAAGCCGCCCAGCGAATATCCCCACAGCGCCACCCGTTCGGGGTCCATGCCCGGGCGCCCGCCCAGGAAGGACGCCCCGTCCGCCGCCACCCCTCGCCAGAGGCGCATATCCCGGCCGGTTCGACGCGCCCGGCCCGGCTCCGCGTCATAGTAGTTCGGAACGAGCACGTGATAACCGCGCGACGCCAGCTGGATGGCGTGCGGATCAAAAGTCGCTGCGTCGGCGGACAGCCCCCGCGCGCCGTGCAGCAGGACCACCCCCGAACCGTTCGGCTCGCCGCCGGGCGTATAGAGGTGCGCCTGTACCGGGCGACCCCGGCTTTCGAACGAGACGAGTGTCCGCGACGCCCTGACCGCCACATCGTCGGTGCAGCCGGGACGTCCGACCTGCGGCTGATCCGGCGCCGTCTGGGCCTGGGCGATGGGTCCACCCATGGTCGCCGCCAGCAGGCCAATCAGCGCAATAAGGCGCACCGGCGCGTTACCCGGCGGGAGCGGCGGCGGCCGGCAGGAGGTTGGCGTCGAGGAAACGCCGCGTGTGCTGGAACACCTCGCACCAGACAGCGCCGGTCATCGAGGGGTCGCGGGACGCCAGCATCTGGACTTCGACGGTCGCCCCGCGGCGGCGAAGGTCAGCGGCCAGATCGCGCATCGTGGCGGACGAGATGATCGGGAAGGTCGAATAACCCTCGATCAGCAACATCGGCACCTCCCGGCGGGTCCGGCTGGGCTCGAAGATGTCCTTGCCGGTGGCGACGCCGATAGCCACGCGAGCGGTCGAGTCGGGATGGGCCGACCCGTCCGTGGCGACGAAGCCGCCCAGCGAGAAGCCCCAGATGCCGACGCGGGCCGGATCGACGCCCTCCAGCGTGCCCATATAGGCGACGGCGTCATGGCCCGCCTCTTCCCACAGGCGGATATCACGGCCGTTCCAGGGAACCTGGCGCGCCCGGGCCTCGAAATAGTTCGGCACCAGGACGTGATAGCCGCGCGCCGCCAGCTGGATGGCGTGCGGATCAAACGAATGGGCGTCGACGGACAGGCCTTCGGAGCTGTGCAGCAGGACCACCGCCGCGCCGTTGGCGGGACCGGTCGGCTTGTAGATCAGGCCGCGGACCCTCTGGGAATTGCTGATGAACTCCGTGTTCCCGCGCGTGGCCCGCTGCGGCACATCGTCGGAACAACCCGCCGGGGCGGCCGCCTGCGCGGAGACTTGCCCGGCGCAGAACAGCGAGGCGGCGGCAAAGGCGGCGGCGAGAGCGAGGTTCGAAAGGCGTGTCATTGGATCAGGCCCAGCAGCGAATGAACGGGACGGGGCCCAGTCAGGACCACAATTGGGCCGCCGTCCAGTCCGATCGCCTCATTTCCACCGCAGGTTAGCCACAATCCGCCGGCGGGTTCAGGCCAGGTCGCCTTACCGGTTCAGACTCAGGTGGTTGATGAGGTCCGTCCGCGTAATCAGGCCCACAAATTGCTCGCCATCCAGCACGATCGCCACACGGTCGCGGTCGAACAGGGGGATCAGGGCGTCCAGGCTCTCGCCCACCTGGACGGTATCGAGGTCGCGGGTCATGGCCGAGGCCACCGGTCGGGCGAACCGCTCCCGCCGGGTGATCTCGTCCGTATTCATGACATGGACCAGATCGCTCTCGTCCAGAATCCCGACCAGCCGGCCGTCCTGGATGATCGGCAATTGCGAGACGTCGGCGCCGCGCATGCGCTTGAACGCCGTATCCAGGGTGTCTTCCGGCCCGGCGACAACCACGTCGCCGTTCTCGTATTTGCGGCTGATCAGGTCCGACAGATCCCCATGCAGCGGCTGGCCGCCCAGCCCCTGATCGGCCAGCCAGGCGTCGTTATAGACCTTGGACAGATATTTGGCGCCGGTGTCGCAGACGAAGGTCACGACCCGCTTCGGCTCCGTCTGCTCGCGGCACCAGCGCAGGGCGCTGGCGATCAGCGTTCCCGACGACGAGCCGGCCAGCACGCCCTCCTTCAGCAGCAGCTCCCGGACGGTGGCGATCGCCTCGGCGTCGGGGATGGAATAGGCCTTGTCGATCAGGCTCATGTCCGCGGTGTCGGGCACGAAATTCTGGCCGATGCCTTCGACGGTGTAGCTGCCCTCCGGTCCCGGCACGCCGTCGTTGACGATTCCGGCCAGCGTGGACCCCACGGGATCGGCGAGGATGATCTTCGCGTCCGAACCGACGCTCTTCAGATAGCGGGCGATGCCGGTGATGGTGCCGCCCGAGCCGATGCCGGCGACGAAGGCGTCGATGTCGCCGTCCATCTGTTCCCAGATCTCCGGCCCCGTCGTCTTGAAGTGGGCGAGGGAGTTGGCGTCGTTGGCGAACTGGTTGACGTAGAAGCCGCCCGGGATCTGCTGCGCCAGCCGCTCGGCCATGTCGGTGTAATATTCCGGATGCCCATGCGGCACGTCCGAACGCGTCAGGCGAACATCGGCGCCCATCGCCCTGAGATGCTGGATTTTTTCCTTGGACATCTTGTCGGGGATGACCAGAAGCACCTTATAGCCCTTGGCCTGCCCCACCAGGGTCAGCGCCAGACCCGTATTGCCGGCCGTCGCCTCGACGATGGTCCCGCCGGGCTTCAGAAACCCCTCCGCCTCGGCCGCTGCGATCATCGACAGGGCGATGCGGTCCTTGATCGATCCGCCCGGATTCTGCGCCTCCAGCTTCAGGAACAGGCGGCACGGGCCGGTATCGATCTTCGTCACCTCCACCATCGGCGTCTTGCCGATCAGGTCCAGCAGGGAGCCGGTCGGACCGGACAGGACGGGGGCGGCGGAAAGGGACATGCAGAAACTCCGGGGGTACGTTCGCGCTGGAAGCTAGGCGCGGGGCGCCCGCCGAACAACCCGGCTGGCGAAGTCGAAGATTTATGGCTATATTTATGGCCAGAATGGAGATCGGACCATGGCCAACTACGGGGTTGCGGAAGCCAAGAACAACTTCACCCACCTTCTCGACCGTGTGGAAGAAGGGGAACGGGTCGTGATCACGCGTCATGGCAAGCCGGTGGCCGAGATAAGGCCCATCGCCCCCGAACGGCCCCTGCCGACCGAGGCGGAACGCCGGGCCGCCTTCGAGCGTCTTCGCAAGATGCGCGAATCCCTGCCCCCGGCGACCCAGACCTCGGTGGAGTTGCTCCGCGAAATGTACGACGACAAGCCCTGGTGAACGCCTATCTCGACGCCAGCATTCTGGTCTCCATCCTTCTCGAGGAACCGTCGAGCGTTCAGGTCATCGAAACGCTCGCGCGCCGCGAGGACACGGCCCTGCTCGTGAGCGATCTGGCCGCCACGGAGGTGTCATCGGCCGTTTCCCTTCGTGTTCGGCGAGGCGAAGACACCGCTGAGTCCGGACAGATCCGTCTGCGGTCCTTCGACCGCTGGTGCGACGATCTCACCCGACCCGTCGAGATGCTTCCCGACGACATCCGCTCCGCGGGCCAGATCGTTCGCATGTTCGATCTCGGCCTGAGAGCGCCTGACGCCATCCACGCCGCCGTCGCGCGTCGGCTCGGCGCCTCCCTTTTCACCCTCGACCGGCAACTGGCGCGCGCAGCCGTCGCCCTTGACATCACCCTGATGCAGCCGGTCTCCGATACCCAGGAAATCCCATGAGCAAATCACCCCGCCGGCCCGTCGCCGGACTCCCCGACGAAAACACGCTGATCGCCTTCCTCCGCGAAGCCGGATCGGCCGAGAAAACCGACATCGCCCGCCACTTCGGCCTCAAGGGCGGCGAACGCCGCGCCCTGCGCGAAATGATCCGCGCCCTTGAAGAGGCCGGCAAGCTGGGCAAACGCGGCCGCAAGGGCTTCTCCGAGGTCGGCGCCCTGCCCGCCGTCGGCGTCGCCGACGTGGTCGAGCGCGACATGGACGGCGAACTCTACGTCCGTCTGGTCGAGGCCTCGACCGACGCCCCCCGCGCCCTGCTGGTCCCCGACAACGACAAGCCCGGCCCCGCCCCCGGCATGGGCGACCGCGTCCTCGTCAAGTTCACGCGGACCGAGGACGGCTGGGAAGCCCGGCTGATCAAGACCCTCGACGCCGGCGCCAACAAGGTGCTGGGCGTCATCCGCAAGTCCCACAAGGAGGTCCGGGTCGAGCCCGTCGATCGGCGCTCCAAGGACGTGCTCCTGGTCCCCCACGCCCAGGCCGAGGGCCTGCGCGACGGCGACCTCGTTCTCGCGGCCATCGAAAAGGGCGACCAGCGCTACGGCCCCAAGCGCGGCAAGATTCTGGAAAAGATCGGCCACGAGGGCGACGCCCGCGCCGCCTCCCTGATCGCCATCGCCGCCCACAATGTGCCGATGGGCTTCTCCGAGGCCGTCGAGAAGGAGGCCGAGGACCAGGAGCTGCCTTCGCTGAAGGGCCGCGAGGACCTTCGCGACCTGCCGCTGATCACCATCGATCCCGCCGACGCCCGCGACCACGACGACGCCGTCTATGCGATGCGCGACGAGGACCCGAAGAACGCCGACGGCTGGATCGTCTGGGTCGCCATCGCCGACGTCGCTGCCTACGTCCGCCCCAATACGAACCTCGACCGTGAGGCCCGCGACAAGGGCAACTCCACCTACTTCCCCGACCGCGTCGAGCCGATGCTGCCCGAGCGGCTGTCCAACGGCCTGTGCAGCCTCAAGGAAGGCGAGAACCGCGCCTGCATGGCCGTGCGCATGGTCTTCGACAAGGACGGCCGGAAGACGGGCCACAAATTCATGCGCGGCCTGATGCGGTCCCAGGCCAAGCTCAGCTACGAGCAGGCCCAGGCGGCGATCGACGGCCAGACCGACGATGCGACCGGCCCGATCATGGCCGCCATCCTCGAACCTCTTTGGGCCGCCTACCGGACCATGCTCAAGGGCCGGCTGAAGCGCAGCCCCCTGGCCATCGAAAGCCCCGAACGCCGCATCCGCATGAACGACCAGGGCCAGATCATCTCGATCGAGCCCCGCGTCAGCCTCGAGGCCCACCGGCTGATCGAGGAGATGATGATCCAGGCCAATGTCTGCGCCGCCGAGACCCTGGAGCAGAAGAAGACGCCCCTGCTGTACCGCGTCCACGACGCGCCGAGTCAGGAGAAGCTGTTCAACCTCGGCGACTTCCTCCAGACCATCGGCAAGCCCTGGACCAAGGGCGAGCCGGCGACCACCAAACGATTCAACAAACTGCTGGACGAGACTCGCGGCGGCGACCACGCCGAGGTCGTCAACGAGGTCGTCCTGCGCAGCCAGATGCAGGCCATCTATTCGGCCGAGAACGTCGGCCATTTCGGCCTCAACCTCGACCGCTACGCCCACTTCACCTCGCCGATCCGGCGCTATTCCGACCTGATCGTCCACCGCGGCCTGATCCGGGCGCTGGGCCTGGGCAAGGACGGGCTGAGCGAGCGCGAGATCAGTGAACTGCCCGCCATCGCCGAACAGGTGACCATGACCGAGCGTCGCTCCATGGCGGCCGAACGCGCCGCCATGGACCGCTACATGGCCGCCTTCCTGCAGGAGCGGGTCGGGGCGACCTTCCCCGGCCGCATCACCGGCGTGACCCGCTTCGGCCTGTTCGTGCGCCTGGATGAGACCGGCGCTGACGGCCTGGTCCCCGTCTCCACCCTCGGGACCGAATATTTCACCCACGACGACAAGTCCCACGCCCTCGTCGGCGAACGCAGCGGCGCCCGCTGGACCCTCGGCCGGACGGTCGAGGTCCGGCTGAAGGAGGCCACGCCGATCACCGGCGGTCTGGTCTTTGAGATGTTGTCCGACCCGGCCCCGCGCGATCCCAACGCCCCCGCGCCCCGGCTGGGCCAGCGCGCCCGCGGCCCCGGCGGCGGCGGCTTCCCCAAGCGCGGCGCGGGCCGGCCCGGCGGCCCCAAGCCGTCCGGCGGGCTGAAGGGCGTCCGCAAGGGCAAGCGGCGCTGACGGCGGAAATCGTCACGACTTCGCCGCATCCGATCGGCTAGTCTCGTCGCGGGAGGACGAGATGATCAGATTGAACCGGGGCGTCGCCGCCGTGCTGGCCGCCATCCTGCTCGCCGCGCCGGCGGCGGCCAATGACAGCGTCGCCTCCATGGGCGCCGGCGGCCTCGTTCTGCAACGCACCGACGGCATCGAGATGCGGTCCGAGGATCTCTATGTCTCGGCCGCCGAGATCCGCGTCCGCTACCGCTTCTACAATCGCACACAGCGCGACATCTCGACGATCGTCGCCTTCCCCATGCCCGACCTGCAGGGTGGCGACGAGGCGGTGCCGCTTGAGGATCCCCTGCAGATGCCCTTCACCACGACGGTGAACGGCCGCCGCGTGGCGACCAATGTCGAGCAGAAGGCGATTTTCAACGGGGTCGACCACTCCGGACTGCTTCGCGGCCTCGCCGTCCCGTTCACGCCCCGGGGCGAGGCGACGATGCAGGCGCTGGCCGCCCTGCCCCGACCCCAGATCGAAATGCTGATCGAGATGGGGCTGATCGAGGACCGGTCCTGGACCGACGCCGGCGTCCGCCAGCTTGACCTTGTCCCCCTCTGGACGCTGAAGACCACCCACTACTGGACCCAGGTCTTCCCCGCCGGGCGCGAACTCGATGTGCGTCACCAGTACACGCCGGCCGTTGGCGGTTCGGCCGGGAGCGTGTTCGGCGACCCGGCCATGGAGGCCGGCGAATACGCCAGTCAGGCAGCGACCCGGTATTGCACGGACGACGCCTTCCGGGCCGGCGCGCGCAGGATGCGCGCGCGCGGCCTGTATCTTACCGAGACCTGGGTCGACTACATCCTTACCACCGGCGCCAACTGGGCCGAGCCGATCGGGGAATTCCGCCTGGTCGTGGACAAGGGCTCCTCGCGCAACCTGGTCAGCTTCTGCGGCGAGGGCGTGCGCAAGATCGGCCCGACCCGGTTCGAGATCAGGCGGCGCAACTACACCCCGACACAGGACCTGTCCGTGTTGATCTTGACCGGAATTCGCTTCGACGACTGATCTCCCGGCCGGGTCGTCCGCGAGCCGGCGAGCATGCTATGGCCGGGCCATGATCACGCCTTTCGACTCCGCCCGCAACCTGACCGACGCGCCCCGCGTCGGCGGCCGTCAGACCCCGAAGGACGCGGCCACCCTGATCCTGACCCGCGTCCGCGGCGGCGAGGCCCAGGTGCTGATGGGTCGTCGTGCCCCCGGCCACGTCTTCATGGCCGCCAAATGGGTCTTCCCCGGAGGACGGATCGATCGCTCGGACTTCAGCGCCGCCGCCGCCAACGATCTGCCCGCGCCGGACACAGCCCGCCTGATGCGCGAGGTTCCCGCCCGCCGCGCCCGCGCCCTTGCCCTCGCCGCCGTGCGCGAGACCTTCGAGGAGACCGGGCTGCTGCTCGCCGCGCCCGCGCCCGCGGCCTCGGTCGCCGGTTCGTGGCGCGAATTCCGGGCTGTCGGGGCCCTGCCCGATCTGGCCGCCCTGTCCTATGTCGCCCGCGCCATCACGCCGCCGGGACGGACCCGCCGGTTCGACGCCCGCTTCTTCATGGCCGACGCCCGCGCCCTGCTGCACCCGGAGCCGACCGCCGGCTCAGGCGAACTCGACGAGATCGCCTGGCTGCCGCTGGCCGACACGAGATCGCTGGACCTGCCTGCCATCACCCGCTTCGTGCTGGGGGAGGTGGGCGAGCGCCTCGCGCATCCGAACCGGCCCCTGCCCTATGTCCGCATGGTGCGCGGACGGCATGTGATCGAGCACCAGGACTGAGCCCGCGGGCGCATGGACGACGCCCGACGGCAAGGCTAACCTGACGCCATGACGCCCATGATCCTGGCTGGCCTTGGGGCGTATTCCCCGCGTGAACACCGGTCGTCGCAGGCGCTGGACGCCGTCTTCGGCCAGCCCTCGGGCTGGACCGAGACCCAGTTCGGCATTGCGTCCCGCGGCGTCGCGGCCCCGGACGAAACCACCTCGATGATGGGGGCCGAGGCCGCAAGGCGCGCCCTGGCGATGGCACGCTGGGAGGCGGGCGACATCGACGTCCTGATCGGCGCCTGCGGGGTGATGGAACAGCCCATCCCCGGCGCCTCGGTGCTGATTCAGGAGGCGCTGGGTCTCGGCCAGTCCGGCGTCTGGGCCTTTGACGTCAACCAGACGTGCCTGTCGTTCGTGACCGCGCTCGACGTCGCCGCCATGGGCTTCGCCACAGGCCGGTTCCGCCGCGCCCTGATCGTCTCCAGCGACATACCGTCATGCGGACTGGACTGGGAAACCCCAGCCTCCGCCGCCATCTTCGGCGACGGCGCGGCGGCCGTGTGCGTCGAGGCCGGCGACGATCCCCACGGCCCGGGCCTGCTGGCCCGCCGCTTCGAAACCTATGGTTCGGGCAAGGACCTCGCCTCGGTGCGCTCCGGCGGAACCCGCGTTCGCCTGGACGACGGACTGGAGGCCTTTTCCGACGGCGCCCGCTTCCGGATGGATCCGTTCGGCATCTTCAAGGCCGCTTCGAGAACCCTGCCCGCCCTGATCGCTCGGGTTCTGGGCGAGGCGGGCCTGACCCGCGAGAGCGTCGATGTCATCGTCGGCCACCAGGCCAGCCGGCCCGCGATCGAACACGCCCGCCGGCTCATGGGGGGCGACCCGGACCGGGTGATCGACATCTTCGCCACGCGCGGCAATCAGATCGCGGCCTCCCTGCCCACGGTGCTGGTCGAGGCGCAGGCGACAGGACGGCTGGGTCCCGGCAAGACCGTCCTGCTTCTGGGCACGGCGGCGGGGATCAGCCTGGCCGCCATGGTGCTGCGGACGTGAGCCGCCGCGCGCTGGTCACCGGCGCGACCGGGGGCCTCGGCCTGACCCTGACGCAGGCCTTGCTGGATGAGGGCTACACGGTCCGCGCCGCCGGGCGCAGCCCGGCGGCCATCGCCCGGCTGGGCGCGATGGGGGCCGAGACCGTGGCGGGCGACCTGTTCGACCTGGGTCCCGACACCCTGTGCGGGGACATCGACGTCGTCTTCCACGCCGCAGCCCTGTCCAGCCCCTGGGGTCCCGACGCCCACTTCCAGCGCGCCAATGTCGATCTGACCCGCGACCTGCTCGCCGCCGCGCGTCGGTCGGGCGTGGGGTCGTTCGTCTTCGTCTCCTCCCCCTCGGTCTACGCCCGCTGGGCCGACCAGACCGGATTGACGGAAGACACGCCCTGGCCGGAGCGTCCCCTGAACGCCTATTCCCGCACCAAGGGCGAGGCCGAGCGTCTCGTGCTCGCCGCTGACGCGCCCGGCTTCCGCACCGTCGCCATCCGCCCGCGCGCCATCATCGGCCCCGACGACGCCGTCCTGCTGCCGCGCATCCTGCGGCTGGTGAAGCGCGGTCGGTTCCCGGTGTTCCGCGACGGGCGGGCGCTGGTGGAGATGACCGATGTGCGTGACGCGGCGCGCGCGATCCGGCTGGGCGACGTTCACCGCGAGGCGGCGGGCGGGCAGGCGATCAACATCACCGGGGGGCAGGCCCTGCCCGTACGCGATCTGATCAGCAGACTGGGACAGGCGCTCGACATCGAGGTCCGCACCGTCTCCATACCCCTCGCCCTCGGACAGGTCCTGTCGGTCGGCGCCGACGCCCTGTGCCGCGTCCTGCCGGGACAGCCTGAGCCGGTGCTGACGCCCTACACCCTGTCCACCCTGGCCTGGTCGCAGACGTTCGATCTGGGCAAGGCCCGCCGTCTGCTCGGCTATGAACCGGCCCATGACGCGGTCGCTACGGCGCTGGCGGTCGCGCCCCGGCTGGCGGCGTCATGAAACGCTGCCGCGTCCATATCCTGCGCGCCGGATCCTGTTCGCATCCCGCCGTCATGACCCGCCGCGACGCCGGTCTGGCGCCGGCGGTCTTTCCCGCCCTGGCCGCCCTGATCGTCCATCCGGACGAGGGACCGATGCTGTTCGACACCGGCTACGACCCCGCCTTCTTCGCCGCCACCGATCCGTTTCCGGAACGTCTCTACCGCTGGACCACGCCCGTGACGCTGGAGCCGGGACAGGCCGTCGCCGACCAGCTTCCGGCCTTCGGCTTTACGCCGGGCGACATCCGCGCGGTCGTCGTCTCCCACTTCCACGGCGACCACATCGCCGGACTGACACGGTTCCCGGAGGCCCGCCTCTTCTGCGCCCGCGCCGGGCTGGCTCAGGTCCAGCGCAAGGGCCGCGTCGCCCGTGTCCGCCGCGGGGTGCTGGCGGCGCTCGCTCCTGCCGACATCGACGCCCGTGCGGTCTTCTTCGAGGACCGGGCGCAGGTCGCGCTCGGCCCCGACATGGCCCCGTTTGAAGCCGGGGCGGACCTGCTGGGCGACGGCTCCCTGCTGGCGGTCCAGCTGCCCGGACACTGCCCCGGCCACTGGGGCCTTCTCGTGCGGCAGAGCGACGACCGCACCCGCTTCCTGATCGCCGATGCGGCCTGGTCCAGCGGCGCCGTGCGCGACGACGTCCCGCCGCCGCGCCTGACCACCGCCCTGCTCGGCCAGACCGGCCCCTATCGGGAAACCCTCAACGCCCTGCACCGGCTGTGGGCGCGCAATCCCGAGGTGATCGTCACCCCCTCCCACTGCGGCGAGGTTGAGGTCGAGACGCGCCGTGCGGACTGACCGGCGCGCGGTCCTGCGGGCCTGGCTCGCGGCCCGCTGGAGCGCTTGGAGCCTGCGCTCGCCCGCCGATGTCGCGCGGCGACAGGCGCAGCTCTGGCGCACCATGGCCCCCGTCATCGCCCGCACCCCGGCGATCAGCGCCCTCGCTGGCCGGCCGCTGGCCGACTTTCCGGTCATGTCTCCTGATGCCCTGCGCGAGCGCTTCGACGCCTGGAACACCCTCGGCCTGACCCGGCCCGAGACCGAAGCCGCCGCCCTGGCGGCGGAGTCCGGCGAATCCGGTGAAGTCCAGCCCGGGATCGTGGCGGGCTTCTCTACCGGCTCCTCGGGACGACGCGGCCTGTTCGTGACCAGTGCGGCGGAACGCGGCGGCTGGATCGGCCATATCCTCGCCCGCCTGCTTCCCGCCGACGCCCTGTTGCGCCCCACACGGATCGCCCTGTGTCTGCGCGCCGACAACCGGCTGTACGGCGATATCGGAGAGGCGGGTCCGTTCCGCTTCCTGTTCGTCGGCCTCGACGGTACGGCCGCCGAACGGCTCGAGCGGCTGCGGGCCTTCGCCCCCGACGTCCTGATCGCCCCGCCGCAGGTTCTGGCGGACCTCGCCCGACGCACGGACCGACCCTGGCCGCTGCGTCGCCTGTTCTACGGCGCCGAACCGATGGGCGAGGCCGAGCGGGGCTGGATCGGCGCGGCGCTCGGCGCCCGGCCCGACCCCATCTATCAGGCCACCGAGGGCTTCCTCGGCGCCGCCTGCCGTCTCGGGACCCTGCACCTGAACGAGGATGTGCTGATCATCGAGCGCGAACCCGTGCCCGGGACCAACCGCTTCCTGCCGATCATCACCGACCTGCGCCGCACCACCCAGCCGATGATCCGGGTCCGCCTGCCCGACCTGCTGCAGCCGCTGCCGGCGCCCTGCTCCTGCGGCTCGCCGCTGACCGCCGTTCATCCGGTGGAGGGCCGGCTGGAGGACCTTTGGCGCTGGCCGGGCGCCGTGATCTGTCCGCGCGAGGTGGAGACCGCCGTCAGCGCCGCCCTCGGCCCGGAACACGACTGGCGCGCGGTCGCCACGCCGCACGGTGTCACGGTCGAGGCCGCTCCGGACCGGGTCGAGGCGGCGCGGTCGGCCATCGAGAACCTGCTCGCGACGCACGGCGTGAAGGTCGCCGTGGCCGGCGGCGGTCG